>JALHNI010000159.1 GCA_022843605.1 Bryobacter sp.
TTTGCGTGCGGAACTGTTCCGGCCGTCAGCATGATGGTCACCCGCGAAACACCACCAAGCGAGTCATCCATCCGCAGCAGTTTCTCCGCCACGGTATCCGCGTCGCCGACGAACAACGACCCGGATGGGCGCAATCCCTCATCAAAACGCGACCGCGTCATGGGAGGCCAGCCGCGCTCCCGCCCGATCTTGCTGAACGTATGCGCATAGTGGGGATAAAGGTCGTCCGCCGCCTGCCCATTGGTGTCACCTACAAAGCCGTGCGCGTGGACGCCCACCCGCATTCCGTGCTCGGGATGCCCAGCCTTCAGGAACGATTCGCGATAGAGGTCCACCAGAGACCGGTAACGATGCGGCTCGCCTCCGATGATTGCCACCATCAGCGGCAGTCCCAGGGTTCCCGCGCGTACAAACGACTGCGGCGTTCCGCCTACCCCCAACCAGACCGGCAGCGGATTCTGCACCGGCCGAGGGTAAACGCCCTGCCCCGTCAAAGCGCCACGATGCTTTCCGGACCAGTGCACCTCAGCACCTTCGCGCAACTTCAACAGGAGCCCCAACTTCTCAGAGAAGAGCGAGTCGTAGTCGTTTAGGTCATATCCGAACAGCGGATACGACTCAATGAACGAACCGCGTCCGGCTACAATCTCCGCGCGCCCCTGCGAGACCAGATCGAGCGTGGCGAAGTCCTGAAAGACACGCACGGGATCATCGGAACTAAGCACCGTAACCGCACTCGCCAGCCGAATCTGCTTCGTCCGTGCCGCGGCCGCGGCCAGAATCACCGCGGGCGCCGAAGCGAGAATCTCCTACCGGTGATGTTCGCCGATCCCGAAGACGCTCAGCCCGACTTGGTCCGCAAATTCAATCTCTTCTAACAAGTCATGCATCCGGTCGACAGGAGACATTGTCTTCCCACTCGCCGGATCCGGCGTGATCTCGACAAAACTATCGATTCCGATTTCCATCCTGCCACTCCCCTAAAAACAGAAGCGCGAATCGCTGCCGGATCCGCGCCACGCAATTCTGCTTCACCCTAGGTCAGGTCCACCTTAGGCTTTGTTATAGAAGAAGCGTTCATGCACGATCTTCCCGTCCTTCCACTTCCGTACTGCGACCTGAGTATTGGTGTAGCGATAGCCGTTCTTGAACGTGACATCTAGCCACCATTGTCCGAAAGTTGTATCGCCGTTGACGGCTGACTCTTCCACCTTGCCGCCATGCCATTCCGCGATCGAGTCGAAGAACTCGATCTCTCGCTTTCGGTTTACGTTCTTGCCCACAAAGGGCGCGTCGTTGTTTTCCTGCATCACGACGTCTTCGGCATAGTATTGTTCAAAGCCTTCCATGGCGTTGCCGGTAAGCACTTTCTCGTTCAGGTTCTGGTCAAAGGCTGCAATGTCGCTCATCTGGTTTACTCGTTTCTGCGCTATCATATTGATTGGCGTCAATCCTATTGATGTCAATATATTGACGAAGGTTTCAAAATCCGCATGAAGAATGTCACCGGCGTCCATCTCTGGTTGATCCTGATGAAAGCGCACCACGCGCTGATGGCGGTGACGGCCCGCACGATCGCCGGCAGCGGCCTCGGCGATTCCGACTTCCGTGTGTTGGAAGTGCTGCTCCACAAAGGCCGACTTCCCGTCAACATCATTGGACCCAAGGTCTTTCTCACTCCAGGCTCGATCAGTACCGCGGTGGAGCGCCTGGTAGAGAAGGGCTTGGTGACCCGCGCGGAATGCCCCGATGACCGCCGCATTCGCCACGTTGACCTTACGCCGGCCGGACGGGAACTGATTCAGCGGGTCTTCGCCGAGCACGAGCAACAAATGGAGGGGCTAGCCGAGGTTCTCTCGCCCGAGGACCGTGCCAAGGTGGCCAAATCACTCAAGAAACTTGGCAAGCGCGCGACAGCGGTTCAGATCGAGACGTCGTAGCCCAGACCAACCAACAGCCAAAGGGTGAAAGCCGCCCGGCCATCCTCGTCATCAGCCTTCAACGGCAAATCGGCCGTAATCAGCCCAGGCGCAACCCGCGCCACCTTTACCGTTCTCCCGTGGCGCACATCTTCCAACTCCCCGGCGAACGCGGTCAGTTCGCTTTGACCGTTCGTCAGAAACACGACTCGCTGGGATGGCCCGGAGGATGCGTTGTAAACCAAACCCGTCGCCTCCTGGAGCGGTTCGTCTTCTCTCAAACGCCGGTGATGTCGAATCGCGAACGCGGGAACATTGGGGTCAACCAGTTGCCACTCGGGCAGACCGGAGAGGTCGCGAACCGTTACGCCGGACTCGCGCCTCTCCAGCGCCAATCGCAGAACATCTAGACTCGTGGCCAGCACGAGCGTATCCGGTGCCGTTTGGACAGCATGCAGCTCCACCGTTTCCGGACGACTACGCAAGGATCCTTCCCGGATCGACTTGAAGGAGGCGACTCGAAACCCGCTTACGACTGGGCCAGACTGGGGGCCAAAGATGCTTTGAGGAAGCACGGCTCCGAAGCGGATCACCGTCAGCGATTTTGTCGTGGAAATCCCGAAGCCAGTCAACTCGTTGAATTCGATGACACCAGTGAAAGCCCACCGGATCTCGCGCCCCGCAAGCTGAGCCCGGACACTTGGGAAATCGGCAATTAGAGAGACCGCGATTTCCCTGAGCGTCAGGGTCGGAGTGTCGAAATCAGCCCTGGGCCCGATGGTAAACGGCTGGGCGGCAACGATCAAGGTTTCCGTCTCGGGTGGTAACCAACTAAGATGCTGCTCCACTTGGGCTCTCAGTCCGCACGCAAACAGAATCAGCAGCATCGGTAAGGAGCGCCGTTGGCTCATACTCCCCTACGGTATCCTGAAAAATTGATCTCTTCTCATTCAAAGCTGCTGATCGAACGGATTCGCGAAGCCTTCCCTCCCGTGCGGTGTTTCGGCGTTGTGAACGATTGCCCCTGCGAGGAATGTACCGAACTGCGAGTCACCCTGCAGCGAAGGTCATGGGATGAGATCCCCGCGTCATTCATCGATTTGAGACGCGGCCCCGGGCTACTCACTGACACCGCCGTTCACGCGTTCTTGCCAGCCTTCATGAGCCGTGCGATCGAGGACCCCGCTCTCGACAACATCACCTTGCAGTTTACCGTCTACTCCCTGTGCCCCAGCCTGCCAGAGGACGATGACCCGCCCGGTCGACCTCCCACGATCGACCGATTGCAGCAACTTGCGCGCCTCTTTTCTCCCGCACAACGCGCGGCGATCCGTGCTTTCCTGGACTATGCCGTGCACCGGGACAAGTGCCTCCAGCTACAACAGCTACAAGTGGAACAGGCGATCCAGACCGTTTGGAAAACCGGCTAAGCCCAATACTTGGCGTAAGGCGGCGCGCCCGGTTGGGCGGCGGCAACCCGGTCGGACTCTTCGCTGTTGGCGCAGTCCGCACCGTCGGGATAGCGATACCTTGCGACGAAATCCGGTTTCATCTCTAGGCCCCAGCCCGGGGCCGAACCCAGAACGTAGTGCCCGTCCCGGACCTCAAGCGGATGCTCGAAAACGCCCTGCTGCAGGAACTCCAGATACTCCAGTAGCCGGCCCTCGCTGCCAAACCAGGCTTGGTCAAACACCGACATCGGGCCCACCAACTGGCCGAGTCCGATTCCGCCGCTATGCGGACACACCGGCACACCGTACTTGGCGGCCATCGCCACAATGGCGAACAGTTCGTTCACGCCGCCCACGCGTGCGCCATCGATCTGGCAATGCGTCAACCCGCCGCCGGCAAGCAGTTGCTTGAAGGTGATCGCATCGGGCGCCTGTTCGCCACCGGCTACGCCAATGCCCGCGGGAGCAAGCGCCTTCCGCAACTCGATATAGCCCAGAACGTCGTTCGCCGCGATGGCCTCTTCGATGAATAGAATCTGAAACTCGGCCAACTCCCGCATATAGGCAGCGGCGTTCTTCCAATCACCCAGATTCTGGTTCGAGTCGGTCAGCAGCAGCGCGTCCGGCCCGGTGGCCTCGCGAATCGTATTCATCATGCGCCGGTCTTCGTCGAGGGCCCGCTGGCGATCGTACTGTTGCCCGCGGCCTACCTTAGCTTTGAACGCGCGCGTACCGGCCTGGTAGAGGCTTCGGCAAAGCTGGCTGACCTCTTCGAGTGGCCGGCCCGACCAGCCGGCCGTGCTGTAGACCTTCGGCCCCCGCTGCTGCAGGCGCTCCAAATTCGCTGCGCGCTGCGGCACTTGCCGCTCCAGCATCTCGAGTAACTCGTCCTCGGTAAGCGCGTCGCGCAGATGGTGGAAGTCGATGCACTGGACGATCTTCGCGGGCGGCAGGCTGGTCAGCAATCGCCACATCGGCACGCCTTCACTCTTCGCCCACAGATCCCACATGGCATTGATGATGCCGCCCACGGCCATGCGATAGGTCCCCAGGGCCAGCCAACGCAGTTGGTGGTGTTCCGTGAGTGCCTGAGCGAACAGTCCTGGTTCGTCGATGAACTCGTCGAGCGAACGGCCGACGACGAACCGTCGCAAGGCTTCGACGGCGGCAACCTGAATCTGAGTACCGTCTCCGATGGTGAAGATCAGTCCCCTGCCCTCCAGTCCGGTATCGGTCCGCAAAATGGGGATCGCGCAGGAATAGTTCGGGGCTAGATGACGCGGATCAGAGCCGGCCATACCAAGACGAACAGTGGGATAGCGAATATCCAGAACTTCGAGGGAAACAATCTTATGCTTCATGAAAATGATTACTCCGGCAGGGCGAAACTATACAAAACTTGACCGGCGGAGACAGCGATAAATTGCTTTCCATCCACCGCGTAGCTCATGGGCGACGATCCGATCGCCGCTCCAGTCTGCACTCGCCACAGGTACTTCCCTGTTCCCGACTCCAGCGCGATCAGGTTACCCTCCGCCGTGGCCGAGAATAGCAGTCCCGTCGAGGTCGCCAGCACCCCGGCACCCAGCGAACCCTGCGAAAGTCTGTAGTCCCATTTGGTGGTGCCCGTCGCCGTATCGATCGCCTTGATTCCGGGAATCGGCGCGTCGCCGGCCGGCATGGCCCTTCCGCCCCAATATGCTTTACCAGGCTCGTAAGTGCTCTTCTCGCGGATGAAGCGCTGCGCCCCGTCGTTGTAGACGACGTACAGCAGGCCCGTGCTGCGATCGTAGGAAGGGCTCTGCCAATTCGTGCCGCCCACCAGCGTCGGGAACACAACGCGACCCTCGGGGGTCGAATCGGAATTCGGAATCACCTTCGGCCGGCCATCTGCCTCGAAACCCTGATTCCATGTCTGCCGGACGTAGTTTTTCCCCAGCAACAGTTTGCCGTTGGTGCGGTCGAGGACGTAAAAGAAGCCGTTCCGGTTGGCTTGCAGGAGCAACTTGCGCGGCTTGCCGTCGATCATCTGGTCAGCCAGGACCAGATCCTGATTCGCGTCCCAATCGTGGCTGTCATTTGGCGTGAACTGATAGTGCCACTTGCGCTGGCCAGTTTGCGGATCGAGCGCCACCACGCTGCAGGAAAAGAGATTGTCTCCCTTGCGAATTTCGCCGTCCATGTCGGGTCCAGGATTGCCCGTGGCCCAATAGATCGTGTCGAGTTCCGGGTCATAACTGCCGGTCAGCCAGGTCGGCGCGCCGCCCAGTTTCCAGCTATCGCCCTTCCAGGTCTCATGCCCGAACTCGCCCGGACCAGGCACCGTATTGAAACGCCAGACCCGCTTGCCGGTGGCCGCGTCGTAAGCGTCGAGGAAGCCGCGAATGCCGTGCTCCCCACCCGCCACTCCAACAATGATCTTGTCCTTCACCGCCAGCGGCGACACCGTAATGCTATAGCCCTCCATGGTATTCGCCACCTGCGTCTCCCACAGTGGGCGGCCCGTGCGGGCGTCGAGAGCGACCAGCGCCGCGTCCAGCGTGCCGAAGAATACCCGGTTCCCAAGCACGGCCACGCCGCGGTTGAAACGATTGCTCTCGAAGGTGTTCACCACTTTCTGCGGCCGCTGATACTTCCAAATCTGCAGTCCCGTTCTGGCATCCAACGCAAAAACCTGACCCGGCATGCCGGCCGTGTACATGATTCCGTCCACGACGATCGGCGTCGATTGCAGCACCGTGTCACCGGGCATCTGCACGGCCCAGCGGGCCTGCAAACTCTTCACGTTGGCGGCGTTGATCTGGCTCAGGGTGGTGAAATGCTTGCCACCATAGTCGCCCCAATAGGTAAGCCAATTGTGCGGCTCGGAGGCGGAATTGCGGATGCGCTCGTAGGTCAGGCCGCCAGGAACGGCGGGGGCCTGGATGGTCTCGGCAAAGTCACGGCCCTGCTGGACCTTAAGGAAAGCTACGAGATTCTGGCGCTCGGCAGCCGTGAGACGTTGGGCGTAGCCGGCGGGCATTAGGGAAGTCGGTTCGTCGCGCCGCTCACTGATGTTTGTCTTGTCGAGTAAATGCAGTTTGCCGGCGACATCAGTCAGTTGCAATGAGAAGGTATCCTCGTTGCGGCGCACCCCGCGGACCTTGGTTCCGTCCTTCAGGGTTACATTGACGACACCGATCCCCGCCCGGCGACCCTCGTCTTCAGGCGCCCTACTGGGGTCGAGGATCTTTTGCATGAGCGCATCGGCCGGGGTGGCCGCCGCCGCGGACAGGTCGGGGCCGACGATCCCCCCGCGGCCGTTCACCTCATGACAGCCCGCGCAACCCGCCTTGCCGAAGAAGAGCCTGCGCCCTTCTAGTGAATCGCCAGCCACCTTCTCGCCCGATTTCGCGCCGGACAGGTTCAGGCTGCGCAGATAGCTGACGATCTGCCAACCCTGATCAATCGTCAAACGTGAAAACGGAGGCATCTGCGTGCCGGCGATGCCGTTGCGAATGTTCAAGAAAATCTCGCCGTCTTTCGCGCCATGGCGGAAAACGCCAGTCGAAAGCGCCGGTCCACGCTCGCTGCCCGCGGCATTGCCGCCGTGGCAAGCCTGACAGGCCTGGCCGAAAAGCTTCTGGCCTTCGGCGATCGCCTCCGGTTTACCCGCCAGCGGATTCTTTTCGTTTTGAGGCGTATGCTCTTGCCCCAACAGGAGGGCACTCAACAAGGGAAACACGATCGACCAGGAACGAGGCATTCTTATGATTATGGAACGACTGGCCGCCTGGGCGATGGAACGGTTCGGCGAAAGGATCGAGAAAGAGCTCGCCGCGGCCAAACGCCAATGGATTGCACCACTGCGCGGTCGCGTACTGGAACTGGGTCCGGGTCTTGGCACGAATCTGCCTTACCTGACAGACGCCCACTGGACTGGGCTGGAACCAAGCCAGGCGATGCGTGAGGGTTTGCAAAAGCGTGGAGCACCCGGTCCGCTGCTGGCCGGGTCGGCCGAAGCAATCCCCCTACCCGACGCCTCCCTGGACGCCGTTGTCAGCACGCTGGTTCTCTGCTCGGTCGCCGACCCCGCCCGCGCACTGGCCGAGGTCCGGCGCGTGCTGAAGCCGGGCGGAACGTTCGTCTACATCGAACACGTTGCCGCACCCACCGCGGGCCGTCTCTGTCTGCAGCATCTGCTGCGGCCTGCCTGCGCCTTGTTGGGCTGTCACCCCACCCGCCGAACTGGCGATATGATTGCTCAGGCTGGTTTTGACAGGATCCTCCAGGAGGATCTCCCGGTACGCGGAGGCCTGCTGCTTCCGCACATTGTTGGACGGGCGAGCCAAGGCCTTTGATAGCCTGATACATTAAAGAGTCGTTTAACTTATGGCAACTAAAACTCCAATCACGGTCGCTCACGGCGACGGCATCGGTCCGGAAATCATGGCCGCGACCCTTCACATCCTCGAGTCCGCTGGCGCTCAACTGGATATCGAAACCATCGAAATCGGCGAAAAGGTTTATCTGAGCGGCAATTCCTCCGGTATTGCACAGAGCTCCATCGACAGCCTGCGCCGCACCAAGGTCTTTCTCAAGGCGCCGATCACCACCCCGCAAGGCGGCGGATTCAAGAGCCTCAACGTGACGACGCGAAAGATGCTCGGCCTGTACGCCAACATTCGCCCCTGCGTCTCCTATCACCCCTACGTCGATACGAAGCACCCCGTGATGGATGTTGTGATCGTCCGCGAGAACGAAGAAGACCTCTATGCCGGCATTGAGTATCAGCTCTCGGCCGACGTGACCCAAAGTCTGAAGCTGATCACCCGCCGAGGTACCGAACGTATCGTTCGGTACGCCTTTGAATACGCTAAGGCGAACGGCCGCAAAAAGGTGACCTGCTTCACCAAAGACAACATCATGAAGATCTCCGACGGCCTGTTCCATAAGGTCTTCGATGAGTTGGGCAAGCAATATCCCGAGATTGAACAGGAGCACTGGATCGTCGACATCGGCGCCGCCAAGCTCGCCGACACGCCAGAAATCTTCGACGTGATCGTCATGCCGAACCTCTATGGCGACATTCTCTCGGACGTCGCCGCCCAGATCGCCGGTTCCGTTGGCTTGGCCGGTTCCTCCAACGTCGGCATGGAATACGCGATGTTTGAAGCGATCCATGGCTCTGCCCCGCGCCGCGCCGGCCAGAACCTCGCCAACCCGTCGGGCCTGCTGCTTGGCGGCGTGATGATGCTCGCTCATATCGGCCAGCCTGAGATTGCCGCCCGCGTCCACAACGCCTGGCTCAAGACGCTCGAAGACGGAGTTCACACCTACGACATCTTCCAGGAAGGTGTATCCAAGACCAAAGTCGGCACCAAGGAATTTGCCCAGGCCGTCGTCGATCGTCTCGGCCAGATGCCCGAAAAGCTTAAGGCTGTCGAGTACAAGGCCCTCCCTAAGCTTCCCGAACCCGCTTACCCCCACTACGACAAGATTGAACAATCCGGCGTTGACATCTTCGTCAACTACGAAGGCGATGCCAACGAACTTGGCCAGAAGATCGAAAAGCTCGGCACCGACAAGCTGAAGCTGGTCTTCATCTCGAACCGCGGCACTAAGGTCTACCCAGGCGGCGGCGCGGATGTCGTCAAGGCCGACCAGTGGCGTTGCCGCTTCGAAGGCGACCGTACCCAGATCACTCCCCGCGACATCCTGGCCCTCTACACCAGCTTCGTCGACGGCGGCTTCAACATCATCAAGAGCGAAGGCCTGTTCTATTACGACGACCAACGCGGATACTCTCTCGGCCAGGGACAGTAACCCGGTGGCGAGTCCACTGGTGGCTGTCATCATGGGCAGCAAGTCGGACTGGGAGACGATGCGGCACGCCGACGAGATCCTCACTCGTTTCGGCGTTGAGCACGAATGCGGCGTCGTCTCCGCCCACCGCACCCCGGACTTCATGGCGCAGTACGCCAAGGAGGCCGCTGGTCGTGGAATTCAAGTCATCATTGCCGGAGCCGGCGGCGCGGCCCACCTGCCGGGAATGGTGGCCGCACACACGGTCCTTCCCGTGCTGGGCGTGCCCGTCGAAAGCCACGCACTCAAGGGACAGGATTCGCTACTCTCCATCGTGCAGATGCCCGGCGGCGTTCCGGTCGGCACCATGGCGATCGGACGCGCGGGCGCCACGAACGCCGGCCTGTTGGCCATCTCAATATTGGCCTTGCGGGACCCGGCACTCTCCGCGAAGCTGACTGCCTTCCGTGAAGAGCAGACGCAGACCGTGCTCGACTCCACCCTGCCGTGATCGCTCCCGGAAGCACGCTTGGCATCCTTGGCTCGGGTCAACTCGGGCGTATGCTCGCATTGGCCGCGCGCCGGATGGGCTATCGTATTCACGTCTACTCCTCAGAGGCAGGTTCGCCCACCGGAGCTGTCGCCGACCAGGAGACTGTCGGTTCCTACGATGACGCCGAGAAGGTTGCGGAATTCGCCCGCACCGTGGATGTGCTCACCTTTGAGTTCGAAAATGTTGCTGCCGAATGCGCCGCGGCAGCCGAAGCGGTCACTATTGTCCGCCCGGCGGGAAACGTCCTGCACATCACCCAGAATCGCATTCGCGAGAAGTCCTTCCTTCGAGGCCATGACATCCCGGTTACCCCCTTCCGGCCCGTGTATTCGCCCGCGGACCTGGAGGACTTCCCTTACCCTGCCGTCCTCAAGACAGCGGCCTTCGGCTACGACGGCAAGGGCCAGCAGAAGGTTGCTAGCCTGCAACAGGCCCGGGAGGCCTTCGCGGCCGTCCGCCCCCAGCCGTTGATCCTGGAAGAGTTCATCCCGTTCCGTCGCGAAGTCTCGGTGGTGGGCGGACGCAGTGTCAGGGGCGAATTCTTTCACTTCGGCGTGATGGAGAACGCCCACGCGAATCATATCCTGGATGTTTCGCAAGGACCTGTCACCGTGGCCGGCCCACCCATCGAAATCGCCAGACGAATCTTCGAAGAGCTAGATGTCGTGGGTGTCATGTGTGTGGAGTTCTTTGAAACAACCGATGGCGCGTATCTCGTCAATGAAATCGCCCCGCGCACGCATAACTCCGGTCACCTGACAATCGAGGCTTGCACCATAAGCCAATTCGAGTTACAGCTTCGGATGGTCTGCGACCTTCCGGCCCTGCAGCCGGAGTACCTCCGCGGGACGGGTGCCATGGCAAATCTCCTGGGCGATGCCTGGGACACGGGCGAACCGGACTGGGCCGCCGCGCTGGCTACTGGCGCAGCGCTGCATCTCTACGGCAAGCGCGAGCCGCGCGCGGGCCGGAAGATGGGACATCTCACCGCCATCGGGCCTCACGCAGTCGAAACGGTGTTCGAAGCTCGCCGCCGGCTCACTCAGAAGCCGTAAAGGCGCGCTGGATTGTTCACAAGGATCTTCTGCCGGGTGACAGCGTCCGGGGCCCACAACGGCAGTTGGTTCAACACTTCACCATCGTCCACTTGCTTGAGCGGCGAAACTTCAGTAGCTTTCCGGCCAGAGGCGGCATCGGGGTGAGGCCAATCGGTGCCCCAAAGAATGCGGTCCGCATTCGCCGCAATCAACGCTTTCGCGAGAGGCGAAGCGCCACCAAAGGGTAGCCCAATGTTCGCCCCGGAGATTGAAATCTTGACGTAAGCCTTACCCGAACGCACCAGTTCGACTAAGTCGCTAAAGCCAGGTTGGTCAACCCCCTTCAACATGCTGGCACCGCCGAAATGGTCAAAGACCACTGGCACGGGCGAGGCCAACACCAGATCTTTAATGCCGGTAACCACCGTGGGTGCGACGTTCATCTGAAGATGCCAACCCCGCGCCGCAATCCGCTTCGCCGCAGCCTGGAAACGTTCCCCAGGCGGCACACTGCTGCGCGGTCCATTGCTGAGGTTCAACCGAATCCCGCGAAAGCCACCCTCGTGTAGCTCGTCGAGGTCACGCTCCGAGGTGCGTTCATCGATCACCGCGACGCCGCGGGCATTCCTCCCCCGCGCCTTGATCCCGTCGAGCGATGCGGTATTGTCCGTTCCGTAGATGCTGGGCGTAACAATTACCACGCGCTCGATGTGCAGAGCCCGGTGAAACGCCGCCATCTCAGCGGGAAGCGCCGCCTCGGGCGTATAGCCGCGTCCGGCGAACAGCGGATACGCTCCAAAGATGTGGGTATGGCAATCACACGCGTGCGCGGGAACGGCAAAGTTCACTGGCGTCTTTGGCTGGGAGGCCTTGGCGAATAGGTAGTTCGCACTCGTTACGGCTCCTCCAATCGCGATTCTTCTGGTCATGTTGTGGACCTCCTCAGTATGAGATAGCGCACGTCGGCAACTTGCTTCCCTCGAATATCAACTGCGCGCAGAGTCATCGGGCCTCGCCCCTTCTCCAACCGGATCGAACCCAACCGCAGCGGACGAAAGTCCTTGACGAAGGACTCCTGCCCTCGATCGACTCGATCTTGTCGCGCACCTTCCAGAGGAGGGTCAAACGGAATATCGATCCTGCCGAGTAACTTCGTCGCACCGAAAGCAAGCTCGATCGTCGATCCGGTCTCATCTGCCGGGCATGTATAGTAAAGTTCCGCCGAGTAAGTACCACCCTGTAGCACCTCGACATCCCAGGTAATGCGGTCATTCTTGGAAGTCCAATGCGTGAAAAATGAACAATTCGGCGCCTTTGCACTGCGCTCGATGCCACCGTGTCCCACGCCGTCCCGCGCCGGAAGCCATGTGCTGCCGGAATACCCAACCGGAAATGCACGGTCGTCTGGCCCCACCAACGGAAAGACCTGTCGTTTGAAGTCGTCCACCGCGGCCCGCAACTCGGCAGTAACTCCCGGAACCGCACCTGCCACGTCTCGCGTCTGTCCAGGGTCGGCCACCATATCAAACAGTAGCCCGTCCGCATCCAGCCGATACTGCTGAGTCCGCACGCTTACCTTCCTATTCTGTTGGGAGAAGATCCTCCGATCCGGCCAAGCGACCGCCTTACCGGTCAACAGCGGTTTCAGACTTCGTCCATCGAGTGGCTTACTTGCGGAAATCTCCACCGCAGCCAGGTCGCTCAGTGTCGGCAGTAAGTCAATAGCCGCGGCGATCCGGGTTACCTTCGATCCTGGAGTAATCTGTCTCGGCCAACGCATCAGACACGGAACTCTCACGCCGCCTTCGTCGGTGCTGCCTTTCCGCCCCTTCATCCCGCCATTCCATCTCCAACTATTCGGGCCATTGTCGCTCAAGTAAACTACAATCGTATTGTCTGCGAGCTTCCACTCACTCAACTTACTCAGTAAACGGCCGACATTCCAATCGATGTTCTCGCACATTGCTAGCGCGGCCCGTGTGAATGAGAGGTCCTCCGGCGCGGGACCCGCGGCGCGAAGCTTTAACGAGTTCGGCTTAATCCGGTTGTAGAAGCGATCCGGAACCTGCATCGGTGAGTGCGGACTATTGAGGGGCAAGTAACAAAAGAATGGCTTCTGTCGATTCTCTCCAATAAATTCAATGGCATGGTTCGTCAGATCGTCAATGATGTATCCCTTCCCGCGTACCATCTTGCCGTTGTGGTCCAACTCCGGGGTGAAGTACTGGCCCCAATGGCCTGAAGTGAAGCCATAGAACTCATCAAAGCCACGAAAGTTCGGATGATACGGGGGCTGGCTACCGTTGTGCCATTTGCCAAAAATACCAGTCTGGTAGCCGGCGCGCTTGAAGACCTGTGCGATCGTGAGCTCATCGGTATTGAGACGTTCTGCGCCCGTACTAACGCCCCGAACGCCGCCCCGGGCATGGTAACGGCCGGTGAGCATCTCCGCCCGCATCGGAGCACAAACGGGGCAAGCATAAAAGCGCTCGAAGAGCGCCCCGTCTCGGGCCAGAGAATCAATATGTGGCGTCTTCAGGTTCGTATTGCCATGCACACTCAGGTCACCCCAGCCTTGGTCGTCGGAGACAATCAGAAGGACATTCGGGCGCTTCGAAGGTGCATGCTGTGCGGCGAACGCACCAGAGGCGAACAGAAGCTGACGACGTGTGAAGTCCACCCTCACACTATACTGTCAGAGCGCTCGAATGCGCAGGTGGCGAAACCAGGCCTCGGAAGAATGGTTCTGCAGGACGATGGGCGAGCGGCGCGGGAACTCAGCCGGCACGCGGCGTTGTCGCATGCGCTCCAGCGTTTCGGCCGCCCCTAAGTCAACGGACACCACCCGTGAATCGTTAAGCCAATGCTCCACCAACGTACCTCGCCGAACGATGCGGGCACGATTGAACTCGCCCACTGGCCGCGCCTTGCGTACGGAAGGTGCCAGAAATCCATAAAGAGCACCAGCCTCTTCCAGGTCCGTGCGGGCCGCCGCATCATCCGTAACTTGATACTCGAAGCCACGTCCCCGAGCGTGAAACTCGGCTGTGCCCGGCGCACGAAAAGTATCTTCGCGATAAATCAAATACTTCACGCCGGAATTGCCATTCGGAGAGATCCGCCACTCGAAATCAAGCTCAAAGTCACCGAACTCCTCGACGGTGCGGATGTCTTGAAAGGCAGGCTTCGACACCAGTGCCTTGATGCAACCGTCCTCTACCGTCCAACACCGTTCAGGAAACGCCCCTCCGCCCGTGGCGCGCCAACCGCGAATCGAGCGCCCATCAAAGAGCTCGCTCGCGACAAGCGGAAGACTCGTGGCCAGCAAGGCTCGCCGTGTAAACACTAATTCAGCTCCTTCTGTAGGCGTGCAGCTTGTGCATTCAATACGCGTAACTGCCGTAAGTCCTCGTCAGCCAGTTGAATGGCTTGCTGAATTCGTGAGAGATCGTTGCTGAACGGTGACCCGGTGTCCCTCGGGTTGTCAATTCTGAGGGACATCGTACGAAACAGGTCGGTCGCTTCCCGATAACGGCCCAGGATGTTGTTCAGATAGCTCTCCCTCCTCCGGCCAAGCTCCTCCAATTCCGTACCCGTTTGACGCCGGCGTACCGAGCGCTGGTTGATCTCACTCACCTGCTTTCGCAACTGCTGGTTCGCCGCCTCAGTCTCTCGCAGGGTTGCCTCCCGCGACTGAGCTGCGTTCTTGGCGGCCTCGGCCTCTTTCTGCGCCAGCACCAGCTGTTCGCGCAGTTCGGCCTCTGCCGTCTTGCGTTTGGCTTCTTCCTGAACCAGTGCGTCCATCTTGGCTTCGAGTTCACGCAATTGGCGGGTGAGATCCGCCTGAGCCCCCTGGGCCGCTTCAAGCTGATGGCTACGTTCGGCCAACATTCTGCCCAATTCGGCGACATCGAAAACAGCGGTCGGCGCGCGGCGCGCAGTGCCTTCGCGAGGCTTCTCTTTCACGTCGGACTCGGTGGACGGTGGAGGGGGTGAAGGAACCGCGACGGTCTTCCGATCGATACTCACAGGAGGTAAAACAGCCGGCACCGCAGGTCGTGACATCCAATACAGGATTCCTCCCGGCAACAGGCCAGCAATAAACGCGACACCCAGCATCCAACGCGGCATCTATTTCTCCTTTGCGGGCGTATAGCGCGATCGGAAGAGC
>JALHNI010000160.1 GCA_022843605.1 Bryobacter sp.
CGCCCGAGTTAGGGGCGTTTGTTGAGATTCTGCCCCCGATGAGGCGCAATCGCGAGACCTGGTATCTCGGCACCGCCGATGCGGTGTATCAGAACATGGCGACGATCGCTGAGGAAGCAGCACCGTATACGCTGGTTCTGGCGGCGGACCACGTCTACAAGATGGATTACCGGGAGATGTTGGCCCAACACATCGGGCTCCGGGCAGATGTGACGCTGGCCACCACTCACATCGACCCTCGCGAAGCGAAGCGTTTCGGCATCGTCACGATGAACGCTCAGCACCGGATCACGGCCTTCGCGGAGAAGCCACCCGCGGGCGAGGGCCGTCGTTCCTGGATTGACCCAAGCCGCTGCATGGCGTCGCTGGGGATCTACCTCTTCTCGACGCCGGTCCTGCTGGCCGCGCTGCAGGAGGACGCCGAGGACCCGGACTCGGGTCACGACTTCGGCCATGATGTGCTGCCGAAACTCCTTCGACGCCGGACGGTTTGCGCCTACGATCTTTCCGCCAGCCCTGGCGGCGCCGTCAGCTATTGGCGCGATGTCGGCACGTTGGATGCATACTTCGAAGCCAATATGGACCTGCTCGGTCGCGGCCCGCGATTCTCGCTGGACGATGTGGACTGGCCGCTTCGAGGTGCGAGTCCCGCTCTTCCGCCGGCTCGCTTCTCTTGCGGAGAGGACGGTGAAGCCGGTGCAGCCATAGATTCTCTCGTGTCGCCGGGCTGCGTGGTCGAGGGAGGAAAAGTAGCGCGTAGCGTGCTTTCCCCGCGCGTTCGCGTTAAAGGCCACAGCCGCGTCGAGGACTCGGTGGTACTCAGTAACGTTTCGATTGGCCGCCATTGCCACCTACGCCGCTGCATCGTCGAGGAAAATCTTACGATTCCCGACGGCTTCGTTGCCGGAGTTCGTCTGGGGGACGACCAGCAAGCGGGCCACTTCGTCACGGACGCAGGCGTAGTTGTGCTTCATGCGGCATCACCAGGGATTGGGCGATTGCGAAGTGCCGGACCGGCCGCGGTCTCGAAAATTCCGGTGCTCCTCGCCCCGGCCAAGCGCCACCGGGAATTCGCGCGTGTCGCTACAGTTTCGAGCAGCTAGCTACCGACACCCGCCTATGCTTAAGCCATTTCGATTGCTTACCGCCTGCGACAGATCGCTTGGCAAAGGATGCCATGATTGAAGTCCTGCCGAACGCCTGGAATAGCGTCCTGGTCGTGTCCGTCGCCGAACCGGCTTACGATGTGGCGAACACGCCGGTTGGGGCCCTGTGCTCGTTGGGGTGCAACGCCATCGAGCGAGCGTTTACCGGCAGTGTTTCGCAGAAGCTTGTTTCCCGCGCTGCGCGTGCGGTGGAGGTTGACCGATGAATTGGACGTCCGCTCGAAACGCCGCCAATACGAATGGCTCCGCGTTCTCCCCTGCGGCGGTCGACTGGCATGCTCTGCCTGAAACCGAAGTGCTGAGAAGACTGGAGGCCCCCCAGGAGGGGCTTCGTGACGATCAGGCGGCCGAACGCCGGCGTGAGTTCGGGAGGAACGTGCTGCCGAGCAAGGCTCCTCCCACCCTGCTCATGATCTTCCTGCACCAGTTCCTGAGCCCCTTGATCTACGTCCTGCTGGGGGCCGGCCTTATCGCCATCTTCATGGGAGATGTCTCGGATGCCGGCTTTATCTTTGGCGTCGTTTTGCTCAACGCCGGGCTCGGCACTTATCAGGAATGGAAAGCCGAGCGCAGCAGCGCGAGTCTACAGCAACTGTTGCGCGTGATTGCGCGCGTCAAGCGGAACGGTGTGTTCGTGGACCTCCCGGCCGAGGAGATCGTTCCCGGCGACTGGGTTCGCTTGGAGTCGGGATCGCGGATCCCTGCCGATCTTCGCCTTCTGGAAGCCAGCAACCTGGCAGTCGACGAAGCCCTTCTGACGGGAGAATCCGTGGCCGCCGAGAAGGTGACCGAGGTCTTGGACGAACGGTTGCCCGTCAGCGATCGGAGGAACATGGCGTTCGCCGGAACCGTCGCCGCCACTGGACGCGCGACGGGTGTTGTGGTCGCCACCGGCCTCCGCACGGAAGTCGGCAAGATCGCGAAAAGCGTCACCTCGTCGCAGTCGGCCAAGCCCCCGCTGGTGATTCGCATGGAGGCGTTTGCCCGGCAGGTGAGCCTGGTGACCCTGGCCGTCTGTCTGCTGCTGAGCGGCATCGCGCTCTCCCAGGGGATGCCGCCCTTCGACGTCTTCTTCCTGGCGATTGCTCTGGCGGTCGCCGCGATTCCGGAAGGACTGCCGGTGGCGATGACTGTCGCGCTTTCCATTGCCACCAGCCGCATGGCGAAGCGCAACGTAATCGTCAGGAAGTTGACCGCCGTCGAAGGGCTGGGCAGTTGTACTTTCATTGCCAGTGACAAGACCGGAACGCTCACGCTCAACCAGCAAACGGTGCAAACGATGTGGCTGCCGGCCTCCGGCATGTTTCCCGTGAATGCGGAGATCGATGAAGCGGAACGGCCGAGGCTGGAGGAAATCTGCCGTTTGGCGATGATTGCCAGCGAAACGGCCGCGCGCTTCGAGAAGGGGGAGTGGGAGTTCGTGGGCGACGCCGTCGATGCGGCGTTCTGGCGGCTGGCCCTCCGGCTGAACCTCGATCCTGCGGAGGTGGTGGCCATTCGCCACTTGGGTGAAATCCCCTTCGAGTCCGAGCGCGCCTATTCGGCGACGTTCTTTCTTCGCGGCGGGGAGATTCACGTCGCGGTGAAAGGCGCACCGGAAGTGGTGCTTGCCCGATGTCGCGGTGGCTCGGGTCAGGACGCCTCGGGTCAGGGCGGCGGAGTTGCGTTGGACTTGGCCGCAGCGGAAGATGCCCTCGTTCAGCTCGCTGAATCCGGACATCGCGTGATGGCCATTGCCACGGGTATCGTGCGACAACCGGCGCAGGGCCGCGGATTCGACGAGCGAGACTTGCCGCCTCTCGAATTGGCCGGATTCGCTGGCTTGATCGACCCGCCGCGCACTGAGGTCCGCGCAGCGGTTGAGAAATGCCAGGAGGCCGGAATCCAGGTCGCGATGGTGACCGGGGATCATCCGGGCACCGCGCTGGCCATCGCCCGCGCCGTAGGAATCAACGTGACTCGGGAACAAGTCGTGACGGGACAAGTCCTCGCCGAGATCGGCACGCCGGACGTTCCTCTATTCCTCGACACCGTGAAGCAGGGCCGCGTGTTTGCCCGCGTCAGTCCGCTGCAGAAGCTGCAAATTGTTGATTCGCTGATGAAGCTGGGCCACTTCGTCGCCGTCACCGGCGATGGTGTGAACGACGCACCGGCGCTCAAGCGGGCCAACATTGGCGTGGCCATGGGGTCTGGCACGGACGTGACCAAGGAAACGGCCTCCATCATCGTCACTGACGACAACTTCGCGTCGATCGAGGCTGGCGTCGAAGAGGGCCGCTTTGCCTACGACAACATCCGCAAGGTCACCTACCTGCTCATCTCGACCGGCTTGGCGGAAGTACTGCTGTTCGCGCTTACCCTGCTCAGCGGGATGCCGCTTCCCCTTCTGCCCGTCCAACTGTTGTGGCTCAACCTGGTGGCGAACGGGATTCAGGATGTAGCGCTCGCCTTCGAGGGCGGCGAGCCGGGGGCCATGTCGAGACCGCCACGGAAGCCCACGGAGGGAGTCTTCAACCGATTCATGGTGCAGCAGACGGTGGTGGCCGCCGTGACGATGGCGTTGGTTGCCTACGTCAACTTCTATCTCCTCGTGAACTACCTTGGCCTGAGCGAGTTCGATGCCCGCAACCGGTTGCTTCTTCTGATGGTTCTTATGGTGAACTATCACGTCTTCAATTGCCGGTCCGAATACGTCTCGGCGTTTCGTGTGCCGCTGCGGCGCAACTGGATGCTGGTCGGTGGAGTTCTGTGCGCGCAAGGAATTCACATCCTGGCGATGTTCTTCCCTCCCGCCCAAAACGTGTTGCGAATAGCGCCGGTGTCTCTGGCCGAGTGGATCGTGCCGTTCGGTTTGGCCTCGATTATGGTGGTCGTCATGGAAGCATTTAAGTTTTGGATGCACGGCCGCCAGACGGCATGGGCTCAACCCTTGCGCCCCGAGCGGACAGGAAAGGACTAAGAAGGTGAACGCCATGAAGATTCTGTTGGCCGTTGACGGCTCTTGTTTCGGGCTAGCCGCCGCGGATGCGGTGGCTGCTCGCCCCTGGCCGCCTGGCAGCATCGTGCGCATCGTGTATGTAAGCGAGTCGGAAGGTGAGCCGGCTGAGGTCAACCCGGCGAGGATTCTGCCGCCTTTCCCGCAACCTCCGTACGCGATCGACAAAGCGCTCGGACGATTCGTTGGGCATCAGATGAAGGTGGAAGCGAGAATCCTCCACGGCCAGCCGAAGGCCGCGATCCTTGATGAGGCTCAGGACTGGGGCGCGGATCTGATTGTGGTGGGGTCGCACGGCATGTCGGGCATGGGGCGCTTTTTTCTGGGCTCCGTCTCGTTGGCGGTCGCCGCAAATTCGCCATGTTCAGTGGAGATCGTGCGCCTCACGCAGCCCCCACCTCGGCCTCCCGCGCCGCGAGAATCCTGATTTGCGTTCGTTGTCTCGAACGCGGAACCGTCTTTTTAAACCATAGGAGCATTGCCATGACGCAGCCATTGATGGAGGACTGGAGCCGCGGATACGGCGTAATCCAGCACAGCGAGGAGACCCGGGAGCGGATCTCCCGTTTGCAGCACGATTTGGCGGCGAGCGGGGAGACGGGAGACGGCCACATACTGTCCGACTTGCTGCCCGCGGTTGATCGCCTCTGCAGTGCAGCTATGTGGCTGATCGTTCACGAAACCTACGCGCGGAGCGTCTATCTGGACGGCCGCCCTCTGGAGCGCGGCGATTTCAAACGCCGGCCCGAGGGACATACGGGCGGCTCGCTGAACATGGCGCCGGCGTACGCGGGATATCTCGCGGCCAATGTGATCTCCGGCTTTACGCGTTCCTGGCTGATGGGGCAGGGTCATTGCGTGGCGGCGATTGATTCGCTGAATCTGCTGGTGGACAATCTGACCGCCGCTCATGCGGCGCGCTATGCCCTCAGCGATGAGGGGTTGACGCGCTACGTGCGGGACTTCTACTCGTATGCGCTCAACCAGCGTGGCGAGCAGGATTCACCGCTTGGCAGTCATGTCAACGCGAACACGGCCGGCGGAATCTCCGAAGGCGGCTACTTGGGTTTCGCCGAACTGCAGTATGTGCATATGCCACTGCCGGGCGAACGGTTGGTGGTGTTTCTCTCCGATGGCGCTTTCGAAGAGCAACGCGGATCGGACTGGGCCTCGCGGTGGTGGCGCGCGGAGGATTGCGGATGGGTGATGCCGATCATGATCAAGAACGGCCGCCGCATCGACCAGCGCACCACGATGTCGCAACAAGGCGGCACGGAGTGGTTCTGCAACCATTTGCGCCTCAATGGATTCGACCCCTTCGTGTTCGACGGCCGCGATCCCGCCGCGTTCACGTGGGCCATTCTCGAAATGGAGCGTCGTTTGGCCGCCGCCGTCCAAAAGGTGGCGAGGGGCGAGGCACGTTATCCGATTCCGCTGCCGTACGGCATCGCTCTGGCTCCCAAAGGCGCCGGTTTCGCGGGAGAGGGTACGAACCTGGCCCACAATTTGCCGCTGCTGGCTAATCCTTATGCGGACACGGACGCCGCCCGGCGATTCAACGATGCCGCACGCAAGCTATGGGTGCCACCGGCGGAACTGCTGCGGGCGGTAGCCATGTTCCAGAGTCATGAGCGCAGCCAACGCGTGCGCGAGCGCGACCACCCGCTGGTGGATCGCCACCCGGTCTTGCACGCGCTGGACACCGTTCCTTCTCGCGATGTCTCGATCGATTCGCGGAGCGATCCGGACCGTTGGTCCCATTCCTCGCCGATGGATGCGGTGGACGAAACCTTCGCCGCCCTGGTGCGATCCAATCCGCAGTTGCGCCCGCGTGTCGGCAACCCGGACGAAATGCGATCAAACCGTCTGATTCGGACGCTGGAGCTTCTCAAGTTCCGCGTGACCGACCCTGAGCCGGGTATTCCGGAATCGATCCTCGGCGGAGTGATCACCGCCTTGAATGAGGAAGCGGTGGTGTCGGCGGCCTTGGCCAACAAAGGCGGCATCAATCTAGCCCATACCTACGAGGCCTTTGGCCCGAAGATGCTTGGCGCGGTCCGGCAGGAGGTGATCTTTGCCGAAAACTGCACGCGCGCCGGACGGCCGCAAAACTGGCTTTCGGTCCCCATCATCATGACCTCGCATACCTGGGAGAACGGAAAGAACGAGCACTCCCACCAGGACCCAACCTTCGCCGAAGCGATGATGGGCGAAGCTTGGCCCTACTCCCGGGTCGTCTTCCCGGCGGACTTCAACACCGCCGCCGCGGTCACCGCGGGACTCTACCAGACCCGAGGACAGGTGTGGACCCTCGTCGCGCCCAAGGCCGCGGCGATCCCGGACATCTTCACCCCCGCCGAGGCACGGCAACTACTGAATGACGGCGCTCAACGTCTGGACTGGGCCGAATACCAGCCGGAGCGGGCCAAGGTCGTTCTGGCGGCGGTCGGCGCGTATCAGTTGATCGAGATTCTGCGCGCATCGCGTCGGCTGCGGGAGCGCGAGGTTCCTCACGCCGTAGTCTATCTTTTGGAACCGGCCGGAATCGCCGCCCGAGGCCAGTCCCTTCCGGAGTCGCTTCAAACGGGCAACGCAAACTGGTTGGTGGTTACTCACACCAGGCCGCACACCATACATGGGCTGCTTGCGCCTACCTTGCCTGGCGCAGCCTTGAAAGTGCTGGGCTACCGCAACAAAGGCGGGACGCTTGACACTCCCGGTATGCTGATGGTCAACGGCTGCACTTGGGCACACGTCGTTCAATCGGCTGGTCTCGATGCCGGAGTCCCGCCAGATTCGCTGCTAACGGGTCAGGAGCTCGAGGCCCTGAACGGCGAGCGTTCACCGCAGGGCATTCTCTTTCCCGGTCCCGATGGCGCAATCTGATTTCATCGCTATCTCCCCACTGCCGTCGCGTCACGGAGGCTAGCGGCGAGGCGCGTCGGGAAGAAGGAAGCGCTCCAACCAATCCATGGCCGCGGTGACGCTGTCCGGAGTTGGGGAGTGGCCTTGGCGGTGATTGAGGCTGCCCAGGTGTTGGGGGTTCGGGTAGAGGGGCTGCGCGGCAACGAGATAGGGCCAGCTTTTGTCGCCGTCGGCGGACTCGCCGGCGATCAGGAGGAAGGGGCGAGGGGCGATGAGCGCCAGCAGTTCATGCTGGTCGCGGTTGGCGGGAAGATTTTTGCCTAAGTACCAGAATGCCTCGTAATTCGTAAATTTGAAGGCAATGCCGGGCTCAGAAGAGACAATGGCGCGGATGCGCGGCTCGAACGCGGTGGCGTAAAGGGCCATTTTTCCGCCGAGCGAGTGGCCGATGATGCCGATGCGGGCGGGGTCGACGTCGGGGCGGGTGACGAGGTAGTCGATCAGGCGCTGAGTATCCAGGACTACTTTGCCGAGGCCGGTGAGGCCGGGCCGGCGTTGGGCGAGAAGGGCGACAGATTCGTCGTAGGCCTCACCATCACCTTCGCCGTACCATCGGATGGCTACGGCGAGGAAGCCGCGCTGGACGGCGAGGCGGCCGAAGGCGCGGGTGCCGCCGCCGGTGCGGCGTCCGCCAAGGTTTTGGCCGGCGGGCGCGTCGACGTCGTAGAAGGGGACGATCACTACGGGCAATCGTCCGGCGGGTTTACGGGCGGGTTCCATCACTAGCACACGGGAGGTCCAGGCCGGCTCGACTTGGAGGTCCAGCAGTTGGCCATTCCAGGTGGTTTCGCGGAATTGCTGGATGGGGCGAATCGCTGGGGGCAGATGACTGGGTTTGGGGAGACCCAGGATGGTGGCCCATTCGCGGCGGAGGCCCGGGACTGTGGTGGGGTCGATGGGCGGCAACGTTGTGGGCAGAGTCGCAGGGCGCTGCTGGAATTGCTCAAGCCAAGTAGAGTCGGCGGGGGGCAAGGGCGCGGCCGGTGTCAGACTGCGGGCGAGGCGGAATCCGGTATAGGGGCCGCGGCGGTCGGGCGCGAAGGAGGAGACGAAGCCTTTATTCCACTGGCTGCGGCTGGAGAGATACGAGCCGCCGCGGATGAGCTTTTCGACACCGCGGAGGGGGCCTTGGGGGTCGCGGACAGAGTCGAGTAGGGGGTCGGCGGTGTACCAGTCCTCGCACCATTCCCAGACGTTGCCGTAGAGGTCGTAGAAGCCGAGAGCGTTGGGGGCGCCGGAGGCGACGTCGCGTGTGGCGAGTCCGTTAAGGGCGGCGATATCTTCGTGGCCACCAGTGCGGAGATTCGCGCGGGTGAGGTCGCCGGCGTGTTGGGCGGCAATGGTCCACTCGGCGTTGGTGGGCAGGCGGTAGCCGTTGCACTTAGAGACTCGCTCGAAGGTGGCGCTGTAGCAGGGGGTGAGTTTCTCGAGGGTGCTGCGGCGGTTGGCGTAGCGGATTGCGTCTTTCCATGAGACGTGGTCAACGGGACGTTGGTCGCCTTTGGTCAGCGAGGGCGTAGCGCCGGTGACGCGGCGATACTCCGCCTGGGTGACTTCGGTGCGGCCAAGCAGGAAAGCCCCGACGCGAACGTTGGTTTTGAGGCCGGTGCCGGAGTCCTCAATGATGAGAGAGCCGGGTTCGACGCGGAGCATTTCGGGGTCGGCGGCGAGGAGGAGTAGGAGAGCCAGCATCTTAAGAGGATAGGCGATAGAATCACGGGCATGAAGCTGACTCGCCGTGATTGGTTGCTGACTGCCGCCGCCGCTCCCTTAGTGGCCATGGACCCGGCCAAGCTGAAGCTGGGAATTTCGATCGACGAGATCGACGACGATCCGCAGGTGGTGGTGCGCTTCATGAAGGAGTTCGGCTTGCGCTATGCCGAGATCCGGAATGTGTGGGGCAAGTACAACACGTCGCAGCCGCTCGAGAAGATGCGGGAATTGCGTAGCATTTTCGATGAGCACGGAATCACCACTTCGGTGCTGGCGACGGCCTTCTTCAAGGTGCCGCTGCCACCGGAGACCCCAGCCGGGCGCGAGGCGCTCGACAAGCAATGGAAGCTGCTGAACGGCGCCATGGAGCGCGCGACGATCATGGGGACGAAGAAGATCCGGACGTTCGCCTTCACTTACGGCAACGATGAGAAGCCGGATGCGGCCGCGTATCCGCGCATCTATGAGTTGGTGCGGGAAGCGGCGCGGCGGGCCAAGGCGAAGGGCTTTCAGTTGGCGCTCGAGAATGTGAATCACAGCTACGTGTGGTCGAGCACGGAGACGGCGGCGTTGTTGAAGGCGGTGCCGGACGACGCGCTGGGATTGACCTGGGATCCGAACAACGCGGGGCAGACGGGCGAGAAGGTCTTTCCCGAGGGCTTCCGCAAGCTGGACCCGGCGCGCATCTTCAATGTGCACTTGCGCGACTTCCGGAAGTCAGCGACCGGCGAGGTGGAGTGGTGCGCCGTAGGCGAGGGCGAGATGGACAACGTCGGGCAGATCAAGGCGCTGGTGAAGGCTGGGTATCGGGAGGCGTTGACGCTCGAGACGCACTACAAGAGTCCGCAGGGTAAACAGCACGCGAGCCGGACGTCCATGACGGGATTGTTGAAGGCGGTGGAGCGGGTTTAGGCAGGCATCAACTCGATCAAGTCGGCGTCACCGGCGATGGAGTCATCCTGGGGGCGCGGGCAAAGCACGGCCTTGTTCCAAATAGAGCTGGGCCATTTCCTCGAGCGCGCTGGCAATCATGGAACGAGCGTCCGCGAGTTCGAAGCCTTGGCTCAACACGCCAGGGAAGTCCAGAACCTCGGCCACAACGAAGCCCGACTCGTCGTCGCTGGGCAAGTGATAGCCGAAGTGATACTGCAGCGTGCGCTCCGGGTAGCCGGATCCTTAGTATTTCGGAGTCTTGCCGGGGGCGCGAGGGTCCGGGAAGAAGCCGTCGCGGTTTGGCATTTTGACAGCCGGGAGCGTCTTGTCGTCGAGGCGCTCATCCTGGCGCACGATGGCATTGACGAAGAGAACGTAGGCGGTGATGGCGTAGTACTCGTCCGTCTTCAGCGTCCGGGGATTGTCGTAGGGCATGGCGCGGCGGATGTAGTCGAAGACGCCGGGCGCGTAGGGCCAATAGCTGCCGACAGTGCGAACGGGTTTCTTGGAGGCAAGGGTGCCGGTGCCGCCGGCGATGGCCGGGTAGCCCTGTTCGCCGTCGCCCTCGAGTTTGGGTCCGTGGCAGGTGGAGCAGTGCTTGACGTAGAGTTCCTGGCCTTCTTTGGCGCTGCCGCCTCCGGCGGGCAGACCGGCGCCGCGGGCGGAGATGGAGAAATCACGGACGGCGATATCGGCGGGGGTGGCGGACTTGCCAACGCCGTACTTCTGAGCAAAGCCCAGCGAAGCGCAGGCGAGCAGCAGGAAGATTCTAGACATTCTTCACCTTCCCGTCGGCGCCGATGCGCCAAGTCTTGATGCCGTTGTGATGATAGCCGGACTTGGTGCCGCGGACGGCAACCAGCTCTTCGGTGGTGGGCTGGGTGTAACCGGTTTCGTCGGTGGCGCGGGAGGCGATGTCCACCGGCTGTCCGTCCCATCTCCAGGGCAGGCGGAAGCGAGTAAAGGCTTTGGTGAAGCGGGGTTCGTCGAGCGGGGCGTCCACCCAGCTTTTGCCGCCATCGAGGGAGACCTCCACCTTGTCGATCTTGCCGCGGCCGCTCCAGGCGAGGCCAGTGATCTCCACAAAGCCCGGCGTGGTGGTTTGGCCGCCGGAGGGGCGCAGGATCACGCTTTTGGCATCAAGGTCGAAGGTGAACTGACGGGCCTTGCCGTCGGGCATCAGGTCAGTGTAGTGGGCGGTCTCTTCGCGCGAGTTCATCGGCTCGGTGGTGACGTGCAGGCGGCGAAGCCACTTGATAGAGGCGTTGCCTTCCCAGCCGGGCAGCAGCAGACGAAGCGGATAGCCTTGCTCGGGACGTAGGGCTTCGCCGTTCTGGCCGTAGACGAGCATGGCGTCGTCGAGGCATTTGGCAAGCGGGATGCTGCGAGCCATCAGGCAGGCGTCGGCGCCTTCGGCGATCACCCAGGCGGCCTCCGGCTTCACTCCAACCTCTTCGAGGATGGTCTTCAAGAGAACGCCGGTCCATTCGCTGCAACTGGCTAGGCCATGGCTGCGCGTGGCGGAGTCGGCAGGGTTCACCCACTCGGAGCCGCCGTTGCCGGAGCACTCGAGAAAGTGCAGCCGGGAGACCGAGGGAAGACGCTTGAGAGCATCAAGGGTAAAGAGCTGGTCGCGTTCGACGAGGCCGTGCACGAGCAGGTCGTGCTTGGCAGGGTCAATCGCGGGGACGCCGGCGTGGTGGCGTTCGAAGTGGAGGGGCGAGGGCGTGATGATGCCGTAGGTCTCTTCGAGCGGCGTGCGGCTGCCGCCGGTGGCGGGCGTGGGCGTCTTAAAGGCGCGGGCGGTTTTCTCAAAGGGCGAGCGTTGGCCGTACTCGCTCATCGGCGTGCCGACTTCGCTCGGCACTTTGGGTTTGGAGCAGGAGGTTAGCGCGGCAGCGGCGCCGAGCGCCAGAAATCCTCGTCGATCACGTTTGGCCATGGGAACAAAAATATCACGAGCAGGCAGAGAATAACGCCCCCTTAACTTGCTCTAGGCCGACGTCGAGCGCACGGGACGCATGCGAAAGCGGCCAGGATCCCAATCGCCATTTGCGCGAAGGGACTCTTCGTAACCCTTCGCCACGTGATAGACGACAAAGTCGAAGTAGCCCGCCATGGAGCGTAGGAGTTCCAGTTCGTCATACATCCCGACTGGGGTGAGGC
This sequence comes from Bryobacter sp., assembly GCA_022843605.1. Lineage (GTDB taxonomy): Bacteria > Acidobacteriota > Terriglobia > Bryobacterales > Bryobacteraceae > JALHNI01. The sequence goes on from JALHNI010000160.1 coordinate 11,899, forward strand.
TGCAGTTCGCGTCACTGGCAAAGGTACGAATGGCGCGCTTAATGACGTTGAGCTTCTGAATCAATTCGTGAAGCGGCACCTGCTGCTGATAGCGACGGCGGCCCAGGTTCTCGAAGTGTTCAGCCAAACGAGTCTCGTCCCGCGTGGTGAGCCACTCGCCGAGATGGGTGGTGAGGTCCCGCACCCGGTCGCGGATTTCATCATCGGAGAGATTGCGATAGGTGGGCAAGTGCGGATCATGGTCGCGGGCCAAGACGACCGTTGCGGCGATCTGCTCCCAGTTTTCCTCCACCTTCTGCAGGAGTCGTGCCGCGATCATGACTTCGGCTCCTTGGACGGGCTCGTCAGATCGCGCTCGCGCAAAATCGCTTCGGCGCGGAACCAGTGACGGAGCGCACGGTCTTCGGGGCGGCCTTCGGCTTCCCAGATCTCTTGCGCCAGTTGACGGATTTCTTCTTCGGGGGTGGATTTCATTTTGATTCTCGACATGATTCTTTCCTTGAAAAAACGCGGGGCGGGGAGCCTTGGAGGAGGATAGATCCGCCCCGCGGCGCTTCGCCGGACTTCAGGAGTGGCCCGGCTGGTGCGCGACCAAAGCGGATCAGGACACCGGTCCACGCTGCAACTGGGCGGCCGACATCTGTAGCTTCTTCGCGCGCAGAGCCACCCCGTCCGCAAAGGCCCGTATCAGACTGCGGTGCTTGGCGAGATCTTCGGCGGCAAGGCGGCGCTTGTTTTCATGGAAAATGCCCAGCACCTGCACCTTCTCCCGGAGCAGCGCCCATTCGGCTTGCTCGCGGCTGCTCAGTTGCGGATTGGTGGCTTCAAAGTCTTTGACAAGGGTTTGCAACGTCTCCACATCGCCAGCCATGGCGTCGATTTTGGCTTTGACGTCATTGGCATCGTGACGCTTGCTCTTGAGAGCGCGATTGATTCCGCTGGCGTCGCGCTCCAGTTTTTGCGCCGTCGTTTGCATTTGGCTAACGAAGGACGAATCAAGAGCCGCGGCTGACAGCGCGGCAAAAGCGAGGGCGCTGGCGGTTCTCAGAAGGGGTCGCATGGAAAATCTCCTTTTTGCTTGGTTTGATCTCGAAGGCGTGGCCTTCACCACTCAAAGTTAAGCGGGAGATATTGATTTGTCTAATAGATGTTTCCGGAGATTTTCATCGGGAAAACCGATGCGATTATCCGGCCGGAAACAGGTCTCCGCGAGCGGCTTCGCAGAGCGCAACTACGGCGGGGTGCTTGAGCCGCCGCTCCACGGAGATGGCATAGAAGCTTTCGCGCACGCTGCCGATGCGCGCCACCACGTGAACGCCATAGTGCGCCTTCACCTCGGCTTCGATGGCGGTGGGGGCGACGAAAAGACCAACGCCGGCGCTGCCGAACGTCTTCATCAAGGCGCTGTCCTTGAACTCGCCGGCGACGCGCGGTCTCACGCCGACGCTCTCGAACCATTGGTCAAGGGACTGCCGCAGGCTGGACCCCTCGATCGGCATCAGGAAGGGTGCGCCGTCCAGGGCCAGCGGAAAGCGGGCCCGATACCTCGCGGCGATGGATGCGGCGCCGAACAGCGTCACGCCGCAACTGCCCAGCAGGTGATTAAACGCGCGTCCCCGGGCCATGGGCATGATGGGTACGTCCGCCAGCACCACGTCGAGCCGATGCTCGGTCAACTCGGCTAGCAGGTATTGCGGAGACCCTTCTTCGCAGATCAACTGCACGGGTTCGGCGAGCGTCAGCACGGGTTGCAGCACACGGTAGGCGACGAGTTTCGGCACCATGTCGGAGATGCCCACCAGCAGTCGCCGTGGACGTCCACGCGGACGTCCTTTCAGCACGTCCTGCAGTTCGCGCCCCAGCCCGAAGATCTCTTCGGCGTACTGAAACACCACCAGGCCGACTTCGGTGAGCCTCAATCCGCGGCCGGCTTTCGCGAAGAGCTTTTCCCCGAGCGTGTCTTCCAGCAGTCGAATCTGGCCGCTAATGGTAGGCTGTGCGAGATGCAGCTTGGCGCAGGCCTTGGCAATGCTGCCTTCCTTGGCCACCACCCAGAAATAGAGCAGGTGGTGATAGTTTAGCCACTCCATCTTTAGCGGCTATGCCCCCTTGGTTGACCTTGTGCCTGGCCCCGGCGCGTGGCCCGTTTCGCATCTCTCATGAATCGCCCGTTCACAGGATGACCTGGATTCCCACTTCAAGCAAGTACGTGACTTCAGCTGGTAAGTTTCTACTGCTCTCGGAACCCCTACGCGGTCAAAGCGGCTGAAGCAGGTTTCTTTGCTCCGCGTGAGCGAAATTGCCGGCGAAACGCACCCTTGCTTTTGACGGTCCATTGGACCATCAAGAGAGTAGAGTCAGGAGAAACTATACATGTTGACGAGATCTTCGATGCTGATGCTGGCGGTATTGGCCGTTTTCAGCATGCCGGTGTGGGCGGATGAGTCGCTCAAGAGTGCGCTTGGCTTGAGTATGGACCAGGCCCGGCAGGCGGATGCGATTCAGGCGAGCCACCGTCCGAAGTTCGCCGCGAAGCGACAGGAGCGGAACAGGGAGTTGCGGGTGCTGCGGCGTGCGCGGATCGCCAATGACAGCCAATTGGTGGCGAAACAAGAGCAGGTGACGGCGAAGCTGCACGAGGAACTGCGGCTGATACGCGTGAGCGAGGACGAGCAGATCCGCCGGCTGCTGACTCCGGAACAGAACCGCAAGTTCGATGAGTA
>JALHNI010000161.1 GCA_022843605.1 Bryobacter sp.
GCCGCGATTCAATCGAATTCATCGTCTCCCTGACAAAATGCTGCTCACTGTTGATGTGCAGGCAGACATAGTTGTCGGCGGCCTGGATGAGATCGATATCCTCCAGGCGGACAAAGAAGAGCTTATGGGCCGTCTTCACGGCGAAGCGAGACGGCCGGGCCTTCAGGTTTCGCAGTTCATCCGCCAGGGCCTTCATGTCTTCGTGGCGCTGCGCTCCGTCGCGGGCTTCCATCAGACTTCGGACGCGCTCCAGGCAGAGCCGGAAGCGCTCTCCGTCGAAGGGTTTCAATAAATAATCCACGGCCCGCTGCTCAAAAGCCTTCACTGCGTACTCGTCATGAGCCGTGACGAAGACGCAGAGGGGTAACTGTTCGGGGGGCAAGCCCTTGATGAGTTCAAAGCCATCCAGCTCGGGCATGCGGACATCCAGAAAGAGCACATCGATATCGCCGGCGGCCAAGCGCTCGCGAGCCTCAAGACCCGTGCGGCACTCCCCGGCCAGATGCAGGTCCGGTTCGGCTTCAACGAAACGCCGAAGCCGATCCCGGGCCGTCGTTTCGTCATCCGCGATCAGCACCGAGATCAGTTTGGGGGTGGAAATGGTAGACATGAACCTCACACTCTCAAATCGATTTCACTGATAGACGAGTGGAGGCCGGTTTTGTTCCACACAAAACTTAACGTAAATTGAGCGGATCGCCATTTTGGTGTGGCGATCCGCCCTTATAGCGTGCGAGTGACTTTGCTGAGGGCGCGCGGGGCGTCGGGATTCAGGCCTTTCTCAGCAGCGAGTTTAGCGGCCAACATTTGACCAGGGATGATGTAAGGAATCGGGGTGAAGAGATCTTCGAGCCCTTTGCTGACGGGCGGCTTGATCGGGATGACCAGGCGCCGCCGGACCGAGGCCGCTTCCTTATTGCGGGGATCGGTGATCACAAACACGTCGGCGGAAAGGGAGTCCAACTTCTCAAGCATCGTGGAGAGGCTAGGCCAAGTCGGCCCTGGAGGCGCAAACAGGAAGACCGGGAAGGCGGCTTCCACCATGGCGATGGGACCGTGCAAGAGGTCAGCCGACGAGAATCGTTCCGCAACCACATAACAGGTCTCCATCAGCTTCAGCGCGAGTTCGAAGGCGTTGGAGTAGTTGAGTCCACGGCCGACCACGACCGCGTGATTCATGAAGCTGTAACGGGCGGCGAGCGTGGTGATCTCAGGCTCAAGCGTGAGGGCGGCGGCAGCCAGGTCCGGGATGCGCTCCAGGTTCTCCAGGGAAAAGCGGGAGCCCAACGCGTAGGCGAGAAGGTAGACCGAAAGCAACTGGCCGGTATAAGTTTTGGTGGCGGCGACGGAGCGCTCTTTGCCCGCCCGGACCAACAGGACATGGTCGGCGAGTTTGGCGAGGGTGCTGTCGGCTTCGTTGGTGATGCCGACGGTCATGGCGCCCTGTTCTTTCGCCCGTTCGAGGACGAAATTGGTGTCGGTGGATTCGCCGGACTGGGAGATCGCCACGACTAGCGCGTTTGACAGATTCACCTGCGCGCCGTAGAGAGTGTTGATGGAGGGCGCGGCGAGTGAAACCGGGATCCCGGTTTCAATTTCAAGCAGATAGCGCGCGAACTGGGCGGCGTTGTCGGAGGTGCCGCGGGCAGCCAGGACGATGAGGGAAGGGCGTTTGGCGGCGAGGGCACGTTGGAGTTTCTTGGCAGCCGGAATCTGAGCTTTCAGGGTCCGCGCAAGGGCGGCTGGTTGCTCGAGGATCTCGGCGAGCATCTTCGATTGAGTCACCCTTCTAATGTACCGGTTAAAGTTGGGGCGAACACTCGCCGATTTCCCCTTCGTATGCCACCGTCTGAAGCACTGCGTTCGCGATTCACCCCGGCCACGCCGCAAAACTACGAGGAACTGGGTATCTCGCAGTCGCTGGTCCTTGACCTGATGCTGCGGCGCCTGCTGATGGAGGGCTTCAGTACCCTGGAATCGTTGGCTAAGCATTTGCGCGTGTCGATTCCGATTGTGGACGTCGCGTTTCGCCACCTGCGTCAGCAGCAACTGGTGGAAGTAAAGGGGATGATCGGCAACGACTACTCCTTCGTGCTTTCCCAGGCAGGCAAACAACTGGCCTCGGACCGGCTGCAGATTTCGCAGTATGCCGGCGCTTGCCCGGTGGGGCTGAAGGACTATCACGCGGCGACGAAGCTGCAGGCGGCGAAGGTCCAGATTGACCGCCGGGCGCTGCGGATGGCGTTCTCCGATCTGGTGGTGACGGATACCATGCTGGACGCTGTGGGTCCCGCCTTGATCACCCAGAGCTCGATCTTCTTGTACGGGCCCTCGGGCAACGGCAAGACGTCGATCGCCGAGCGGATGCTGCGCGTTTACCAGGATGCGGTCTACATTCCCTGGGCGGTGGAAGTGGACGGCCAGATCATCAACTTGTACGATCCGGTGGTTCACCAACGGATCGAGATCGACGACCCGGACATTGACCCGCGCTGGGTGTTGTGCCGCCGCCCCTGCATCGTGGTGGGCGGCGAAATGGTGCCCAGCATGTTGGAACTGCGGCTGGACGATACGTCCGGAATTTATGCGGCGCCCCTGCAGATGAAGGCCAACAACGGCATCTTCATCATCGACGACTTCGGCCGCCAGCTGATGTCGCCGCGCGACTTGCTGAACCGCTGGATTGTACCGTTGGACCGCAAGGTGGACTACCTCACCTTGCGCTACGGCGTGAAGTTCCAGATCCCGTTCGAGCTGATGGTGGTGTTCTCGACCAACCTCGATCCCTCGGACCTGGCGGACGAAGCGTTTCTGCGGCGTATCCACAACAAGATCCTGGTGGAGCCGGTGGCGCCCCATGTTTTCGACCAGATTTTTCAGCGGGTTATGATTGCTCGGGAAGTGCCGACTGAGCCGGATAGTGCCGAATTTCTGCGCAAATTGTGTCTCGGCGACGGGCGGAACGAACTGCGCGCCTGTTATCCGAACGACATCTGTAGCCTGCTGATGTCGATTAGCCGCTATGAGCACCGACCGGTGGAAGCGACGAAGGTGAACCTGGAACGGGCGGCGCAGTTGTACTTCGCGAAGACCTAGGCGGCGTCGGCACCCCCTTTTCGCCGAGGACGCGATGGTATATAATCGCGCAGCTTGATCTACGTAAGGGGGTAATTGATGATTGCAGTTTTGATTCGTTTGGCTATGGTTTGCGCGTTGGCGGCACCAATGTTTGCTCAAGACGTGCGCGGCCGGGTGCAGGGATTCGTTTCTGATTCGTCCCAGGCGGCGATCGCCGGGGCGCAGGTTGTGTTGACGAACACAGCGACCAACGTCACCGCGACAACGACAACGAAGGAGAACGGGCAGTATTTGTTCGACTTCGTGATTGGCGGCGACTATAGCGTCACGGTCGAGATGCAGGGCTTCCGCAAGTTCATCCAGAAGAACATTGTGGTGCAGAGCCGAGCTGACATAACGGTGGATGCGCGGTTGGAGATCGGTGCGGCCACCGAGGCGGTGACCGTTGAAGGCGCGCCGGTATCGGTGCAGTTCAATTCTTCGACGGTGGCGTTGACCATCGACAAGAAGATGACGAATGAGCTGCCGATTATCAATCGGAATCCATTTTTGCTGGCACAGTTGAATCCAGCCTCGGTGCTGCGGTCGACGACGGAGCAGAGCCCGTACCATCACTGGGCATCGACCCAGATTGACGTGGGCGGCAATACTTCGACCAAGAATGACGTGGTGGTGGACGGTTCGCCCAATATGGCGTCGGAGAAGGCGGCCTACACGCCGGCGATGGACGCGGTGCAGGAAGTGAGCATCCAGCAGAACGCGGTGGACTCGGAGTTCGGGCACTCGGCGGGCGGCATCATTGCGGTGCAGATGAAATCGGGAACCAATGAGTTTCACGGCACGGCCTACTACCTGGGCCGCAATCCGAGGATCAACGCGGTGGCGGACCAAATTACGCGTCGTGCAAATTTGACGCGCAACCACATTTACGGCGGGACGCTGGGTTCGCCGATTGTGAAGAACAAGGTTTTCAACTTCGTCTCCTACGAAGCCTGGAAAAGCCAGGATCCACGCGCGGTGGCGTTTACGTTGCCGACCGATGCGGAACGGACGGGTGATTTCTCGAAGAGCCTGAACGCGCGCGGCGGTTTGCGGACGATCTACAATCCCTACACGACGACGCTGGTGAATGGCGTCGCCAGCCGCCAGCCGTACCCGGGCAACATCATCCCAGTGAGCCAGCAGGATCCGGTGGGACGGCGCATCATGAACGACGTGTGGAAGCCGAACCTGGCGGGCACGGGCAGCGACGGTGTGAACAACTATCGCGCCGGCTTCGCCGAGCGGGTGGAGTATTGGAACTTCTCCGATCGCGCCGACTGGAACGTGTCCGACAAGCTGAAGATCTTCGGCCGCTACTCGATGTTCAAGACGTTTGTGACGCAGGACAACTATGCGGGAACGCGAGCCGTGCAGCCGAATGGCAGCGAACGGCATGCTTGGACTTCGGTCGGCGACGTGGTCTACACGATCAACGCCAATACCGTATTCAATATCCGCGGCGGTTACAACCGAATTTTCGATTCGTTCGCGGTGGCGGATGCGCAAATCAATGCGGCGCAGTTGACGGAGATTCTGGGCAGCGACTGGCATACGCCTTACACCAAGGACGCTCCGGCACTTTACTATCCGGGCGTGACGGTGCGGCGCGGTCCTTCCGCGACGGCGTTGGGCCGGACGGGGTTCTGGTTTCAGGACCCGGACACCTACAATATGCAATCGAAGGTTTCGCGGGCGCAGGGCCGGCACTACTTTAAGGTGGGCGGCGAGTGGCGCTATCAACGCGTGGTGGCGGTACGGCCGCGGCCGGTGTCGTTCGACGTGCGTCCGGAACTGACGGCAAGCACGTTCCTCAATCCGGATTTGAACCTGAGCGGCGACGCCTGGGCGACGCTGTTGACGGGAGCGCTCGACAACAACACCCTGATCCAGTCGTTGCCGGTGCAGCGGCATCGGAACACCTTCTATAGCTTGTATGTGCATGACGACTTCAAAGTCTCCCAACGGCTGACGATCAATCTCGGCTTACGGTACGAGTACGGGTCGCCCATGGTGGACCCGGAAAACCGGCTGTCGCGCTTCCTCGACCTGAGCAACCCGATTCCGGAGTTGCAGGGCGCCAATGCCCCGGTGATTCCCGCGGCGGCTGCGTCCCTGAGGACCGGCGCCCCGAGCTACAACGGCGCGTGGATCTTTACGGACGACAACAATCGCGGCTCCTGGAACGCCCAGAAGCTGCTGCTGATGCCGCGCATCGGTATGGCTTATCGTCTGAACGATAAGTCGTCGTTACGAGCGGGTTACGCACGCTACTTAGTGCCGGCGACTCTGACCGACGGACTCGACGTGTTGGGCAGCGTTTTCTACCCTGGCTTCGAGGCGACGTCCCGCGGTTTACCGCTGCTTACCGGCGTTCCGCAATCGAGCCTGAGCAACCCTTTCCCGGGCGGTCTGGTGCCGGTGAGCGGCAAGAGCTTCGGGCGATACACCGATCTGGGTGGCTCGCCGATCTTCTACACGCAGGACTTCCGGGTGGGGACCAACGACCGTTACAACATCAGCTTGCAGCGAGCGCTACCGGGTCAGATAGTGATCGATGCCACTTACTTCATGAATTTCGGCCGGAACGCTCCGGTGACTCGCAATCTGAATCAAGTGGATCCGCGAATCGGTTATGCGCGGGGCTCCGTCGTGGCGGCCAATGTGGCGAATCCGTTCTTCAACAAGCTGACGGCCGAGCAGATGCCCGGGCAGTTGCGGACACAGGCGAACGTGCCGGTGACGCAGTTACTGCGGCAGTATCCGCAGTACGGCGACATTCAGGAACGCCTGAAGGGCCAGGGACAAAATCGTTACCAGGCAATGCAGATCCAGGTGCAGCGGCCCTTCGTGAAGGGCTTCAACATGGTGGTTGGCTACAACTACAATCGCGAGCGCAACGAAGAGTACTACGACGAGCAGGATAACTACCTGGACAACCTGACCTTCCAGCCGGCGGTGAATCCGCGGCACCGTTTGACGGGCGCCTCGATTTACCAGTTGCCTTTCGGCAAGGGCCGCACGTTCATGTCGAACGCCAACAAAGTGGTGGACGGCGTGTTCGGCGGCTGGTCACTCAGCGGACTGTTCTCGATCAACAGCGGACAGTATCTGCGATTCGGCGGCCTGATCGTGAATGGCGACCCGTCGCTCGAAAACACGACCCGGGACCGGACCTTCGACACGTCGAAGTTTGAGCGCCTTCCCGCTTTCACGCGACGAACCAATCCGCTGCAGTACAGCAACGTGAAGTCGCAAGTCTTCAAGAACGTCGACCTGACGTTGGCGAAGAACTTCGCGATCACCGAGCGAGTGAAGTTCGAACTCCGCATGGAGGCTTACAACGCATCGAACAGCTTCAACGGCGACCTTCCGAGCACGGCCTTCGGTACGTCCGCTTTTGGGGCCATTACGGCACAGCGTCCTGGCTATCTGGGACGGCAGTTTCAATATAGCGGCCGCTTTACTTGGTAGCGGTCGCCTTTCTCTTGCTGACAGCGCAGGATTTCGCGGGAGCGAGATCCTGCGCCGTTTGCCATTCCGAGATCGCGACGACGCAAGAGCAAACGCATCATGCGAAGGCGCTAGCGCTGGGCAAAGATCTGCGTTGGGCGTTCGGCGCCGGGGCGCAGGCAATTACTTACGTTTCGCAGGTGGACGAGGACACTTATTTAGAGCACGGTCAATCGTGGTACAAGAAGTCGGGCGGGTTGGCTTTGACTCCGGGCCATCAGGGTCCAGAGGGCGTGACCTACAAGACGTTCGCGCCGGACGCGAATATTTTGCGGTGCTTTCAGTGCCATTCGACGGGGAAGCCGCGAATCAACGCAGCGAGGGCGATTGAGCCGGCCGAAGCCGGAGTGCGTTGTGAAGCGTGCCACGGGGCAGGGGCAGATCACGCGGCGGCACCGGCGCGCGAGAATATTCAGAATCCGCGGCGGTTGACGGCGACGCAGGTGAACGACCAGTGCGGGCAGTGTCATCGGATGCCGCCGGCCAAGGGCGTGGCTACGAATTTCGAGAATCCCTGGAACGTGCGGCATCAGCCGGTGTACTTCAGCCAGAGCGCCTGTTTTCTGAAGAGCGAAGGCAAGCTCTCCTGCTTGAACTGCCATAATCCGCATGAGGATACGAAAGTGGCGGCCGAAGCGCAATGCTTGGCGTGCCATGCCAAACCAAAACACCAGACGGTTGTTTCAAACAAGCCTTGCGTGTCTTGTCATATGCCCGTGGTGAACCCATCTCCTCTGTTAGGTTTTGCGAACCATTGGATCGGTGTGTACCGATTAACGGGACCCGGCGCGAATTTGCTTCGCCCGCTGAAGCAAGGGACTGGCCGCTAGCTCGCGCCCGGTTTGGGCGAGGAGGTCGGCGAGATTCTCGAGAGCGGCGGCGGTTTCAGCCGCGCGGGGCCCATGGGCTTTTTCGGCAACTGCGAGAGCACGGCGGAAGAGGCGTTCGGCGCCGGGGATATCGCCAGCGATGGCGAGCAAGGCGCCCATGATGCCGGAGGCGGCGCCGGTGCGGGCGTCCAAGGGGCCGAGCTGTTTTTCGAGCACGGCGAGCGCTGGAGCGGCATGTTGACGGGCTTCGGCATCGCCGCGAGCGAGTAGGAGTCCGGCCAGGTTGAGCCGGGTGACGGCGAGTTCGACGTCGAGCGGGGGCAAGTGCCGGGCGCGAAGGCCGAGCGCGCGCCGATAGAGGCGCTCAGCGAGCGCGGGGTCGCGTTCCTCAAGGGTAACCGCCCAATTGTGGAGGACGGTGGCTGCTTCAATGGTTCCGGCGGTGGCGAGGACTTGAGGCAGGTAGGGCGTGGCGCGGGCGTAGTCGCCGCGAGAGGCCAAGTAAAGCGCAAGATCACGGGCACTTTCGACGGTTTTGGGCGCGTCGGGGCCGAGGGTGCGCTGGCGTTGCTCTAGGGCTTGCCGGTAGAGCGGCTCAAAGTCCGGGGGGCTGGGAGTCGATTGGAGGGCGAGGGTCAGAATGAGGCTGAGGACGGCCATGATCGGCGGCGAAATCCTCCTTCGACTTTAACACTACTGCAACTGCAGAAGGCTGGGGCGCGGCGGCGGTGGCGGCTGACGAAACGAACCCGGGAGTGATTGATTCTATGAGCCTTGGGGGTTTTTCAGGCTGCACGGGCGGGGCGGGTGAAGGGTTCTTGAGGCTTTCGGCGAGGGCTTTGCGGGTGCGGTGGAACTGCGTTTGGATGTCCGCGGTGTAGCGGAAGAGATTGCGGAGGAGGTGATTGCCGGGGTCGTCTTCAAGGGGCTGAAGGGTGAGGGCGAGCCCGGCATAGGGACGCTCCTGGAGGGCTTGGGCGGTGGAGTGGCCTTTGGCCTGGAGGTCATGGAGGGTTTGTTTGAGGAGTAACTCCTGAAGGCCGATTTCGACTTGTTGAGAGCGAAGGATGCGCCAGGCGTGGGTGGCGAGTTGCTGGGCGAGGAAGAGTTGGTAAGTGTTTTGAGGCGCGAAGTCGGCGACGAAGCCGGCTTGGAGCGCGGCGAATTCCTCGGGATTTTCGAACGGGAGAACGGGTAGTTTGGCCGTGAGGCCATGCTGCAGGGCGTTCATTCTGGATTTGGTTTTGCCGGCCGCAGAGCGGGGGCCGGTGGATTTCTGCGCATTCTGTTGGCAAGCTGCGTGCTGGGCATCGGTGAGCTTTCTCGGCATGTTCCAGCGTGGCACGCGAGTTGCCATTTTTCGGGTTAGTGCGTCAGGCCTGGCGTGAGTAAGTGCTGTGCCTGGTGCGAGTTAGTGCGGCGGAAAGATATTTTCAACCTTCGTGACCGGCGCAAATGGGGGGAGGGTTACTCGGGACTTAGGGAGAGCGAGAGGATGCGGGGATCCTGCTGGAGCGCGAGGAAAAGGTGGCCAGTGGGGGAGGCGAGGATGCCGCTGGCACCGGGGATGGATTGTCCCCGGTAGGTGACGACGCCGTCGTCGTCTTCGCTGAGGTAGCCGAGCAGGACGTTGACCTGGCCATCGGGGGAAAGGGACGAGAGGCGTTCGGTCTCCAGGATGAAGAGGTAGGAGTTGGCGTCGAGGGCGAGGCCGGCGATGCGGCCGAGACCGATATCGGTGGCGGGTTCGCCAGTGATGTCGCCATAGGTGAACTCGCGCTGCGAGCCGGCGATGGTTTTGATCTGGCCATCGGGTGAGATGAGGCGAACGCGGCGATTGCCACGGTCGGCGAGGTAGATGTTGCCTTGCGGATCCAGGACGAGGTCGCCGGGGGAGTTGAGCTGGGCGTCGATGGCTGGGCCATCGTCGCCGCTGAAGCCTGCCTTGCCGGTGCCGGCGATCACGGTGAAGGTTCGGGCGGCGGGGTGATAGCGGATGAGCTGGTGGGAGGCGGCGTCGGCAATGAGGAGGCGGCCTTCGGAGTCGATGGCGAGTCCGGTGGGCTCGACATAGGACTTGGTGATGGTGCTGATGATGCCGTCGGCGGTGATACGGCGGACCTGGGAGCCGTGGGAGAGATAGAGCTCGCCATTGGTGGCGCAGGCGATGCGGCGGGGAGCGTTGATGGAGGCCTGAAGGGCTTCGCCGTTGTCTCCGGAGGTGAAGCCCGTGGGGTAGAGGGCGCCTACGACGGGGGAGAGCTCATCGGGGCGGAAGCGGAGGACCTGCTCGGAGCCGGCATCGACGATGAGGGTGCTGCCATCGGGGGCGGAGCAGAAGCCGGAGGGCTGGAGGAGTGCGACGTCCTGGACTGGTAGCGGTGCGTCGAGTTGGGGCCAGCGTCCGGCGAGGACTTGCACTTGGTTGTCGCTGACGCGGAGGACCTGGAAGGCGGTTTGCGCGGTGATGAGGGTGCCGAGGGTGGGGTGGAAGGCGATGGAACGCGGTTCGTTGACGCGGGTGGCGATGGTGGAGTCAACGCGGCCGAGGGTGCCGTTGCCGGCGTAGCTGGTGAGGCGAAGCAGGTTGAGGTCGAACTGGATGACACGAGCCTGGCCGGCGGAAGCGATCAGCAGGACGTTGGTTTCGGCGTGATAGGCGAGCCCTTGCAGGCGGCCGAGCGCGGTGGAGGTGCCCGCGCCATTGACGAAGGAACTGGCGCGGGTGGCACAGACAGCGCGGCCGGCGACGGTGTTGATGACGCCGTCCGCGTTAACGCGGCGAACGCGGCAGTTCCGGCCGTCGGCGATGTAGAGGTTGCCTTCCGCGTCATAGGCGACGCCGCCGGGGGTGTTGAGTTGGGCGGAGGTGGCGCTGAGGGTGTCGCCGTAGAAGCCGGCCGAATGGGAACCGGCGATGGTGCGGATGAAGCCGTCGGAATCGAGGCGACGAACGACGTGGGCTTGCTCGTCGGAGAAGACGAGGCGACCGGTGGGGTCAAGGACCATGCCGCCGATGGGGCCGAGGTCAGTTTCGAGGGCGGGGCGCTCGCGAACGAAGCCTCCGCCGGGGAAGCCTCCAAGGCCCCCAGTGGTAGAACCGGCGCAACGGCCCGTGCCGCCGATGGTCTGTACCAGGCCCTCCGCATTGATGCGGCGGAGGCGGCAGGCGCCGGCATCAAAGAAAACGAGGTTGCCTTCGGCGTCGATCAGGAGGGCGGTGGGTGAGAAGAGGTGGGTTTCACTGGGTGATGCCCCGTCGCGGCCGTCGGCGCGGGTGCCGGTGCCGGCATAGGTTTCGATCTCGCCGGTGGGCAGGATCCGCCGGATGAGGCCGGCGTTGGCTTCGGAGACATAGGTGCGGCCTTCGTGGTCGACGGCGAGGCCCCAAGGGGCGTCGAGGATAGCGGAGGTAGCGGGTCCGCCATCGCCGCGTCGGCCACTGCCGAGTCCGCCATTTTCGAGTCCGGGGGAGCCGAGGAGGACGGTGGTAGTCGGTTGCGCGGAGAGGTAAGTGGCGAGTAAGTAGGGTAAGTAGCGTAGCATGAAGTTACTCCTAAAATGTGAAAGAGAGGCCAGCTTCGAGCTGGTTGGCGGCGGAGCGGACGGACTGGAAATCGAAGGTGCGGCGAAGCCAGCGGACATAGCGAATCTCCGGAACGATGCGGATACCAAACTGGTCGACGAACTGGAGACCGGCGCCGGCGACAAGGCCTTGGGTGAGGGAGTGGGCGGGGGTGAGCGGAGCGTCGTCGCAGCAGATGGTCTTGCCGTCGGGCGTGGAGGTTTCGCGGAAGCGCTGAACGTTGGTGGCGCGACGGAAGGCCATGCCGCCTTCCCAGAACCAGCGACGCCCGCCAATGGAGTGAGCCTGACTGTAACGGCGAAGGACAACGGGAAATTCCCAGAAGGTGGCTTTCGAGGCGTCCAGATCGAGGTTGAGTTTGCGTTCGTCGGCATCCGTATCGGGGTTGTCGGTACCGGTGTAAGCGTAGGTGGCCGTGTCGAACTTCACGCGGCGAAGGAGGACGCTACCGGCAATGGCCCAGCGATCGGCGAAGGCGAATTGAGCGACGACGCCACCGCCGAGGCGATAGCCGCCCGGTTGGTTGATGGACTCGATGAGTAAGTTGGTGGCGGCGGCGTGTTCGGTGGTACCGCCCTTCATCAGGTTGAGACCGGAAAAGCTGAGCACGCCGCCGGCGGAGAAGCGACGGACTTCAGGGCCCTGAGCGAAGGCGGCAGAGCAGAATAGGAGTAAGTAGATGAGTTTCATGGGTAGTTAGAACTGGAAGCGGGCGGTGAGTTGGAGCGAGCGGGGTCCGCCCGAGCGGAAGACGGAACCGAGGCCTCCACCGAAGCCCTGATTCTGGAGGCGATTCGGGACGCCGAAGTTGGCGCTGGTCATGTTGGCGCCTTCGTTACGAGAAGGGGTGGCGAAGTTGGTGGTGTTGAAGACGTTGAAGGCCTGGACGGAGAGATGAAGGGAGTGGCGCTCGGTGAAGCGGAGTTCGCGACGGACGGTGAGATCGACCTGGGTGAGTCCGTAGCCGGCGATGGAGTTGCGGCCGAGGTTGCCTTGGCCGAAGCCGGTGGGGCTGGTGAAAGCGTTTTTGTTCAGGCGGCGGCCGCCGGGAGCAGTGGGATCGTCGAGCCAGATGTCGGCGCCATTGTAATCGGGGCGGACCTGAGCGAAGAGGCCGCGGCCAGAAGCGGTGGTGGCGGTGTCGTTGCTGGAATCGGCGCTGAGGCCGACGACGTTGAAGGGCATGCCGGTGCGGGCGGCCCAGAGGAAGTCCGACCACCAATCGCGGAAGAGGGTGGTGACGAAGCCGAGACGCGGGGCGGGGAAGAGGTAAGAGCCGGAGACGGAGAGGTTGTGGCGGACATCGAAGTCCGAACTGCCACGCTCACTGGTAAAGAGGGTCGCGAAGCCGCCGCCGAAGCCGAGGTCATTGGAGGCGGTGTCGATGGAGTGGGAGTAAGTGTAACTGGCTTGAAGTTGTAAGTTGCGGGAGAAGCGGCGGCGGTATTGAGACTGGAGCGAATGATAGTCGGAGTCGGCGCCGTTGGTGGCGAGGCGAAGAAGGTCGAAGTCTTCGGAGAAGGAGGGTTGGGTTTCGGTGCGAAGTAGACGCAACCCCCGGGTGCCGGCGTAGCCGACGCTGAGCAACTGTCCGCTGCCAAGGCTTTTCTCGAGGGTGGCATTCCACTGGAAGATGCGGGGCGATTGGAGAGTGCGCTCCGCGGCACCGAGTTGGTTATAGGGTTTGGCGGCGGGGAGGGTGGGGGCGATGAGGTCGGTGCTGGTGAGCGGGAAGGGCGCTGAGGTGAGGGTGCGGGCGCTGGTGAATGGGGCGCCACTGAAGGCAGAGAGACTGGTGCCGTAGCCGAGGTCATGGAAAATACCGATGCCGCCGCGGAGGACGAGTTCGCGGCCGCTTTTGGTGTCGATGACCTGGGAGAGGCCAAAGCGGGGGGCGAAGTCGGTCCAGCGGGTGTTGTAGAGCGAGTCGGTTTGCGTGACGCGTTCGGAGTTGGCGGAGGAGATGGCGAAGGGCCGGGGTCCCTGGCTGGTGGTGGGGGCGGGGTTCACGTCCCAGCGAAGGCCGTAACTGATGGTGGTGACTTCGCTGACGCGGAAGGTGTCCTGAAGGTAGAAGGACCAGTTGAGAGCGGAAGGGTAGACGGCGGGAAGGCTGGAACTGACGACAGCGTTGGCGGTGACGCCGGTGAGGAAGGCTTGATCAGAGCCGGAGAGGCCGCTGAAGGTGGTGCTGATGGAGTAAGGCGGACTGTAAGTGGTGGAGTTGATGAGCCGGAGGTCGAGGCCGAGTTTGTAAGTGTGGGCGCCGGCGACCATGGTGAGGCCGTCGACGATGTTGATTTGGGTTTGTTTGCTGCGGGAACGCTGGGAGACGAAGTAACTCGAAAGTCCGAGGATGTTGAGGCTGTAAGTGCCGTTGGAAGAGTCAGTGCCGCGGGGGAAGACTTGAGCGTCGGTGAGGGGGACGGCGCCGCCAAAGTCGTCCATGCGGCCGGCGGAGGCTTGCCCGTTGTGCGAGTAGTTGACGCGGAGGTCGTTGGTGACGTAGGGCTTGAGCGCGCTGATGACGGAGAAGGTGCCGGAGTGGGCGCGGGAGGTGAGGTTGGTGAGGGTGTTGGGGCTGACGAAGTCCGAGCCGCGCTGTTGGGAAGTGGAGGGAGTGAAGCCGTAGCGGGCGAAGAGCGTGTGTTTGGCGGTGAGCGTGTGGTCGATGCGGAGGCTGAGGTTTTCGCGATCTTGCGGGTTGGTGGTGACCGAGGAGAACTGGGCCGCGCCACCATCGAGACGGGGGCCGTTGGGGACGGGGAAGGCGTTCAGATAGGGGCGGAGGTTGGCGCGGGCGGTGCGGCGAGTGGTGAGGTCCGGCACGCTGGAGACGGAGGTGGTGGGGGCGCGGAGGCGAAGCATTTCACCGGCGGCGAAGAAGAAGGTACGGTTGCGGATCAGACGGCCGCCGAGGGTGGCGCCGGCCTGATGCTGGAGCATGCGCCCGCGCGGCAGAGCGGCCTGGTTGGCGAACCAGTCATTGGCGTTGAGGTGGTGATTGCGGAAGTATTCGTAGGCGGAGCCGTGGAGTTGGTTGTTGCCGCCGCGGCTTGTCATGGAGACTTGGGCTCCGGGGGTACGGCCAAACTCGGGAGCGAAGGCGGAGGTTTGGATGCGGACTTCCTGAAGGGATTCGATGGAGATGGCGTCGAGGCCGCTGCCGCCACCGCCCCCGGGCGGTC
>JALHNI010000162.1 GCA_022843605.1 Bryobacter sp.
CACCGCCCAGGTTGGTCTCCAGAACTTCGTCGAGGTTCGAGGCCGGATCGGTGCTGACCAGCAGCACTCGCTTGCCGGCGTCCGCCAGGGTGACCGCCGTCGCGCAAGCCAGCGTCGTCTTGCCGACACCGCCCTTGCCCGTGAACAACAGAATTCGTGTCGGGCGATCGGTCAGCATCTAGCAGCAACCGCTTCCCTGGTTGCTCATGATCGGGAGTTCTACCGACGGCGAGGGTTGAAGGCCGGCCCAACGCGCCAGCGAGTAGCGCACCGGATACTTGCCTTTGCTCACTACGGCGCCGTTCACCAGGATCAGCGGCAGGCAGCCGGTGCCATCGGCGGCCAAGGCCGCCTTCACGATCTCGTTGCCCGCAAACGCCGCGGGCTCCTGAGACAGGTTGTGCCGCTGCACCCGGACGCCTTGGCCGGCGAGCCATTCCAGGTCGGCGGCGAAACGGGGCAGGAACGGATCGGGAGCCGGTCCGCACACGCCGGTGGAGCAGCACATCGCCGGATCGAAAACGTCCATCTTCACCGGTTCGGGCGTCACCCGCTCAGGCAGTGCCCCGCCCGGCTTGGTCGCCCGCACAAACATGCTGGCGAACTTGCCGTCGATCGCCTCCGAGATCACCGCCGCATCCAGCCCGCTCGAGGCCAGGAAAGCCTTGGCGTCTTCCGCCCGATAGACCCGCGTCGGCACCATCTCCACCGACTGGAAGCCGGCCGTCGCCAGCTTGGAGGCGTAAACCGACTCCTCCAGCGCCCCGGCCACGCAGCCAATCCACAACTCGACATTGCGCCGGACTTCGGCCGGCACTTCGCCGCGCACCACCACATCGGAAACCGCAAACCGTCCACCGGGCTTCAGGACCCGGAAGGCTTCGCGCAGCACCCGGTCCTTGTCGGCGGAAAGATTGATCACGCAGTTCGAAATGATCACATCCACCGAGTTGTCCGGCAACGGGATCTGCTCGATCTCGCCCTTCAGAAACTCGACGTTCTCGACGCCCGCCTTGCGCTGATTCTCGCGAGCCAACGCCAGCATATCGTCGGTCATGTCGAGGCCGTAGGCCTTTCCGGTCGGCCCCACCCGGCGGGCGGAAAGCAGTACGTCGATGCCGCCTCCCGAGCCGAGGTCCAGCACCGTTTCACCCGCCTTCAGTTCGGCCAGCGCCGTAGGATTGCCGCAACCCAGGGAGGCGAGAACCGCCTCTTCAGGCAGGCTGGAGGCCTGGTCGGCACTGTACAGGTCGCGCGTAATCGGATCCGCGTCGCACAGCGCGCTACTGGCACTGCAACAGCCGCCCGGCGTCGACACCACCCGGCGGGCGGCCTCACCGTACTTCTGCTTCACGATCTCTTTTACTTCGCTGGGGCTCATAATACTTCGATGTTCGTCGAAATACCGAATTGTGTCAAGGACCGATTGACAAATTTCTTACTTCCGGTATTCTGGAAATATAAGATGCCTACCCGGGAAACCGAGATCGTCGAGTCCGCGCGTTTTGCGGACATGTTTGCCGCCATCGGCACCGATGCCCGTCTGCGCATCCTGCGCCTCTTGCTCTCGGCGCACCCCGATGGCCTCATCGTCGGCGATATTCAAAGCGAGCTTGCCATCCCAGCCTCCACGCTCTCCCACCACCTGGAGAAACTGAAGAACGAGGACCTGGTGAGCGTCGAGCGGCAAGGCACTTTCCTCTGGTACCGGGCCAATACCAGCACTCTGCAGGAACTTCTGGGCTTCCTCTATTCCGAATGCTGTACGCGCAACAAAGCCGTTAAGCCGGAGAGCATCTTCAAGCTTTGCAAGTAACCAATCTCAATAAGGAAACATTGATGAATCTCACTCGCCGTCAACTGGTGCTGGCAGCCATGGCCACGCCGGCGCTGCCCTTAGCCGCCGAATCCGGAACGAAAAAGACAGTGCTGGTGCTCTGCACGGGCAATTCGGCGCGCAGCCAGATGACCGAGGGCTACCTGAAGTCTCTCGATCCGAACCTGGCCGTGTTTTCCGCCGGCACCAATCCTTCTCCACGCGTGAATCCGTTCGCCGTAAAGGCGATGAAGGAGATCGGTATCGACATCTCGGGCAACTCACCGAAGAACGTCCGTCAGTTCCTGGGCGAGTCTTTCGACTTTGTGGTCACCGTTTGCGACGACGCGGACAAGAACTGTCCGAACTTCCGGGGCAAGGTGAAGGTCCGCCGGCATATCGGCTTTCCTGATCCGGCGAAAGCCACCGGCACCGATGACGAGAAGATGGCCATCTTCCGCAAGGTTCGCGACGACATTCGCGCGCGGTTCAAGCAGTTCTACGCCACTGAGATCAAGGGCAGCTAGCCATGGCCAAACAGAGCGTCCTGATTCTGTGCACAGGAAATTCGGCCCGCAGCCAAATGGCGGAAGGGCTCCTGCGGTCAATGGCCGGAGACCGTTTTGAGGTCTCGAGCGCGGGCACCAAACCCAGCTTCGTCCGTCCTGAGGCGATCGCGGCCATGCGGGACCTCGGCGTCGACATCACATCCCACCGGTCAAAGTCCGTCGATGAGTTTAACGGGTCCCGCTTTGACTACGTCGTCACCGTTTGCGACAACGCTAAGGAGAGCTGCCCGGTCTTCCCCGCGGAGACTCAGCGGGTCCATTGGAGCTTTGAGGATCCGGCCGCGGTGGAAGGTGACGAGGCCACCCGTCTCGCTGCATTCCGGACGATTCGAGACCAAATCGCGGAACGGTTCCGAGACTTTCTCACCACTCACTAGGCGAGAACCGCACCAGTTTGTCCGGTCTCGTACCCGGCCAGCACCTCGAGCTTTCGGCGCAGCGTAGCGCGCTGCAAAACATCGAGAAACGTTTCGGCGGCGGGGGTTGCCAGCGTCTGGCGACGCATCACAAAATCGTAGCGCTCGCTCTGCAGGGCCACGAAATCAAGGCCGAAGGTCTGCGCAGCGGACCGTGTGGCGAGGCAGCAGTCAGCCTCGTTGGTCAACACCATGTAGGCCGCCGCCAGGTGGCCCTGCGCCACCCGATCGTAGCCGTTGATCTTGGCGGGCGCGATGCCCCCGCTTTGCAGCAGCCGATCCAGCAGAGTTCGACTGCCCGAACCGCTTTCCCGGTTGACGAAGCGCACCGAACGCCGGGCCAGGTCCTCGACCTTGCTGATCTTCTTCGGGTTTCCTGGGGCTAGCACCAGGCCCTCTTCCCAGCGGGCAAAGGTGATCACCGCGAAGTCCTCGTCGGGAAACTCGCGACGGATAAAGGGCAGGTTGAACTCCCCCGTTTCCGGGTCTTCCAGATGAGACCCGGCGATGTGCACCTTGCCCTCTTTCAGCCAGGTCAACGCGAGTTTGCTTGAGGCGGCCGCCGAGACAATTTCCACGCCGCCGAGTTTCTCCACCATGCGGGTCACCAAGCCAATCGCCGGGTCACAACCGGCCAGCACGAGCTTCTTCTGGTCGCTTTCGTCCTTGGCGAAAGTCGCTACTTCGGCCTTGCCTGGCAGCCGCCCAAGCCGTGACACCACGCCATCAGCCTCGGGCAAATAGTACGGCGATGCATTCACCGGAATGCTGATGCGGCGGCTGCCCACCTGGCAGACCCGAACGGCTTGCCCCTTGGACACGGGAGACGAACTAAGGACTTCGGAAGCCAAGGCATCCGGCGCGTCCGGCTCCACATTGAGCAGCGAGAATAGCTCCTCCACCGGAACTTCCAGTTCGCGAGCCAACTTCAGCGTGACTTCGGTGTTCGGGATGTAGGAGCCGGCCTCAATGGCATAGATGGTTTGGCGGCTGACGTCGACACGCTTGGCCAGGTCAGCCGCGCCGATCCCGCGGCTGCGCCTCACGGCGCCCAAGTGGTTTCGAATCGTGGTGTCCATAGTTGAAGGATCTCAGAAGTGGAACTTCAACACGAACTCCACCACGCGGGGATCGAGTGCCGTCGTGATGGTGCCGAAGGCGACATTGCCGAAGCTCGTGTTTGGATTGCCGAGGGGCGGCGTGTTGGTGGCATTGAAGACCTCGGCCCGGAATTCGGTGCGCAGATGCTCATGGAAGACGAAGGTCCTGCCCACCATCAGATCCACCGCGCGATAGTGCGGACCCACCACCGGATTGCGCGAACTGCTGCCAATCGTAAACTGCGGAGCGGCGGAGAAAGCCGAGGGATTGAACCAACGCGCCGTCGTCTGTTGCCCCGGCGGCAAGGCCGGGTTGCTGGTCCGGTTCGGCCGCTGAATGCCGAACCCGGCAAAGGCGTTCAGGTTCGTAGCCTGGGTGACAGCTAAGGGGCTTCCGGACTGCGCACGCGCTAAGCCCGCGATCTGCCAGCCCCGCAGCAGGCGCGAACGCGTTGGCGCGAACGGTAACTCGTAGACAACACCCGTGGAAAAGATATGCGGAATGTTGCCGGTGGAAACGTCTTTCTCAAGGCGCTTATTGAAACTATCCGCGGCCTGAAAGTTCGCCACGGGACCAGTAAGTACCGCGAAGTCGAACACAGCGCCCGCGTCATCGATCAACCGGGAAAACGTGTAAGCGGCAGTAAAGGTGAGACCCCTGGAGAATCGCTTCTCCAGGCGGGCCTGAAGAGAATGGTAGGTGGAGTGCCCGACGTTGTTGCGATAGAGGGTGACGGTGGTGAACTTCGGGAAGGGGCGCAGTAACTGCGCGCGCGGGACCGTCGGTGTGCCGAGAGAGGTATGGGCGGGAATCTCTCCGAAATACGGATTCGCCACTTGTTGGGTCAGTTGCGAACCGAGCGCGAGCTGCTCCACGGTCAACTGGTTTAGGTTGACGTCGGGTACGCCGAGGCGAGTCAGCTTGGAACCGAGATAGCCGGCCTCAAAACTCCAGTCAGTGCCCAAGGTTTTCTGTAAAGTGACGTTCCACTGCTGCGCATAGCCGCTGCCGTTGTTCCTCTGGACGCCAAAGACACCTTGACCGAGGCCCGAGTCTAGACCGACCGGCTGGACACGCACGGACGGGCCTTGCGAGAGAACAAAGGCGGGGTTGATGTTATCCAGGGACTGTTGGCCCAGGGTCTGAATGAAAGGAAACAGCGGAGTGGTGAAGGGAGTCGTGATGCCGGCCTGCTCGATCCAGGTCAGCCCGTAGCCCGAGCGCAAGGCTAATGAGTCAGTCAGTTTGAAAGCCACTCCCACACGCGGGGCGAAGTTCTTCTTCTCCAAGTCGCGAGCACTCCGCGGCGTACCGTTCGTTCCCAGTATGTCCAGCCGCTGGGTATCCAGGTTGAAGACGGAGCCCTGATTGCCAACCACGGTCGAAGGGAAATTCAAGGTGTAGCGAACGCCAAGGTTCAAAGACACACGCGGTGATACACGCCAGTCATCCTGTAGGAACAGCTCCGCGATTCTAGCGCGTGGTTTGATCACGGATGGCTGAGAGTCGACGCTGAAGCGACCCACCTGTCCAGTAAGAAATGAGGCGAAGCTATTCCCGGTATTGGCGGACACCGCGCCGGATGGCGTCAGTCCCGCGGTGAAGATACTGGTGAACTGGAAGTTACCCGACGGGCTGGGAGGCTGCAGCACATCAAGATGCTCCAGGCGCAGGTCGATTCCCACCTTAAGGGTATGATGCCCTTGCACGGCGGAGTAATTGTCGATGAACTGAGTGACCGAGGTGGTAAATGCCGCGTTACCGCTCGCCGGCGGCCCCAACTGCTGTAAGCCGACCACGTCGTAAGTGGGAAGAACGTCAGGAAACGAACTCGCCGGCAGATTCGGAATCAAGGCGGATTGCGCCACGGGCTGACCGGTTCGGCCGGACTCGCGATCAAACTTACGCCGGGTAAACCCGAAGCGAAGCTGATTGACGGACGCCGGCGAGATCGTGAAGGTATGTTCGGCGACGATGCTATCGGCGCGCGTAATTGTATTACCGATCAAGCCCGCCGTCAGGTTACCACTTCCGTCCGGAAATGGCGTGGTGGGCCGGCTGTCGTCGCGCAGAAACGAGTACCGGCCGAAGAAGCGGTGGCGGGCGCCAACGTAGCGGTCCAGGCGGCCATCGAACTGATTGGCGACGGTGTCTTCCTGGCCGAGCCGGCGGTAGTTATTGGCCGTGGCCTCCGCCCCGGTGCCGGTGAAGACGTTAGGGGACGGATAACGGTCGACCACGGCCAGAGCTGCACGGTCGAAGCGGCTGGGGGGAATAAGATTGCCCGGAAAGGCGTCCCGCGTGTAGACGCCATCGACCCGGCGAGTGGAAGCGCCATCGAAAATGGCATCGGCAAAGACGCCTCGGCGCTGCGCCGAAAGCGGGACGGTGCTGGTGCGAATTACCCCGGTGTTAAGACGGGTACCTTGCCAGTCGGCGAAGAAGAAAGTCCGATTCTGCTGAATGGGACCGCCGACGACGAAGCCATACTGATTCCGGCGAAAGCGCGGCTTCGCACCGGCGGAGGCGAACAGGTTCCGGGCGTTTAGTTTCTCGTTGCGAAAGAACTCGAAGAGCGTGCCGTGAAAGCGGTTTGAGCCCGACTTCTGACTTACCATGATGACCCCACCGTTCGAGCGGCCATACTCGGCCGAGTAACTGTTGGTTTCGACGCGAAACTCGTCGATAGCATCGATAATGGGATAGTAAGCGACCTGGCCCGGCTCAGGTTGCAGGACGCTGATGCCATCGTAAATGTACTCGCTGACGCGGGGGCGGCTGCCATTGATCCGGGGAAGCAAGCTACCGGGAGGCAGACTGACGCCCGGCGCCAACGCAATAAGCGGGACAAAGTTCCGGCCATCGAGAGGAAGGGTTACGACCTTTTTCTGCTCGACGACAAAGCTCACCGTGCCGCTGCTGGATTGCAGAAGCGGAGCCGCCGCGTCGATCCGCAAAGTTTCGATAGCTCCGGCGAGTTGAAGATCAACGTCAACTGTGGTTCGGTCGCCAACACGCAAGGCGATGCCGGCGCGCTGCAAGGCGGCGAAGCCGTCCCGGGAAACGTCCAAACGGTAGAGGCCCGCCGGCTGGGCGAGGAACTGGTAGCGGCCGTCGGGACCGGTGGTGGCGACGGCGTTCAGCCCGGTGGCGAGATTGGTGAGGGAGATGTGCGCGGCATTGAGCGGAAGCCCGGCGAGGTCGCGAACCAGGCCCTGGAGCTCGGCGTTGGTCGACTGTGCAAGGCACAGAGCCGCGAGGAGGAAAACCCAAGCCAGACGTCTATACACACCGTCGTTAGCTTAGCACGACAGCCTCTTAGGTTGACGCGAGCACGGGCCGAACGACCTGGCCGTGAACGTCGGTGAGGCGGAAGTCACGGCCGGCATAGCGGAAGGTGAACTTCTCATGCTCAAAGCCCAGCAGATGGAGGAGGGTAGCGTGCAGGTCATGCACGTGGACGCGGTCCACTTCGGAGCGGAAGCCGAACTCGTCGGTGGCGCCATGCACGGTGCCCCCTTTGACACCGCCACCGGCGAGCCAGACGGAGAAGCCATACGAGTTATGATCGCGGCCGGCGGTGCCGGCGTTGGAGCCGAAGGCGGGCAGTTCCACGACGGGAGTACGTCCGAATTCCCCGCCCCAGATGACGAGCGTATCGTCGAGCATGCCGCGCTGTTTGAGGTCGGTCAACAAGGCCGCGATCGGTTGATCGCTCTCGTGCCCGAGTTGCTTCACGCGCTTGGCGACATCGTCATGCGTGTCCCAGGGTTGGCCGGCGCCGTGCCACACCTGGACGACGCGCACACCTTTTTCCAGTAGCCGCCGGGCCATCAGCATTTGGCGGCCGTGCAGGGTATCTCCGTAGAGGTCGCGAATCGATTGGGGTTCCTTCGAGAGGTCAAAGACGTCTTCAGCCTCCAACTGCATGCGGAAGGCGAGTTCGAAGGACTGCACTCGGGCTTCGAGCGCCTCGTCCTCGGTTCGAGTCTGCTGGTACTCGCGGTTCATGGCGGCGAGGAGTTCCAACTGCTTCTGCTGGTCCTCCCGCCGGGTGAGGCGGTTCTGGACGTTCTCGACGAGTTTATCGAGGGTCGTTTCCCGAGTGTCGATGTGGGTGCCCTGATAGGCGCCGGGCAGGAAGGCCGACTTCCAGTTTTGTGCGCCGCGAATGGGCAACCCGCCTGGGCAAAGAGAGATGAAGCCAGGGAGGTTCTGGTTCTCGGAACCGAGGCCATAGACGATCCAGGAGCCGAAACTGGGACGGCTCTGCTGCTGCGTGCCGCAGTTCATCATCATCAGGGATGGCTCGTGGTTCGGCACCTCGGTGTGCATGGAGCGAATGACGCAGAGGTCGTCGGCGTGGGCGCCGACCTTGGCAAAGACGTCACTGACTTCAAGGCCGGCTCGCCCGTACTTCTTGAAGGCGAAGGGCGACGGAAGGGCGGTGCCGGTTTTGCGCTCAGTGCGGAGATGGACGGGCAGAGGCTGGCCCGCATATTTGGCGAGCGCCGGCTTGGGATCAAAGGTGTCCATATGAGACGGTCCACCGTTGGCGAAGATGTGGATGACGCGCTTGGCCCGGCCGGTGAAGTGGGCCTTGCGAGGGGTGAGGGGACCGGCGAGTCCGGCTTGTTCAAAGACACTGGCCATACCCAGGACACCGAGGCCGGCACCGACGCGGCGAAAGAGATCACGACGAGGGAAGGGGTTCATGAGTTAGTCCAGAAAGGCGAATTCATTGGTCAAGAGGAGAACCTGCGCGAGTTGTTCGCGCGGAGAGAGGGGCGGGATGCGGGGTCCGGCAAAGTCTTTGCGGGCATCCCAGGTTTGGGCGCCGAGAGTGAGGACGGGGCTCCATTGGAAATCGTCAGCCTCGTAATCTCCGGCGGAGTCGACGACGAAATCGATGATCTCGCCGCGCTGTACGGCGACGTTTTTGAGATCCGTGACGACGCTCGGGTTGGCGGCGTAGCTGATGCCGTCGGCGGGAGGCGGTGGAAGGTCAACGCGCCATTTCGCAAGTACTCCATGAAGATTGGAGACCACCCAGCCGCGCAGTCCATTACTCAAGCGAAACCTTAATTCAAAGGCTCCAACTGATAGAACTAATTTGCCTTTGATCTCCAGCGTACCGGATGCAGGAGCGACCCATCGGCGTACCACGGCCTGCGACAGATCATCGCCCGGAGCGCCGCCGGCTTCAGAGAGCCTTGCGACGCCGGTGACGGGGTGAAGGCCCGCCGAGGCGTTCTGCCAAGCCTTGCCGGTGAAGTAGCGGAACGGACTGAAACCGGTGACCTTCCCGGCGTCAGGATCCAGCCGGGCGGTGCCGTATTGCCAGGGACCGGCGTCGGGCTGAGTGGTCGGAGTGGGTCGCGCCGCCCAGAATGGCTGGGCGCGTTTCAGTTCCGCGGGGGTCGCCTCACGGCCCAGGGCCAGGCGGTAAAGCTGGGGGACATCCCTGGCACGGGCGGCGAGCGAGCGAGCCATCTCGCCGACGAAGGGGCTATTCAGCAGGAAGAGGCCTTGCTGAGGCACGGTCGTCTGGTAGCGCTGCGGCGAGTGTTGCTCGGGGTCGGCGACGTCGAAGGTTTTGAGGAGGGCCAGCGGACGCTCGCGCTCAATGACGGAATAGACCGTACGCCGCGGATCGACGGGAGTGCTGACCAGGGAGATTGGCTGCCCGCCTAGTGTCGGATCCAAACGGCCGGCGACGGTGAGCATGGAATCGCGGAGGGCCTCGAAGTCGAGGCGGCGGCGAGGCATCCGCCAGAGGAGCTTGTTTTCCGGATCGCGGAGACGAGCGTCGGCACGGTCGGCGCTAGATTGCTGATAGGTCTCGGAAAGTACCAAGCGGCGGATGAGGCGCTTGATGGACCCGCCATCGCGCATGAAGCCATCGGCGAGGGCGTCGAGGAGTTCCGGGTGGGTGGGCAGGTCGCCCCGAAGGCCGAAGTCGCTGGGAGTGCGGACCAGGCCTTCGCCAAAGAGCTTTTGCCAGACGCGATTGACGAGGATACGGGCCGCGACGGGATTGCGGTCGCTGGTGATGGCGCGGGCTAACTCCAGGCGTCCGGAGCCCTGCTGGAAACAAGGGGCACCCGGGCTGAGGATGGACGGGAAGCAGCGGCCGGTCTCTTCTCCGAGGTCATTCTGATTGCCGCGGACGAAGACATAGGAGGGGGCAATAGTGGGGCGGTCCTGCGCGCCGAGAACGATGCCTTTGGAGCCGCGATAGGCTGCGTCGTTGAGCATCTGCTCGTATTGCCACTGGAGGTTGCGCGTGGTGTTAGCGTCGCCCTCGGTCATGATGGACGGGAAGTCTTCGACGGGAACTTCGGGCGGGGCGTCCGGGCCAAAAAGCAGCGATCGCCAGGGTGCTTGCACCGGGTGGGTGAGGCGCTTGGCGTAGGCGACGGCAGGATTGACGGTGGCAGCGCGCCATTCGGCGAGCAGCGGATCGCCGGGCTTGGCATCCAACATGCGGCGAGCCCAGCGGCGAAGCAAGAGCGAGTTCAGATTCTTTTCGCGAGCCAGATTTTCGAGGCGCGCACGGTCGAGTTTGCGCCCGTCCCAAAGCGCTTCGAGGTAGCGTTGGATCTCCTTGGGGTCGCGAAATTCGGCGCGAAGCTCTTCCAGCCGTTCCTGGATGTACTGCTGCAGAATGCGCTTGCGTTCGACGGCGCGCTTTTCGTAAAAGTCCGGCAGTGGACCGACGCGGACGGGCTCCACACCGTAGCGGGTATTGGCAAAGATGCCGTAGAGCGAGTAATAGTCGCGGGTGGGGATGGGGTCGAACTTGTGGTCATGACAGCGGGCGCAACTGACGGTGAGGCCCAGCAGACCGCGCGAGACAAGGTCGATCTTGTCGTCAACGACGTCGGGCAGATCGACGGCGCGGTTGGGATTAACGCCGAGAGAGAGGAAGCCCAGGGCCGCGTGATCGCTGGGAGGGGCGTCTTTCATTTGGTCCGCGGCCAATTGAAGGGCAATGAAGCGAGGATACGGGACGTCCCGATTGAAGGCGTCGATCAGCCAATCGCGGTAGCTGAAAGAGACCAGGAAGGCGCGGCCGAGAAAACCGGTATCGGCGTACCGGGCGACGTCCATCCAGTGGCGCGCCCAGCGCTCGCCGAAAGCGGGTTTGGCGAGATAGGCGTCGACGGCCTGGGCGACGGAGAGTTTCAAGTCAGCGGCGGAAGGGGGCAGCCCGGTGAGGTCGAAACTCAGGCGGCGGATGAGCGTGCGATGGTCGGCACGGGGAGCCGCGGTGAGTCCGTTCTCCTGAAGTTTGGCGCGGACTTGAGCATCGATGGTGCCTTGGCCAGGTCGGAGGGGCTGCCACGCCCAGTGGTCGACCGGGCCTTTGGCTGCGGCGGTTTTGGCAGCGACGGCTTCGGGAACCGGGGCGCCCATGGCCACCCATTGCTCCAATGTCGAGATCTCGGCGTCCTTCAGCTTGCCGCCGGGCGGCATGCCGATGGTTTGATAGCGCACGGCCTGGATGAGCCGGCTGGCATCGGCGTCCTTCGGCTTCACCAGCGAGCGCGCCACGGTGGGGCTATCGAGGCGCAAGCCGCCCATCGGCGAGGCCAGCTTGTTGCTGTGACAGCCGTAGCACTTGGTGGCCAACAACGGC
The DNA here is from genome assembly GCA_022843605.1 of Bryobacter sp. GTDB lineage: Bacteria > Acidobacteriota > Terriglobia > Bryobacterales > Bryobacteraceae > JALHNI01. The sequence continues at coordinate 11,545 of JALHNI010000162.1, forward strand.
CGCACTTTGGTTTCGAAGAAGTCGACGCCGGGGTCAGCGGATGCGGTGAAGGCGGCTATCCAGCCGAGCAGCAGAAGTCTCACGTTTCATAGCATATGCCATGCTGCTTCAACTGAAGAAGGTAGCTTCGGCGGTGCGGCCCAGCACCCAATCGCGCTCCTCAGCGGAGAGGGCGCTCATATTCCGGATGAGGTCCAGAGACGGTTGGTATTGATGGCCATTGGCCACCTGAAAGGGACAGTCACTGGCCCACATCATGCGGCGGGGGCCGAAGTCCTCATAGACGCGGCGAAAGAGCGGGCCGAGGTCGTGATAGGGCGCCTGTTTTCGGCCGAGAGCGTAGAAAGCAGAGGCCTTCACTTTCAAATGGCGATGGCGGGCGAGCGCGCAGAGACGGCGGATGTCAGCGTCACGGAGTTGGCCGTCGGCGCCGATGCGAGCGAAGTGGTCGATGACGACCGGGGTATCCGGGAAGTCCATACACATACGGTCCAGGGAGAGCAAAGCATCGGGACCGACCAAGGCGCACATGGATAGGTTCTGTTCGCCGCCGGCCCGCCACATCGCGCGCATTCCAGGCGTATCCAGCCAGTTCTTCGAGTTGGGGACGATGCGGAAACCGCGCACGCCTTGCCGCGCGAGATCGCGCATGGCGGCGGCTGGATCGGGGCCGGCGTCATCGACGATGCCGACGCCGCCGAAGACGCCGGGGTGGGCGCGCATAGCGTCCAGCATGTAGGAGTTATCGAAACGGTAGAAGCTCATCTGGATGAGGACAATTTTGCTGACGCCGGCCGGCTTGGAGTGGGCGAAGAGATCGGCCGGGTTGAAGCGGGCGGGTTCATAGTCGCGTTCACCGGCGGCGCGCGGGTAGCGCGTACGATCGTCGGTCCAGACGTGAACATGGGCGTCAATGATCGGCGGCATATCGGCTAGTATATGGCCTGGAGAACCGTGGAACCCGTATTTCAAACCCTGAGCGAACTGGTCGCGATCAAGAGTATCAATCCGGCTTACGAAGGAGGAGTGCCGGAGGAGGAGATCGCCCGCTACGTGGAGCGATTCTTTGCCGCCCGCGGCATTGAGACCTTCCGGCAGGAAGTGCTGCCGGGGCGCAGCAATGTCATCGCCCGGCTTCCCGGCCGCGATCCGAACCGGCGCGTGATCCTGGAGGCGCACATGGATACGGTGTCGGTGAACGGCATGACGATTCCGCCGTTTCAACCGGAGATTCGCGAGGGCCGCCTGTATGGCCGCGGGTCATGCGACACCAAGGCGGGGCTCGCAACAATGATGCACGCGATGGCGCACTTGAAGGACGAGGGCATCGTGCCGCCGTGCGAAGTGTGGATGGCGGCGGTGGTGGATGAGGAGTTCGCCTTTCGAGGGGTGATCAGGCTTTGCGAGGGGCTGGAGGCCGTAGCGGCGATCGTTGCCGAACCGACGGAGATGCGCGCGGTGATTGCGGCGAAGGGAGTGTTGCGCTGGAAGATCCGCACGCTGGGCACCGCGGCGCACTCGGCGAAACCGCATCTGGGGGAGAGCGCAATTCGCGCAATGACGCCGGTGCTGCAGTGGCTCAACATGGCGGCAGACTCGCTGGCAAAACCAGAGCACCCGCTGCTGGGTCCGGCGACGCTGAGCGTCGGTATGATTCACGGCGGCGAGCAGATCAACTTCGTACCGGATCGGTGCGAGGTCGCGATCGACCGGCGGATTCTTCCCGGCGAAGATCCGAATGCGGTTTGGAGCGCTTACCGGAGTGAGTTACTGGAGATTCCGGGCATCCGCGTGGAGATGGAGGAACCGATGATTGCCGACCCGGCCATGGAGACGGCCGTGGACGCGGACGTGGTGCGCGTCGCGCAGCAGATATTGACTTCGCAAGGTTATGACGCCACACCGTGCGGGGTGCCGTTCGGCAGCGACGCCAGTAAGTTTGTGCGCCAGGGTATTCCGAGCATCATCTTTGGGCCGGGCAGCATCGACCGGGCCCATGCGGCGGTGGAATACGTCGAATGCGACCAGGTAGCCGAAGCGCTGAAGTTTTACATCGACTTTCTCATTGCGTTCGAATAACTAAGCCAGAATTTTGGTAGCTACTTTTCCGGCCACATCGGTGAGCCGGAACGGACGTCCGCCATAGTTAAAGGTAAGTTGCTCATGGTTCAGGCCGACTAAGTGCAGCATGGTGGCATGAAGGTCGTTGATGTGCATACGGTCTTCTACAGAATAATAGCCGAAGTCGTCGGTGGCGCCGTAAATGAAGCCCTTCCTCACGCCGGCGCCGGCCATCCACATCGAATAGCCGTAGGGATTATGATCACGGCCATCGCCGCCCTCGGCGATGGGAGTGCGGCCGAATTCCCCGCCCCAGACGACTAAGGTTTCGTCGAGTAAGCCGCGAGCCTTTAAGTCGGTGAGCAAGCCAGCAATGGGGCGATCGACCTGGAGCGCGGTGCGGGTATGGAGCCGAATTAGTTCGGTGTGGGCGTCCCAACCGACTTCATTGCCGGGGCCATACTCATGACTGATCTGAATGAATCGGACATTGCGTTCAGCAAGGCGACGGGCCATGAGGCACTGCCAGCCAAAGTCAGCCGTCTCAGGCTCATCCATGCCATAGAGTTGACGCGTGGCGACGCTCTCTTTCGAAAC
>JALHNI010000163.1 GCA_022843605.1 Bryobacter sp.
CCAGCGACGTCTTATGCTCAATCATCGCCGCGACACCGGCCGCGCCCGCACCCTCGGCCACCGTCTTCTCCCGCTCCAGCAGCATCAGGATGGCGCTCGCCACCTCTTCCTCTTCCACCGTCACGTACTCGTCCATCAATAGCTGCGCGATCTCGAGATTGCGCTCACCCACCCGCCGCACCCCGATGCCGTCCGCGATCGTAGTCGCCGGGGGCAGCGTCACCGGCTCCTTCGCCCGCAATGCCGCCTTCATCGAAGCGAATCGCGACGTCTGCACGCCCACCACTCGAATCGCCGGGTTATGCGCCTTCACCGCCACCGCGATCCCGCCCAACAAACCGCCCCCGCCCACCGGCACCACCACTGCTTCCAGGTCCGGCATCTGCTCGATCAGCTCGAGCCCAATCGTCCCCTGCCCGGCAATGATCGCATCGTCGTTGAACGCATGAATGTAGGTAAGCCCCTGGACCTCAGCCAGCCGCAACGCCTCCTGATAAGCCTCATCGTAGTTGGCGCCGTGCAGCTTCACTTCGCCGCCGTAATTCCGCGTTGCCGTCACCTTCGTCAGCGGCGCCGCCATCGGCATCACGATCGTCGCTTGAATCCCCAACCTCGTCGAGTGATAGGCCACGCCTTGCGCATGGTTGCCCGCCGACGCGCAAATCACTCCCCGCCGCCGCTCCTCCTCGGTCAGTTGCAGCAGCTTGTTCAGCGCCCCCCGCTCCTTGAAGGACCCCGTCATCTGCAGATTCTCCAACTTGAAGAAGACCGTGTTCCGGGCGATCCGCGAAAAATTCTCCGAGTAGGCACACGGCGAAACGAAGATCGATGCGCGAATCCGCTCCCGCGCCTCCCGGATATCATCAACGGAAATCATTCTGAACTTCGCCCAATGCAATCAATCATTTAACTACCGATTTCTCAACCTGAACCACTTTCTCATTAAATACTTTAGATTAGCGCCCCAACCCACTCATACTAAACAATCCAACCACCACCCAACACCAAATCGCCCTCATAAAACACCGCCGCCTGCCCCGGCGTCACCGCCCGTTGCGGCACATCGAACCGCACCGCCACACCCCGCTCCCTCGGCGTCAACGTCGCCCACGCCGGCGTATGCCGATTCCGGATCCGCACCTCCGCCCGAATCGCCGCCGTTGGCTCCGCAATCGAAATCCAATTGATCTGCCCCACTTCCAGTTCCGCCCTCAGCAACTCCGCATTCGACCCCACCACCACCTGCCGCGTCGCCGGATTCGTCTCGATCAAATATAGCGGCTCCGGTTTCTGCCGCTTCACTTCAATCCCCTTCCGCTGACCCACAGTGAAGTGGTGTACTCCTGAATGCTCCCCCAACACCTCGCCCTCCGGCGTCACGACTTGACCCGGCTTCCGCTCCCGGCTGATCCCCTGCTCCCGCGAATACGCGTCGATAAATGCCGCATAGTCGCCATTCGGCACGAAACAAATCTCCTGGCTATCCGGCTTCTCCGCCACCGGCAAACCCAACCCCATCGCCAATTCCCGCACCTGCGGCTTCAGCATCCCCCCCAGCGGGAACATCGTCCGCGACAACTGCGACTGCGTCAAACCGAACAGAAAGTACGTCTGGTCCTTCGTCGCGTCCGCACTCCGTAACAGCTGCCATCGCCCGCTCGCCTCGTCATAACGAATCCGCGCGTAGTGCCCGGTCGCAATCTTGTGCGCTCCCACGCCATCCGCCATCTCCAGAAACTGATCGAACTTGATGAAGTTGTTGCACAGCGTGCACGGAATCGGCGTCCGCCCCGCGAGGTATTCCTCCACAAACGGCTTCACGACATGCTGCTCAAAGCGATCCTCGAAATTCACCACATAGTAGGGGATCCCCACAAAGTTCGCCACCGCCCGCGCGTCGTAGACGTCGTCCAGCGAACAGCATCGTCCCGTCGCCTGTTCCGTCGCCAGTTCCGGCAAGCGTCGCTGGTTCCAAAGCTGCATCGTCAATCCGACGCAGTCATACCCCTCACGGTGCAACAGACCCGCCACCACCGACGAATCGACGCCCCCGGACATCGCCACCGCGATCGTCTCCTTAGGCATACGCGGGCGACAACTTTCTCAACCGCGCCACCACCGGCTCCAGAGCCTCCACCAAGGCCACCACCTGCTCCTCGGTATTTCCCCGCCCCAAAGAAAACCGCAAACACGACCGCGCATCCTCCCGCGACAACCCGATCGCCGTTAGCACATGCGACGGCTCCACCGCGCCGCTCGAACACGCCGCGCCACTCGACACCGCAAAGCCCTTCAAATCCAGCCCAATCACCAGCGGCTCTCCTTCAATCCCCTCAAACAACACGTTCGTCGTATTCCCCACCCGCGGCGCCCCGCGCCCATTCACGCGCGTCCGAGGAATCCGCTCCAGAATCAGTTCCTCCAACCGGTCCCGCAAGGATGCCTCCGGCGCAGTCAAGTCCGCGCACGCCGCCCCAAAGCCCACAATCCCCGCGACATTCTCCGTGCCCGGCCGACGGTCCCGCTCATGATGGCCACCGAACGTCACCTTGCTCACCGGCATTCGGGCCACCAGCGCCCCCACCCCCTGCGGACCGTAAACCTTATGTGCACTCACCGTCACAAAATCAGCGGCCGGCACCGCCGTCTTCCCCAACGCCTGCACCGCATCCGTATGCACCGGCACCCCATGCTCCCGCGCGATCGCCAGCACTTCTCCAACCGGCTGGATCGTCCCCAATTCATTGTTCACGCTCATCACCGAAATCAGCGCCGTATCCGGCCGGATCGCCCTTCGGATCTCGTCCGGATCCACCAGCCCCTGCCCGTCCACCGGCACCACCGTCGCCTCCACCTCGCGCGCCGGACTCAGCACCGCCGGATGCTCCACCGCGGTCGTAATCACGTGCCGCTTCCCCGGTCGCAGACTCCCAAAGATGGCCAGGTTATTGGCCTCCGTGCCCCCGCCCGTGAAGATCACCTGATCCGGCTTCGCCCCCACGGCCATTGCCACCTGCCGCCTCGCCAGTTCCATCCGCTGCTTCGCCTCCTGGCCAAACCGATGGATCGACGAAGCATTCCCCGGCGCCATTCGCAGACACTCCACCATCGCCGAGATTACAGCCTCAGAAACAGGCGTCGTCGCGTTATGGTCAAAATAGAAACGGAGCACGGCTCCCACCAGTTTCCCATGCGCCAGCCAATCATCACACTCACCACCGATTTCGGCCTCGACGATCACTATGTCGCCACAATGAAAGGTGTCATCCTCGGCCTCTGCCCTCAGGCCACCATCGTCGACATCACCCACGGCATCGCCCCCTTCGAAATCTCCGAAGGCGCCTTCACCCTCATGGAGGCCTGGTCCGCCTTCCCCAAGAAAACGATCCATGTCGCCGTCGTCGATCCCGGCGTCGGATCCTCCCGCCGCCCCATCCTCGTCGAAGCCGGCGGCCACTACTTCGTCGGACCCGACAACGGCCTCCTCGCCATGGTCTACGGCCCCATGCTCGAACGCAACGAATCCGTCCGCGTCCGCTGCCTCGAGAAGCCCCAATACTTCCGCCCCTCCGTCAGCCGCACCTTCCACGGCCGCGACATCTTCGCCCCCGTCGCCGCCCACCTCGCCCTCGGTGTCACCCCCGCCAAATTCGGCTCCCGCATCGAGGACTACCTCAAGCTCCAAAGTTTCTGGCCCACCCGCACCTCCAAGCGCCTCTGGACCGGCCAGGTCCTCAAAATTGACCGTTTCGGCAACCTCATCTCCAACTTCTCCGAAACCCAGTTCGACGGCATTAAAACCCGCCCCTTCGAACTCTCCATCGGCACTGAAAAAATCCACCGCCTCGCCCTCAACTACGCCGAGGTCCCCTTCGGCGAACCCGTCGCCATCATTGGCAGTTCCGGCTTTGTCGAGATCTCCGTCAACCAGGGTCACGCTGCCAAGCAACTCGGCTGCGGCGTCGGCGCACCGATCGAGCTATCGCTGTGGTAGTTTCGTTTTGATGAGTGTTGATCGCCGCCAAGTCATTGCCGCCCTACTCGGACTCGGGGCCCTGCCCGAGCGTGGCTTCTCCCAGGAAGCCGCCCTGCCCCTCTCCGCCGCCGATGCCGTCGCCGAAGGCTGGGCCAAGTTCCTCACGCCCGCCGAAATGAAGTCCTTCAAGACCCTCGCCGCCGCCCTCGTCCCGGCCTTCGAAGGCCGTCCCGGCGCCATCGAAGCCGAAGCCCCCGAGTTCCTCGACTTCCTGCTCAGCCGCTCCGGCATTGAGATTCAGAACCTCTACCGTCAGGGTCTCGCCTCCTACGCAAAGAAAGCTGATCTCTCGCCACTCAACAAGCCCTGGAGCCTCGGCAATGCCCCCGGCGGCGCTGCCCATCCCGAACTCCTCCTGGACCCTTACGAACGCTTCCTCCGCGCCGCCAAACAAGCCTTCTACCAGGCCACCATCAACTCCCGCCAATGGGCCGAAGCCTCCCGCGGACGCGGCTCCAGCAATCTCTACTGGCTCCCCGTCGCTTCCCGTTAGTTCCGTCCCCGCTCCACGCGCTCCTTTACGCCCAGCAGCATCCGGCGATCCATCGCAAACCCAATCGGCTCCACCAAAGCCGCTCCATACTGCAGCCGCGTTGACAGGTCATCGGACGTCGCGATCCGATACCGGCTAATGAAGCGCGATCGCCCTTCCCCCACCGGCTCCACCAGAAACAACCAGCTCGCCTCCACCCACGCCTTCCCCTCCGGCGCTCCGTGCACCACAAAGTACTCGCCCCGCTTCACCTCCACCACCCGCAGCGCCGGCATCTTCGGATGCAGTCGAAACGCTGAACCCACTTCAACCTCCCATTCCGGATGAATTACCTCCGCATTGGACACCCCACAGCCCACTACATTCTCCAGCCACTGGTAGCTGTAGAAGCCCCCACGGTCCGCCCCGATCTGCGCAATCCACGGCCACACCTCGCCAGGAGCCGCGTCGATCTCGATCCCATGCGTCCAACCCCAGCGCGGCTGCGGAACCAGCTCATCGCCCGGCCAACGCTGCGCCGCCAGCGACGCCTCCACCCCCCAATGGCTTCGCGCCTCGCCCAGAAACGGGCTTAGAAACGCCGCCGCCATCACGGCCGCGCCCCCAGCCCCCTCCAGCACATCGCGAAAATCATCCCGCGGCAAACGCGCTTCGGCTCGTTCTTTCAAATGCCGAAGCTGCGCCGTCTGCATGAAGTGGTGCACCGGCCGGATCCACGTAGCGTGAAAACTCCCCTCCTTCGAGAACGCGCCCCGTACCCGCACCGTCAACCGCGTCTCGCCCTCGTCGAGCGGCTCCAGGACGAACGCCCACGTCATCTGCCAGAAGCGCACCGGCCGCGCCGAAGCGAACGCCTGTTGCGTCTCCGCCTCCACATCCCATAGCCCGCCGAGAATCAGCACCCGCGGCGCGTCAATCCTCAGCACCTCAAAGCCCTCTGCACTATCGCGCGTCGCCGGCAGCACCTGCCCCACCTGAATCTCCTGCAATTCAGGATGAATCTCCCGCGCACTCCGCTCACCAGCGTTGTCCAACAGGTCGTAGCTGTAGAAGCCGGCGCGATGTCCCCCCATCTGCACCAGCCACGGCCAGATCGCCTCCGGCCGCGCCGCGATCGTGATGCCGTGCGTAAACTGCCCCTCCGCATCCGGCAAAAGTTCATCGCCCGGCAAAGGCCGCTCCAACGCCGCGGACTCCGCGCTACCCATCTCCCGCGCCAACGCCCGCAGCGCAATCAGCCGGATCAGCCGCGAGCCCGGCCCAATCAACCTGAAGTACTGCCGGAAACGGCTCCAGGCCGCCTCGTCCGTCCCGTCCACGCGCACCTCAATCTCCACGCGCGCATCCCGTTCGCCCAACGGCCAAACCCGCACCGCCCAGGCCACCTTGATCCAGTCCGCATCGGCAAAGTCCCGATACTCCTCAGCGTTCCGCATGTGTAAGAACGGGATATCCGGCACCCAGACCTTGCCGATCGCGCCCACCACCACCTCATGCGGCGGATCGTCCACCAGAACCTGGAAACCCGGCCGCTCCGGCGTCGACACCATGTCATCGATCCGGAACTCCCCCACGTCCGCCGGCTTGCCGCTCCAACGATTCGGCAGCGTCCGAATCGCAAAAAGCGCCCGGATCAGAGGACTCGCTCCGAGGTTCCCATGTCGAACCCTCGCCCAAGCCTCAGCCGCGCTGACGGCCAGGTCAACATGGTCAACCTCCATCAATCTCGGCATCGGCAGCATCCGATCAAGCGCCGTCCCACCACGATTCATCGACATGGTCAATTCGCCTCTGAATCCATTCTCCCGCAGGCTTCGGACCGCGGTTTCCCGTTGCGGCCATGCGATTCTGTTAGAGTACGGATGCAAGGCCACTTGGATTACGTTGGACCCATACCTTCCAGACAACCCACCATGCTCAATCTCAAGGTCCACCTTCGGCAGCTAACGATTGTTCCCCTCCTGGGCCTCCTCGCACTACCCGCCGTCCCCCAGGTCATTACCTTCGAAACCAACGGTCTCAACTACCAAACCCTCACCAAGGGCGGCCTCACCATCATGTTTGCGCTGCTGCCGGTACTCACCAAGGACTACGCCGTCCTCCAGGTCGCGATCTCCAACGGCTCCAAAACCAGTTGGAACGTCAAGCCCGACGACTTTCTTTTTTACCCCGATCAAGGCCAGCCCATGCGCCCCGAAGCCCCCCGCATTGTCGTCAACCGCTTCATTGACCGTGGCGGCCGCGAGGACGCCATCCGCCTCATGACCACCTACGAAGCGGGCCTCTACGGCCTCGCTCGCATCCAGAGCACCAGCGGCTACGAGCAGCGCCGCCAGCAAATGCTCGCCGAACTCACCAGCGCCAAAATCAAAGCCGCCGCCGCCGCCAGCGCCATCTCCTTCGTCGCCACCAAACTCAAGCCCGGGGAATCCACTGACGGCGCCGTCTTCTTCACCACCGGCGGCAAACCCCTGCCCCCCGGCAAACTCACCGTCTCCGCCGCCGGTGAGCACTTCGAATTCCTCGCCACCGATGGCGTGCCCGACAACACCTCCAAACCGAAATAGCTTCATGCCATAATGCGGTTGTGCCTGTCGAAGTTAAGGTCATCGGCAATAGCGGCCAAATCTCTCTCGGTAAGCAGAACGCCGGCCGCACCGTCATGGTGGAAGAGGTCGAACGCGGCGTCTGGATGATTCGCACCGCCCAGGTGATTCCGGACAATGAACTGTGGCTCCACACACCAGAGGTGCGAGCCAGCCTGGATCAGGCCCTCGAATGGTCGAACCGCACCAAACGAACCGATGCTGATTTAGCCGCCTTGAGCCGCAAGATCAAGCGAACCAAGTAGGCACGCCCGGATGCGCCTTCGCGTGGATTTGAACAATCCTGTCTTCCAGTCCCAATGGTTCGGTCTGGAAAAAGAAGATCGAAACGCCGTGCTCCAGAGTTGCATCAAGCTCTCCACCCTGACGTGGGAGCAACTCTATCGCGACCGTGGATTTCGCTGGGAACTGATCCACAGCCGTCGCGCTCCCGACGGATCGAAGCTCTACTCGCTACGCATTACGAGGAAGGTCAGAGCTGTCGCGCGGAGAACCGGAGACTTCCTCGAATTTCTTACACTGCACCCGGACCATGATTCGGCTTACGAGTAGGCCGACATCGGGCCTCGATCTTACGCCTTAAACGGACTCCGCTTCATCGCATAGTCAATCGCCGCCTTCGGCGTCTCGTACTTCGCATACGCGCCATTCCCCACAAAGCCGATATCCTTAATGCCAATCGGGCTCGTGTAGAATGCGTCCACCGTCATCCGTCGCACCCAGTCGAAGAACTTCACCCCCGGACCCAGATCGCCCGCCCGGCTCACGGTATAACCCGTAAAGTCGTTATAGCGGCCACTCTTCCGGTATCCAGCCTGCTCTTCCTGCCGCGCCCGCTCCACCTTATCGGCAGCCACCAACACGTCCAGCATCTCCGTCTGCTGCTTCGTTGTCGCGTTCACGAAGCTCTTCTCGTAGCGCTTGTTCATCTCGGCATCGAGCCACGCCAGACCGCCATGGAAGATCTCCGCCAACGTCGGATTCTGGCTCGATAACAAGTCGATAAACTCCGGCGCGCCCGCTTCCAGCGCACTCGCCGACACCTCATCCGCCGGGACAATCAACTGCGTTAACCGGCCCAAGGTCTTAAACTCGGCCGCGGTAAATTCCTTTACCTTGTAAGCGCCTTTGGCCTTCTCCGCCTTGGCCGTCTCGTGGACGTGCTGCCCGGCCGCCATCTCCACCGTACCCGCGGCCACGGCTCCCAACGCAATCTGCCGCAACGCCGCGCGGCGATCCAATGCTTCGAGTGGAATCAAGTTAGACATTGCCCCTCCGCAGTTCCTCGAACAGATAGTCGCAAGCACGCCAAGCCAGCGCGTTAATCGTCAAAGTCGGATTCTTATCCGGATTGCTCACGAACGACGCACCGTCCATCACAAACATATTCTTTACTTCGTGCGCCTGGCAGTAGCCGTTCAGCACCGAGGTCTTCGCGCTCGCGCCCATCCGCGCCGTGCCCACCTCATGAATGATGCTCCCCGGAATCGAGATGCCGTCCGCCTCGCGCTGCGCCGCGCTCAAACCGGTCACCCGGCCGCCCATGCCCGTGATGATATCGGCAAAGGTCTTCTCCATATGCCGCGCCTGCTTCCACTCGTAGTCCGTCCACTTGAAGTGGAACTTCAGCACCGGAATGCCCCACTGATCGACGACATTGTTGTCGATCTCCGTGTAGCTGTGGATATTCGGAATCATCTCGCCACGGCCGGCGAAACCGACATTGCAGCCATAGGCGGCTCGGGCCTGCTTCTTCATCTCCGCGCCATACCCATAGCGACGGGCCGCGCCCTGGAAGCTGCCGATCCCCGGCATGCCGTAGCCGCCACCGATCTCGATGTGATAGCCGCGCGGGAAGTCGAGCTTGTTGTGTTTGTCCCACATCCACCACGGCATAAACAGATGCGCGCCGCCGTAGCCATCCGTGTTGTAATGCGGCATCCCTTCGAGCGCTGGCACATAGCCGCTCAACCCGAAGCCCACCGTATCCATCAAATACCGGCCCAACATGCCGCTGCCGTTCGCCAAGCCGTTCGGGAACTCCTTGCTCTTCGAGTTCATCAGAATGCGCGAACTCTCACAGGCGCTCGCCGCCAAAATCACCGTCTTGCCCCGCACGATCTTGTGCTCGCGCGTCCGCTTGTCCACATACAGCACGCCGATCGCCTTGCCGTTGCCGTTCGTCAGCACCTCGCGCGCCATCGCCATGTCCAGCACTTTGCAGCGCCCGGTCTTCATCGCCGGAAACACCTGCACCTGGCTCGAACTATACGCCGACGCCGTCTGACAACCGCGTCCGCACTGGCCGCAGTAGTGGCACGCCGCGCGACCGTTCAACGGCTTCGTAATCACCGCCCGCCGATTCGCCACGCAAGCAATACCCAGGTTGTCGCAGCTCTTCTTCACCAAGAGCTCGTGTACCTTCGGCGGCGGCGGCGTGTGAAAAATACCGTCCGGACAGCTCGGAATCCCGTCCCGGGATCCCGCGATCCCGATAAACGTCTCCGCCTTGTCGTAGTACGGCGAAATGTCCTCGTACGAAATCGGCCAGTCAAAGCCCAGTCCGTCCTTCGAATACGGCTTGAAGTCGTAATCCGAAAACCGGAACGACATGCGCCCATAGTGGTTCGTCCGCCCACCCACAATGCGCGACCGGAACCACGTAAACTGGCTCCCCTCGCCTACCGTATAGGGCTCGCCCTCCAACTGCCACCCGCCGCTCGTCGTCGAGAAATAGCCGAACGGCTTTCCCTTCCCGAAGTAGTCCGCCCCGCCTTCGTCAGCGCCGCGATGCGGCACGTCGTAAGGCCATTGGTGCTCTTTAAACTCTTTGTACGGGTCCAGCATCGGCCCCGCTTCCAGCAGCGCGACCTTCAGGCCCTTCGCGGTCAGCACGTGGGCAGCGGTACCGCCCCCCGCGCCTGACCCGACAATCACTGCATCGTATTCTTCGGTGCTACGGGGAACTTGCGGCATGATGCTATTCCATCACAACTTTGACGCGCGTTAACATTGGAGAAGATGGCAGCCGATCCCGGAAAACATTTGATCGTCCGTTGGCCTCAAGGCCAAACTTCTGACGTAGCCCTCCTCAAGGCGGCCAAGGTCGACGCCGTCTGGCTCGAAGCTCCCCAACCGGACTTCGAAGCCGCCTGCAAAACCGCGGGCCTTGCAATCGTCAACTCCCTGGAATCCGTCAAAGGCGGCCTCTGGCCCGGCATCCGCAGCGCTGGCCGTCGCCGCACTGCCGATGGCGAAGTCGCCAGCGCCAGCAACGAACCCTGGGTCGATTCCAACGGCTACCTCGTCGCGTGCCAGCGTGCCCTCCAGCCCGCCAAGACTCCCCTCCTCGGCTATAGCCTCGGCGATGCCGCCACCCGCATGGTCGCCTTCGAAACCCTCGAGATCGCCCTCGCCGAAGCCTGGATGATGGGTGGCAACTTTGCCCTCCAAGTCGAGGACCGTTACCTCCGCGGCCTCCGTGCCTCTGACCCCAAAGCCCTCGCCGCCTGGAACAAACTCGGCCGCACCGCCGCCTGGCTCAAACAGAATCAGCGCCTCTTCGGGCGCCCCGCCCTGCCCACCATCACCGCCCTTTACGATGGCCGCGGCCCCTCCCGCGAGCTCGCCAATCTGCTCTTCCGCCGCAACGCCTCTCCGGCCGTCGTCAGCGCGCCGCCCCCACCCTCGCCCGCCATCAAAGCCTTTGTCGCCGCCAGCATTACGCCCCCCACGCCCGCGGTCAAAGCCGCCATCCTCGCTCATGCCGCCGCCGGCTCCATCGTCGTCGTTGACGCCGACTGGTGGCGCGATCCCACCGCCAAACCCGGCAAGCAGGAAGAAGACCGCGAGTTCTTCTCCTTCGGCAAAGGCCAAATCGTCGCCTACCGCAAGCGCATCGCCGAACCCAGCGAATTCGCCCTCGACGTTATTGACCTCATCACCCATCGCCAACGCGCCGTCCGTCTCTGGAACGCCCCCGCCATCATCGGCGTCACCAGCCAGGCCGCCCGTCCCGGCGTCATCCTCACCCTTCTGAACTACGGCACCAGCGTCCCTGAAGACATCCAGGCCCACGTTCTCGGCCACTTCACCCGTGCCACCATCCATGCCCCCGGCAGCACCCCCGCCACCCTCAAAACCGCCAAACGCGCCGCCATGACGGAGGTCTTCATCCCCAAGCTTGAACGCGCCTGCGCCATCGAGTTCTCATAGCACGGGCTTCCGCAGCCGGACCCGCCACCTAACTCAGAATCTTGCTCAAAATCCGCACCGGATACTCATCTGTAATCCGCTCGTTCCGGCCCTCACGATGAAACACCAATCGCCGATGGTCCAGCCCCAACTGGTGCAGGATCGTCGCATTGAAGTCATGCACACTCACCGGATCCTCCTGCGCCTTGTAGCCGATCTCATCCGTCGACCCCAGGATCGTGCCGCCCTTCACCCCGCCACCCGCCATCCACGTCGTAAACCCGGAAGGATTGTGATCCCGACCCGCCGTCGGCCCCGGTGACTGCGCAATCGGCAGCCGTCCGAATTCCCCGCCCCACACCACCAAAGTACTATCCAGCAACCCACGTTCTTTCAAGTCGCCCAACAACGCCCCAATCGGCTGGTCCGTCTTCTTACAGCAGTAAGTCAACCCCTTCCGCAAATCGTTGTGATGATCCCAAACGTTGCCCTCCGTAAACACCTGCACCATACGCACGCCGCGCTCCACCAGCCGCCGCGCCATCAAACAACGCTTCCCGTAAGTCGCCGTCTCCGGATCGTTCAGCCCGTATTTCTCCTTCGTCGCCTCGGACTCCTTCCCTAAATCCAACGCATCCGTCGCCTCCATCTGCATCCGCGCCGCTAACTCATAAGTCGACAACCGCGCATCCAGGTCCGGCTGGTGCCGCCGGCTCGCCTTGTGTGCCGTGTCCATCCGGTGCAGCATTGACTGGCTCAGGTCCGCCACGCCCGCCGGATACTCCTCCTCCGGCTTCAAATTCAGCAGCGGCATCCCCTCCGACCTCACCCGCGTCCCCTGATAAATCCCCGGCAGATATCCCGCCTGCCAGTTCTGAATATCGTTGATCGGCAACCCCTTCGGATCATCCAGCACCACATACGCCGGCAGGTTCCGATTCTCGCTCCCCAAACCGTAAACCACCCACGAACCCAAGCTCGGCCGCCCTGGAATCATCCGGCCCGTATGCATAATGAACAACGCAAAATCGTGCGCGATATGCGTCGTAAACATTGACCGGATAACCGCAATATCGTCCACCCTCTTCGCCAGGTGCGGCAGTAACTCCGATACCTCAATCCCGCTCTGCCCGTGCTTCTGAAACTTAAACGGCGAAGGCATAATGCCGCCCGCCTCTCGCACCTGCCGGATCTGGCTCGCCAGATCCCGGCTCGGCGCCTGTCCCGCATATTTCTCTAGCGCCGGCTTCGGATCCAGTAAGTCCATCTGGCTCGGTCCGCCATTCATGAACAACTGAATCACCGCCTTTGCCTTCACTGGCAACGGTGGCGACTTTGGCGATAAGTCATACGCCTGCGGCACACCGTCCGCCGCCAACAGCGAACTCAGTGCCGCCCCATACAGCCCGTGCGACATCCGGCCCAGAAAATCACGTCGGTTAGTCGACATAAAGAAACTCCGCTGAATTCAACATCGTGTGCGCCAAGGTCGCCAACGCCATATGCGATGACTTCGCCAAAACCGGTTCCGGCGACGGCGTCGCCGTATAGTGCTTCTTCCACTGCTCCGTCATCCCCGTTAGCGTCGTCACCGCCGCCGCTAACTCGGCACTCGATGGCGGACGAGATAACGTCGTTAGATACAGCCTCTCCACCTGTGCCCGCACATCCAATCCCGCCGCATCCATCACCCGCCCCGCCAGATACCGCGCGCTCTCTCGCACCTGCTCGCCATTCATCATCTGTAACGCCTGCGAACTGACAATACTCTCGCCGCGCCGCACGCAATTCGGACTCATAAACGGCGCATCGAAGGCATCCAACATGCTCACCGGCGTCGACCGCCGCTGCAGCACGTAAATACTCCGCCGGTAACCCAACTTCCCCGCCTTCGGTAGCACCGCTCCGTCCGGCTTCACCTCAATCTCGGCCGGCGGACCGAACTCCTTCTCATCCAATCGCCCCGCCACCTTCAGCACCCCATCGCGCAACGCCTCCGCATCCAACCGCCGCAGAGGAAACCGGGACAACATCGAATTTGATGCATCTCCCGCCAACGCCGCGTCGCTCACCGCTGAACTCTGCCGGTAAGCCGCCGAAGTCATAATCAGCCTGTGCATCTTCTTCATGCTCCAGCCCGACTCCACAAACTCCACCGCCAACCAATCCAGTAACTCTGGATGCGTCGGCGGCGTCCCCATCTTCCCGAAATTCCCTGAACTCTTCACAATTCCTGTACCGAAATGCTGCTGCCAAATCCGATTCACCATCACCCGCGCCGTCAACGGATGCTTCGGGTCAGTTAGCCACTTCGCAAAGGCCAAGCGACGACCGCTGGTCCCGGTCTCGTGCGCCGGCTTCACCACCTCATAAGGTGGTAACTCTGCCGACAACACCGACGGCGGACCGGGCGCCACCAACGGACCCGGATTATTCGGATCGCCCCGCAGCAAAATCCGTACCGGCGTCGGATCGCCGCCCATATCAAACAACGCCCGGTAACCCGGCGTCGGCTTGATCTTCGCCCGGATCGGCTGCATCGACTTGCGTAAGTCGCCAACCTGCTTCTTCAAATCCTCAAACTGCTTCGTCAGTTCCTCCACCGTCGCCGATGGCTTCCCCGCCTTCACCCGATACGGCATCGCCGCTTCTTCAATCTGCTGCTCAATCTCGGTAATCTGACGCTCCAGCGGCGCATTGAAAATCGCCGCCGCCTTCGTCTCCTCGGACTCTAAATCCGGCAGAAAACGTAAGTTCTTCTCCTCGCACTTCGCCCCCACCCCGCCGCACTCCATCGAAGGAATTCGCCAGTCGTAAGGATCCAGCGCCGTCTGAAACACCG
>JALHNI010000164.1 GCA_022843605.1 Bryobacter sp.
GCGACTGGGCGACGGCCTGCAAAAGATCAATGCGGTCACAGTAGGACTGTGCGTCGCGGCGTGAGGAATGGTGCAGGTGAAGTCCGACGATGCGAACATTGCCCGCGGCCGCGATCCGGCGAACCTGGTGCAACGTAGTGGCGTCGGTAAAGTCGAGCCCGAAGCGGCTGGTTGCGCCGCTATTCAGCGTAGCCGCAACCCTGATGCCTAGACGAAACGGATTCTCCTGGGAGCCAATCGAGGCTGCCAGTTCAAGTTCTTCCAGCGAGTCGACGTTGAGATCGATTTGATGCCGATGGCAGTAATTCAGATCGTCGGCCAGTTTGGCGGGACCGTTAAACAGGAGCTGGCGCGGTTGGGCGCCAAGTGACTCGGCCAAGGCCAATTCGTGCCGGGAGACGACCTCCAGCCGAAAGCCGGCATCGAGGACCCGGCGAAGGATGCCACCGAGATAGTTGGTCTTTACCGAGTAAGTTACTTCGGAGTACTGGTAATACTGGGATAAGCCGGTTTGCAGGCCTTCCATCGCGCCGACGATGCGCTCGGTATCCACTAAGTAAAGTGGCGTGCCAAACCTCGCGACTAACTCGCGAGTTTCATCTGGACTGGTCAACAAATCATCATCCCCTTCGGTTCCTGACAGCCATCTCCCCCTCAAGAATCAGTACATTCTTTACATTCTCTAACAATTGGCCGCGAAGTGCGAGTTTGAAATGCTTGTAGGCTGAAAAAGGATGACCAGTGAGTACGACGGGATTCTTCTGGGCGCGGGACACAATGCGCTCATACTGCAGGCCTATTTGGGCCGCGCGGGCCTAAAAACGGTCTGCCTGGAGCGCCGGGCGGTGCCGGGCGGTGGGCTGTCGACCGTGCAGGACGAACGGGGCTTCCGTCACAATCCGCATTCCTTCTATCACCGTGCCATCACGCAAATGCCCTGGTATCGGGATCTGGCGCTGAACCAACGGGGCGCGGCGTACATTGAGCCACCGTTGAATGTGGCGTTGATGTTGCGGAACGGCGAAGCTCTGGAGTGGTGGACGGATTTCGACCGGACGTACGAGTCGTTTGCGCGTTTGAGCCGGAAGGACGCTGAAACGATGCGGCGATGGCGCGACGAGTTTGTGCCGATGGGGGAGATGCTGGCCAGAGAGAGCCAGTCGCCGCCTCTGCCGGTGGCGGAACGCGAACGCTGGTTAGAGGCAACGCCGGCGGGCCGTCGACTGCGGGAGGTGAGCCGTCTGTCTCCGCTCGAGTTCGTTCAAGCAGAGTTCGAGCACCCGGTAATCCAGGCGGGTCTGTTGTTCTTCAACGGCCTGCGTGAGGTGGACTTGCGGGTGCCCGGCTTCGGGCACCATATTCCCCAATTGTTGGCGAGCCGGAACAAGGCGCAGATGTGCCTGGGCGGATCGGCGAATCTGGCGCGGGCGTTGGTGGCGGCCGTGGAGGAGACCGGCGGCGAGATTCGTCTGGAAACGACGCCGAAGCGGATTCACGTTTCGGGTGGCCGCGCGGTGGGTGTCGAGACGAGCAATGGCGACTTCATCCGGGCCCGGCAGTTTGTGGCATCGGGGTTGAATCCGGTGCAGACCTTCGTCGATTTGCTTGAGCCCGGCGCACTGCCGGCGGAGTGGCGAGAGAAGGCCCTGGCGTTTCAGTTCAACCTGCTGGCACCTTTGTTTGCGCTGAACGTGAACCTGACGGAGCGGCCGCAGTATCGCGCGGCGGAACGGAATCCGAAACTGAACGAGGCATTTATGACGATTCTGGGCCTGGAGCATTCGGCGCAGTTTCAGGAAATTGTCGGCCAGCACGAAGCGGGTGAGATTCCGTCGACGGTGATGTGGGGGAGTTGCCCAACGCAGTTCGACCCTTCGCAGGCTCCGCCGGGCTTGCACACCGCGTTTATGTGGGAGAAGTTGCCATACCGGTTGCGCGGCGATGCCTCCAACTGGGATGGGGAACGCGAAGTCCATGCGCGGCGGATGCTCGAGGTTTGGAGCGAGTACGCGCCGAATCTGCGCGACGCGGTGATCGATTATTCGGCGCGGTCGCCACTGGACACCGAGCGCACACTGCCGAATATGCGCTACGGCGACTTGTTGATCGGTGCGCTGTCGCATGGGCAGACGGGTGCGAATCGGCCATTTGCGGGGGCCGGGCACTATCGCGGAGGCTTTCCGAACCTTTATCTGTGCGGCGGCAGCAGCCATCCTGGTGGCAATATTACGGGATTGCCGGGCTACAACTGCGCGCAAGTGCTGTTGAGCGATCTTGGGTTGGCTTGGGAGACGGTAGACTAAGGTAGCCGCATGGCCCCAACTCTAGACCTTGACTCCTTTCCAACACTTGAAGCGCTTGCGCTCGAGTTGACGCCGCATTTGGTGCGGTATAACGATCAGTTCTCCTACGTATTCGCGGGCGTAAAGCTACACGAAGAAGACCTGAAGGACTTCCTGGAAGAGCCCATCACGGCACTCCCCCCCAAAGCTTTAGAGCTGATTGCCCCGGTGCAACTGTTCTTCATTCCTTACCTGGAGCAGTCCGGACCTCCGGCGGCCAAGGGGAAGCCGGCGACTCTGCGGGTGACGACCAAGCGTCCGCCGGAGGGTGCCTACGGCTACGCGGCGGGTTTCGCGCGCGAGTCTGGCCACGCCTTGTTTCTTGCGGCGCAGGAATCGAACCTGAATGACTATCACTACTATTTTTTCCGTTCGATTGCCGCGATGGTGACCGAGAAGATGCCGCCCGAATCACAGAATGCTTATATCGAGTTATTGGCGGCGGAGATCAAGCACCAGGTGCATGGCGAGATGGACGAAGCCAGTTGGCGGATGAAGCAGGAGTACCTGGAAGCCAACGGCGGCAAGAAGAAGCTGGGCAATGGGTTCTTCGAGTATGCGCGTCAATCGATGATCGACACGATGACTCTGTATTTGCATGGTATTTGCTGCGATATCGATGTGGAGCCGGGCCCCCGGCAGCTAGCGAGCCGGAGCATTCGCAAGCGGCTCGAGTTTCTGCAGGATGTGTGTCCCCCGCCGGAAGGCATGAAGGTGCTGCCGGCACCCGCGCGGAAGCCGTCGCTTTAAGGCAGATCGGCTGGCGGATTCTCGAAGATGGTGCGGCCTTCGAAAAAGGGCGCGACGAGGGCGTTGTTTTCAGGAACAAACTCCCGGCCGGAAGCAAGGAATGTGAGCGCTTGTGCGATCGCGGCCAGTCCCGCGGCTTGGGTGGCCGGTGGCCCTTGGGGGATCAGGAACGAATGCGGATCGGCGGCAACACCCGGGATGAGGTTGCGCACAAGGTCGTACCGGTAGAGCGACGTTTGTTCGCGTAGATTGGCTGCGCGGATCAGACGGGAAGTGGACGGGTTGGCAGCCACCTGATCGCCGATCGCCATCTGAAAGAGAATTCGTTTTGCCCCGATGCCCGGGAGCGTTGCGGTGCGCAGATGGCGGGCGTAGGATTGCGGCGCCCCCGGGTTCTCGAGCCATTCCGTACGCTCCCAGAAGTCCTGTAGATCGCGGGCGCCGGCTACGTTCAGGATGCTGACGGGTTGGCGGCGGAGCGGCATTTGGTCCACAAAGCCAAGTCCGCGATTGAGCAATACCGGTTGACGAAACCCCAGGGCGACGAGCGAGACGAACTGCAACGTGGCGGACGTACCGAGCCGGCCCGTTTCGGTGCCGGAACCCGGGGGCACGTTCAGCACAGCTGCGGAGACCTCCGGCTCGACGGCCATCAGCAACGTGCCGTACATGCCGCCGAGGCTCTGGCCGAGATAGTGAATGGTTTGCGGGTTAAGGTCGCGCTGTCCATCGCCATCAAGGTCGATGCCTTCGCGAATGGCGTGCACGAGTTGCATGTAGTCGATGGCAGTTTGGCGAATGCAATCGCGAATGATGATGGGCGCGCCGGGGGCGAGCACGACGCAGCCCTCGAACGGATCGATGGTACCGCTATTGTCGGTGTCCACGCCGCGTCCGGGGCCGGGGACTTCGGTGGTGCTGCCGGAACGGGTGAATCGATAACTTGAGTCCGGCCCCGAGCCATGGCCGACAGCGCTGATCGCGACTACCGCGTAGCCCATGGCGGTGGCGGCGATGGCGGTAGGCATGCCGAGACGGCTATCGCCCAAGCCATGTCCGGCGAGCAGGACCGGATAGCCTCCGGCAGGCGCGGGTGTGGCGGGGAGCCAGACGTGGCCGTGGATCTCTTCGTTCGCGGCGGGTGCGGCGATCGGTTCGGCGGAGGGACTGGGGGCGATAACGCCGGCGTCGTTCAAAAAGCGCGGGGAGCGATAGGCAAAAAAAGCGATACGCCCGGTTTGCGTGAGTTGGCCGGGCTGGATGGGGAGCACTTCGTCCGCGAAACGATTGCCGCTGGTGCGGACTTGCTTACGAAAGGTAATGCCGTCGATGTTGCTGGCGGTGAGCGCGGGCGAAGTGCGCCGGAAGGCAGTTGGTGTGAGCTGCACGATGCGCCGGGCTTCCTCGAGAAAGGAAGTGCTGGTGAGTGTAGTGAAAATGCTGGCGCCAGCGATGCGGCGCGACCCGAGCAGCGGCGCGATGCGGTCGACGGCGGTTCTGAGACGGCGGCAGTAATCGCCGCCGATGCGCTCAGCGAGGCAGGCTTCGTAGCCTTCGTGGGTTTCTACGGAGTCACCTTGCAGGTCGCGGACACCGCTGGTGACGACGATGAGGTAGGACCGGCCGCCTTCCAGGATCTCATCCGGTTTGACGAAGCCGGTATGCGTGGCGGGGTCGTAAACGAGCTCATTCACAGGAGTGAGCTTGCCGGCGGGGTACACGGGAACGCGGCCAGGGGCGGGATCCAGCCAGGCAATGAAGACGTTGTCGCGGAGGGTCTCGGGATCGATGGCCGCGGTAAAGCGGAGCGTCAGGCGGGCGTTCTGATTGAAACCATCGAATTGATTCAGGAGAGCAATTTCGGCACAGTCGCTGGAGCGCGAGGCGCAATCCGGCAGCGGGTAGTTCACACGCCGGCCGGTGCGCTGGCGGTCATCGGGAGTGGTGAGGTAGTCGGTGGGGAAGGGGCCCGTGGCAGGGTCGGTGGGGTCGAAGGCGACCTTCGTGTTGGCGCCCCAAGCGGCTAGGGTACACATGGTGAGCAAGCAGAGACGCATTCCGTTATTGTGACGGATGGAGGCGGACGCCGCTTACTCACCGGCTGCGATCATGTAGAATACCGGCAAGGACTTTCTGCGGCCGCGGGTGCGGTGCGCATTGTTTCGTTTGAGTGAATTCAGGGTTTACAGGGGTATTCGTATGATGGGTGGCCTTCGCCATGTAGCATTGCGCGCAAACGCGTTCACCGTGTCCGGTGTCATCGCACTCACTTTGGTCCTGGCCTCCGGGCAGGAGTTTCGATCAACCCTATCAGGACGTGTACTCGATCCGGCGGGGGCTGCCGTGGCGGGTGCGAAGGTGACGGCCACCGGAGGAGAGACCGGCGCCAAGTATGAGGCGACTTCCAGTGCCGAGGGAGAGTATACTCTGCCGTTCCTGGCTCCAGGCCCTTACACGCTGACGGCGGAGGCGCCCGGCTTCAAAAAGTACGCGCAGAGCGGACTGCAGATTGGCACGAATCAGAAGTTGGCGCAGGATGTTGCGCTGCAAGTGGGCAGTCAGACGGAGTCAGTAACGGTGACGGCGGACGTCGCGCTGCTGCAAACGGCGACGGCCAGCGTCGGGCAGGTGATTACGTCGAGCCAGATCGAAAATATGCCGATGAACGGTCGCACGGCCTTAACCCTCGCGCAACTGGCGTTCGGCGTGACGCCCTCCAGCGATCCTCGCTTCACTCGCCCTTTCGACAATGCCGGGCCGTCCGGTTTCTCCATGGGCGGCGGACAAAGTCAATCCAATGAGCTGCTGTTGGATGGTGCGCCGGATATGACCCGCAATCGCCGCGTAGCTTACAACCCTCCGGTGGATGCGGTCTCCGAAGTGAAGGTGGAAGCGTTTCAGCCGGACGCCGCTTACGGGAACACCGCCGGCGGTACGGTCAACGTGGTGATGAAAGGCGGCACCAACGAGTTTCACGGCAGTTTGTACGAGTTCAATCAGGTCTCGGCCTTGAAGTCGACTCCGTTCTTTACGAATGCGGCGAGCCAGCGGAAGCCGGTGACCCGATTCAATCAATACGGCGGATCGATCGGTGGTCCGATCTGGATTCCGAAACTGGTGAACGGCAAGAATAAGCTCTTCTTCTTCTTCAGCTACGAAGGAATTAAGCAAAGCGAACCCGAGCCCACCTTCGCGACCATCGCCACTCCCGCCCAACGCAACGGCGACTTCAGCGCCCTCGCCGCTCAGGGAATTACGATCTACGATCCCAATACCGGCGTCCTCAACAATGGCATCATTACTCGCCAAGCGTTCCCGGGCAACATTCTGCCGCCGAGTCGCGTGAGTCCCATTGCCAAGAATGTGCTGGGATATTTTCCTCAGCCTAACGCTACCGGCACTGCCATCGGCCAGAATAACTATTTCAACAATGCGGTGCGCAGCGATAACTTCAGCAGCTACCTTGGCCGTTTCGATTGGAACGTCAGCGATAAACACAAGCTCTTTTTCAACATGCGCACCAATGACCGCATTGAGAACCGGGGCAATGTTTTCGGCAATATCCTCACCGGCAACAACCTGGCGCGGATCAATTGGGGGGCCACGTTCGACGATGTTTATACGCTCACGCCGACTTTCCTGATGAATACGCGGCTCAGTTGGAATCGCTTTGACGAAGGGAATTCACGTAGCAGTGACGGGTTTGATTTCTCAACGCTCGGCTTGCCCGGCTATATGAAGGCCAATAGCGCCCGGAACGTCTTCCCCCGTTTCGACTTTCAGACCTACTCCGACGTTGGCGACTCCGGTGGCGACCGCACCCCGTTCGATACCTTCCAGCTCTTCGAGAACTTCACCAAGATCGCGGGCCGTCACACCATCAAGTTCGGCGCTGACCTCCGTCAGCAGCGTGAAAGCTCCAACAGTTTTGGAAACTCTTCGGGTAATTTCGTCTTGAACTCCGACTGGACGCGCGCTGCTTCCAACTCGGCTAACGCACCGATTGGTCAGGACATGGCCGGCTTCCTGCTCGGCCTACCCACCGGCGGCAACTTCCAGGTGAATGCGACCCGCACGCAGCAGGCCAAGTACTATGCCTTCTTCGTCCAGGATGACCTGCGGGCGCGCAAGGACCTCAACCTCAATGTTGGTCTGCGCTACGAGGCGGAGTCCGGCACGACGGAGCGCTTCAATCGCGCCACAGCCGGCTTTGATCCTTCGGCTAACCTGAGCGTGACTGCGGCGGCCAAAGCCGCTTACACGGTGAACCCGTCATCGCCGCTACTGCCCGCCTCGGCCTTCAATCCCGTGGGCGGAATCTATTTCGCTGGCCAGAGAGGCAACACGACTTATACGCCTCACAAGTACAACTTCTCGCCGCGCTTCGGCTTCAGTTGGACGCCTGCCGCACTCGGCGACAAGACCGTGATCCGCGGCGGCATCGGACTCTACGTAGCGACGTTCGGCACCGTGCAGGTGCAGCAGCCCGGCTTCAGCCAGCAGACGGCCTTGGTGCCTGCCGCCGGCGGTGTCTTCCTCACGCCGATCGCCTCACTGGCTGACCCCTATCCGACGGGGATTCTGCAGCCGGCTGGCAACAGCGCGGGTTTCGATACTTTCCTGGGGCAGAACGTTACGTATCAGGAGCGCAAATTCGGCAGTCCGATCACCTGGCGCTGGAACGTCAACATTCAACGCGCCGTCGGCAAGAACGGCGTCTTCGAGATCGGCTACATCGGTAGCGACGCTCGCCGAATTGTCGAGTCGCGTGACCTGAATTTTGTGCCCAACGTTTATCTGGCCCAGTCGGATGCCCGCGATCAGGCGACCATCACTCGCCTGACCACCGCGGTGGCGAATCCGTTTCGCGGACTGCTGCCTGGCACCAACTTGAATGGCAATACGATCAATCAAGAGAACCTGCTGCGGGCCTATCCGCAGTTCAACGGGAACAACGGAGTGCGAGTGGAAGGCCAAGCGAACGGCTACTCGAAGTTCCACATGCTCCAGATGCGCTTCGAACGCCGCTTCTCTTCCGGTTTGCAGTTCCTGACGAATTACTCCTTCAGCAAGATGACCGAGGCGACCGATCGCCTGAACCCCGGCGATGCTCAGCTCCAATACCGCATCGCTGAAGAGGACCGACCGCATCGCTTCGTCTTCAGCGGCAGCTACGACCTCCCCTTCGGCAAAGGCAAGTCGTTGCTGTCGGGCGTGAATGGAGCGGTGGATCGGGTGGTGAATGGCTGGCAGATGAACGTAATCTACACCACCCAGGCGGGGGCCCCCGTTGATTGGTCCACCAACCTCACCTATCTCGGTGGCGATCTCAACTGGAACGGCCGTTTGCTGAATAATACCTTCGACACGACGCGTTTTGTGCGAGTCGCGGCCAATCAACCGGACCGCAATGTCCGCACCTACCAGCGCCGGCATACCGCTTATCGGGCCGACATAATCAACAATGTTGACCTTAGCGTCATCAAGAACATTCGCCTGGTGGAACGTTGGACTCTGCAGTTCCGCGCCGAAGCCTTCAATGCATTCAATCGTACGAACTTCAATGGACCGGAACTGAATCCCACGAATCAGAACTTCGGCCGCATCACCTCGGCGGCGAATCTTCCGCGTACGTATCAGTTGGCGTTGCGTTTGCGCTTCTAACGCGGCATCCAGAAGGGTTCGGCCGTTGGGACGAACCCGATCTTCACGTCCTTGATGAAGGTCTTGAGCCAAGTCGCGCAGTTGTCCATTCCGGCCTGTTCCGACGGAACGTGACCCATCAGGATGAGGGCCTTGCGCTTACCTTGCGCGGCAGCGTCGTTGACGTACTCGATCGTCTCCCACTCGGGCACTTCGCCGATGATGACGACTTCAACGTCGTCGCGCTGTAGCATGCGGCGGTGGGCGAGAGTGCCGGAGGCACCGGGCACCATCGCAATCTTCGTCACTTTGAGGTCGCGCGCACCCACCACGCGCAGCACCTTGATGTCCAACTTCTTCCGTATCTGTCCCGCCAGACTTTCCACGGTCATCTCGGGCAACGTGTAGAGCGCGGGCCTTTCCGCATTCTGAAACTTCTGCCACCCCAGCGCGCTCGTCATCCCTTGAAGAATCCCGTCGGGCCGGCGCATGTGCCAATGGTCATGAAAGCGAAACACGACCATTTTGTGCTCGCGAATGAATTTTTCCTTGTCCGCCCAAACGGCATCGTTCTCTTTCTGCAGGACCTCGATACCGTCCAGATGGCTATAAAAGGTGGGCTCATGCGTGATCACCAGATTGTGGCCCGCGGCGGCGGCCCGCTTTAGAACGTCGAACGTGGCCATCATCGTGGTGGCGATCCCGGTGACGGGCGTCTCGGGGTCGCCGGCCTTAATGGTGTCTACGGTCTGGGTACGCCAAGGCACGCCGACCTCCGCTTTGATTCGTTCGATCACCTCGTGGGCAGTGGGCTGGGCGTAGCTCGTGGCGAGGGAAACGAAGATCAGGGCGAACGGACGAGGGCACATCAGCCAAAGATAGGTCATCCAATGGCCCGGCGGCAATGATAGGTAGATTATCTACCGGTAGAGAAGTATACTGAGAGCGATGCTCCCGGGAACGTTGAATATGTTGATCTTGCAGGTGCTCTCGCGCAAGAAGGCCAATGGGTACGAGATTGCGAAGATGATCGAGGAGCGTTCTGAAGACGCCCTCCAGGTGGATCACGGGTCGCTGTATCCGGCATTGCGCCGCCTGGAGGCCAACGGTTGGGTGGAGACGGAGTGGGCGATGTCGGCCACGAACCGGAATGCCCGTTACTACTCGCTGACGGCGGCGGGACGGAAGCAGATCGGGGTGGAACGGAACCGGTGGCGAGAGGCCGTGCTCGCGGTGAGCCGGGTGATGGGGCCTGCCTAGATGAAAGACCCGATTCACGAAGAAATGGAGTTTCACTTCGCGGAGCTTGTGCGTGAACGCTTGGCGGCGGGTGACTCTGCGTTGGAGGCAGAGGGGTACGCACATCAGCGCCTAGGCAGCCGAATTCGGATTCAGGAAGAAGTGCGGGATCAAAGCGCCTTCCATCGTCTCGAGACGATCGTCCGTCACGCTCGCTTCGCACTCCGTTCCTTCGGACACCACGGAGGCGCGTATCTCCTCGCGACGTCCATCCTAGCCCTGGGGATTGGCTTGAGCGTGGCGATGTTTTCGCTCGTGCATGCCGTGGTGCTAAGTCCATTGCCTTTCCTTGCGCAGGATCAGGTGCACATGGTGTGGAAGATGGATGCGCAGGTGGGTGAGCGTACGGTGGGTGAACTCGCGTACCCGGAGTTGGCCGATCTGCAGGCGAACGCTGAGGTGGACTCGGTGGCGCTGATTCCGGCGGCGCTCTATGGCAATGGCCGTGTGCTGCAGAATGGGACCGACGAGCCCGTGCAGATTGAGAGCTGCCCGACGTCGGTGGACCTGTTCAAGGTGCTGGGCGTGGCTCCGGCGATGGGCCGAGACTTCAACGCGCGCGATGTCGGCGGGGCGCCCGTGGTGATCCTTTCCGATCCGGTTTGGCGCCGCCACTTCGCAGCGCGCCGGGACGTGGTGGGTCAGATGACGCGGTTGAACGGCGTGGGTCACACCATCATCGGCGTCATGCCGCCGGAAGTTGACTTTCCGAAAGGCGCTGGGCTCTGGTTGCTCTTGCGGCCTGACACGAACCGCGGCATGACCTGGTTACAGGCGGTGGCGAGGGCGCGGCCTGAAGTTTCGCAAGAAGCTCTCCGGTCGGCGATGGAGAAGACGTTTCGAACGCAGGTCATCGACCATCCGGAGGTCTATTCACGGACGCAGGGAGCCGTGGTCACGCCGGTCGCCGACTTTCTTACCGGCTCCTCCAAGGCGCATTTGTATCTCTCACTCGGGGCGTCGCTGCTCCTCCTGCTTTCGGCCTGCGTAAGTGCCGGGAATCTGTTTCTCTCGCGCACGATGGCCAGGAAGCGAGAGGTGGCGACGAGAGTTTCGTTGGGGGCCTCGCGCGGTCAAATTTGGGGCCAGTTCGCCGTGGAGGGTGCAATCGCGGCCGTAGCCGCCACGCTGGTGGGGAGTTCCTTCGCGGCGGCGCTGATCCGGCTACTGGTGCGTTGGGCGCCCAGCGACATCCCGCGAATCGACATGGCGAGGCTCGATTTCACAGCTTTGGCTTTTGCTGCCGGAATCGCTGTGGTCTCCGCGATGTCATGTCTGATGGGACCGTTGGTGCTCCTGCAAGAGGGCACCTTCGAAGGGTCACTGCGAGGGGGCAGGGCAGTAGGTTCTCGCGGCGGAAGGCGCCTACAAAACGCGTTTGTCTTCTCTCAGGCCGCGCTGACGGTGACAATTCTGGTTCTCGGTCTATTGCTCTTCGTCAGTTACCAAGCCATGGAACGCACCGACACCGGCTTCGCGCATGGCGAGACTCTAACGATGAATCTAGCGGTGAAAGGGCAGAAGTCAGATCCGGCAGCGCGTCGATTGTTTTATGCGGAATTGCTGCGCAGGTTGCGGTTGGCGCCCGAAGTATCCAGCGCGGCGGCGGTGCTGTTGCGGCCGATGGAAGGTCCCATTGGCTGGGACTCCGAGTACAGTTTCGAGTTCGAGGCGGGGTACCGCGATCCGCACTTACTCACGAAAGCGAACTTCGAAGTGGTGACTCCCCAGTACTTCGAGACCGTGGGAACGGCATTGCTTGAAGGTCGAGACTTCAATGAGCAGGACCGCGAGGATTCACCGGCGGTGCTGATCATCAGCCGATCGCTGGCCCAGCGGATTCGCGCTACCGGACGAGAGCCGCTGGGGCAACGACTGCGAGTGTTCGGCGCCTGGCGAACGGTGGTGGGCGTGGTGGCGGATGCGCGCTACCGGCGCGTGGTACAGGCGATGGATGATCTCTATGTTCCGGATCGACAAGCGACGCCGCCTACCAACTATCTGGTGCTTCGCGGCACGGCGCCGACTGGCGACTTACTGGCCCTGGTGCGACGGACGCTGAAGGAGATCGATCCCAACCAGGCCATCGCCGGCGAGGCGACGTTGAGTGAGTTACGGAGGCGTAACCAGGCGCGCAGCCGATTCAACGTATCGCTGATGCTCTTGTTTGCCGTGGGGGCAACGTTGCTGGCCGCAGCGGGAGTGCATAGCGTGATTGGCGAATCAGTCGCGGTGAGGGCGAGGGAGATCGCTGTGAAATTGGCTCTAGGCGCCGGCCGGCGCCGCCTGGTGGGAGAGTTCATTCGCGGGGCGTTGCTGTATGTGACGCTGGGCGAAGTGGCGGGGCTGATTGCCGCACTGCTGCTGGGTACCGCTGCCGCCGATTTGCTGTATGCGGTGGCCCCCTCGGATCCTCTCGTGATGGCGGGAGTGGCTTTGTTTGTGCTGAGCGTGGCCGGTCTGGCGGCCTTTGTGCCGGCCTGGATAGCTGCGGGGCAGGATCCGCAAGCCAACTTGCAGGGCGACTAGCAACGATTGGCGCTGGCGGCAGTTACTCGCCCCATTTCCAGTTTTTCACCTCGGGCATATCTTCACCGTACTGATTGATGTAGAGCTTGTGTTCAATCAGCTTCTCTTTCAGTTGCTGCTTGAGATAGACGCCCTGTTCACCGGTTTGTGGCAAGCGGTTGATTGCGTCAATGACGAGGTGAAAGCGGTCGAGGTCGTTGAGCACCGCCATGTCGAACGGCGTGGTGATGGTTCCCTCCTCCTTGTAGCCGCGGACGTGGATATTGTCGTGGTTGGTTCGGCGGTAAGTAAGCCGGTGAATGAGCCAAGGGTAGGCGTGAAAGGCAAAGATGACCGGCTTATCCTTCGTGAAGAGGTCATCGAAGTCGGTATCGCTGAGGCCATGTGGATGCTCAGACTGAGGAAGCAGGACCATGAGATCGACGACATTGACTACGCGGATCTTGAGATCGGGCAGATGCCGCCGCATGATTGACACGGCGGCGAGTGTCTCGAGCGTGGGAACGTCCCCACAGCAGGCCATGACAACATCGGGCGACAGACCCTGATCGGTGCCGGCCCATTGCCAGATGCCGATGCCCGCGGTGCAATGCTTCACCGCGGCTTCCATCGTAAGCCACTGTGGCGCCGGATGCTTGCCGGCGATCACGACGTTCACATACTGGCGGCTGCGCAAACAGTGATTCATCACGGAGAGGAGACAGTTGGCGTCGGGCGGCAAGTAGACGCGGACCACATCTGCCTTTTTATTGACGACGACGTCAATAAAGCCAGGGTCCTGATGGGAGAATCCGTTATGATCCTGACGCCAGACATGCGAAGCCAGTAAGTAATTCAGCGAGGCGATTTCATGGCGCCAGGGGATCTCCGAAGTGACTTTCAACCACTTAGCATGTTGGTTGAACATCGAATCGATGATGTGGATGAAGGCTTCGTAGCAATTGAAGAGCCCGTGGCGACCGGTAAGTAAGTAGCCTTCGAGCCAACCTTCGCATTGGTGCTCACTCAGCATTTCGACGACGCGGCCACTCGGTGCGAGGTGCTCGTCCGTGGGCTCGGTGGCGGCCAACCATTGACGTTCCGTCACTTCGAGGATAGCGCCCAAGCCATTCGAGATGGTTTCGTCGGGGCCAAAGACGCGGAAGTTTCGCTGCTCTTCATTGAGCTGGACGACGTCGCGCAGGAACGGCCCCAGGACGCGCGTATCGCCGATGCCCCGTACGCCGGGAGTGGGCACGGGGACCGCATAATCGCGAAAGTCCGGCATGCGCAGGTCGCGCAGGAGCATGCCGCCATTGGCATGAGGATTGGCCCCCATGCGCCGGTCGCCTTTGGGCGCTAGCTCCGCGATTTCCGGTTTCAGGCGGCCTTGCTCGTCGAAGAGTTCGGCTGGCCGGTAACTGAGCAGCCACTGTTCCAGCAGCGGAAGGTGGGCGGGATTCGCGGCCGGGTCGGACAGTGGAACCTGATGGGACCGGAAGGTGCCTTCGATCTGGCGGCCATCGGCGGACTTCGGTCCCGTCCATCCCTTGGGCGATCGGAGGACGATCATCGGCCAGCGCGGCCGTTCGGAGCGGCCGA
>JALHNI010000165.1 GCA_022843605.1 Bryobacter sp.
AGGCGTTGGCTCGCGCGAAGCTGATGACCGTAGGGCGGCCGAGACTGGAGAACTTCGAGGTGTTGTGGCGCCAGATGCCCAAGGGCAAGGGCGGGCAGGCTGGCGGGCAGGTGGTTTTTGCCCCCGATGGCCAGTCTCTGTACATGACCGTGGGCGACCGGCAGCGGATGGTACCGGCTCAGGATCCGAACCAGCCGGTCGGCAAGATCTTGCGGCTGACGCTTGACGGCAAGCCGTTCTCCGGCAATCCGAACTATGGCAAAACCGGGGCGGCGACGATTCCGTTGATCGATCCGCCGCGCGATACCGAATTGGCCAAGACGGCCAAGCCGGTGAGCACCTACACGTTTCCCGGACCGAACCTGACGCCGGCGGAGACTTGGGCGAGCGGTTTCCGCGCGCCGTATGGCTTAGCCTTATCGCCGAACGGGGAATTGTGGGAGGTGGAACATGGTCCGAACGGTGGCGACGAACTGAATCTGATCGAGAAGGGCAAAAATTACGGCTGGCCGGTGGTGTCCTTTGGTAAGAACTATAACGAGACGCCGATTCCGAGCCACGACTCGCGGCCCGAGTTTGCGAAGCCGGTGCTCTATTGGGTGCCCGTGATCGCGCCGGGCAACTTGATGTTCTACCGCGGTAACAAGACCTTTCCGCAATGGGATGGTAGCGGCTTCATCAGCGGACTCGCGACGATGTCGCTGAATCGGATTGTGTTCGACGGCAAAGGCGGGGCTAAGACGGCTGAGCGGTGGCGGGTGGGCAAGCGCATCCGTGACGTGGAGCAGGCTCCGGATGGCTCGTTGTGGATGTTGGAAGACGCCAATCCGGGTGCGCTCATTCATGTGACCCCAAAGTGACGGGTTCGTTTTAAGGCGAACGGGAAGCAAACGGGCCGGTCTCTCCTCTGGGGAGGCCGGCCCTTCGTGCGACTGGTGAGCGGGAACGGCCACGATCTGAAACCCCTGCGTGGTGTAGGCCACTTGCCTCACTCGAAGGAGTGTTTTGCGATCAGCAAAGACCTAAGGAAGGTGTCTCGGGGACCCCATCCTCGAGAGATCGCGATCAGGACAACACTACAGGAACCGGATAAAGATCCGCCCGGAACCTCCGCGAGTGGTGTTCTCGATGAACCAGCAATGGCGTTTTAGAGCAACGCCACGCACTGAGTTGCGGATCTTCTACTTCTGCGGCGAGACTCACCCCTTGCCGGGCAGGGCAGTCGTGATATGACTAGGATCGTGCGGATGCTGTCTCTCTTGATGCTCACTGGCTTACTGTTCTCGGCTGAGGACACCGAGTTCTTCGAGCGTAAGGTGCGGCCGATTCTGGTGACGAAATGTCAAAGCTGTCACGGTGCGGAAAAGCAGTTCGCTGCTCTTCGCCTTGACGGGCGTGACGCAATTCTGAAGGGCGGCTTGAACGGGCCCGCGGCGGTTCCCGGCCAACCGGACGCTAGCCTGATCATCAAGGCAGTGAAGCATCTTGGACCCAAGATGCCGATGGGCAGCAAACTGCCTGACACTGAGGTCGCTGCGTTGGAGGAGTGGGTGCGCAGCGGTATGACGTGGCCCGCCGGAGGTAAACCGGCCAAGGCTGGTTTCTACGAAAAGCTGCTGAAGGAGCACTGGTCCTACCAGCCGGTGAAACCCCAGGGACCTCCGTCCGGTAAAGCGACGAATCCGGTTGACCGCTTTCTTGACGTCAAACGCGCCGCAGCCGGACTCAGCCGGGCCAAGCCGGCCGAGAAGCGGGTTCTCGCCCGTCGCGCCGCTTACGTCGTGACTGGACTCCCGCCCACCGCGGACCAACTCGAGAAGTTTACGAATGGCAGGCAGACCTACGAAGCTTTCGTCGATGAGTTGCTTGCCTCGCCGCACTATGGTGAACGCTGGGCTCGCCATTGGATGGACGTTGTTCGCTACGCCGAGACTTACGGTTACGAATGGAACTACGAGATCCAGGGCGCGCGGCACTATCGCGACTACCTGATTCGTGCATTCAATCTCGACTTACCCTATAACCAGTTCGTACGCGAACATATTGCCGGAGACTTGCTTGCGAAGCCGCGCCTCGTCGACGGCCGCAACGAGTCAGTGTTGGCCACGGCATTCTATCGACTTGGCGAGATGGGCCACGACAACTGCGATCAGTTTCGCGAACTGCGCACCGATGTGGTTGATAACCAGATAGACACGTTGACCAAGGCCTTTCAAGGCGTCACCGTATCCTGTGCGCGTTGCCACGATCACAAAATTGATCCGATTCCCACGGAAGACTACTATGCGCTTTACGGCATCCTGAATAGCTCCCGTCCGGTGGCACGTACGATCGAGACGCGGCCGTCCGGCTCCCAGGGAATTGAGGCCTTGAAAGGGGCGATTCGCCAGGAGCTCGGAAATGCTTGGCTCAGCGACCTTAAGAGTGTGGGAGCGGAGCTAAAGGCAGCATTAGCCGCCAGGACTGACTCGCCGGACGCGGCCACGTTGGTGCAGGGCTTGGACCCGCACCGTGTGCAGCATTGGCGCAAGTTACTCGATCGAGAGAAGCTTGACCTCTCCGATCCCCTTGCGGTGTTCCTGCAGCCGCAGACGGATTTCGCGAAAGAGTCCGCCGCGCGTGAACAGTTCAATCGTGACAAGTTCGTCGTTGCCGCCGATTTCACGCAGGGCCTTCCGGCCGGCTGGACAGTGGATGGGCTGGGTCTGCAATCTGGAGTTGCCCGAACGGGTGATTTCGCGGTGGCGACCGAGGGCAGCAGTGCGGTGAGCGGAATCTTTCAGGCGGGCCTGTTTACCAACCTTCTGACCGACCGACTGAACGGCACCTTGCGCTCGCCTTTGCTACCCCAGGACAAGAAGTTCGTTAGCCTGCAGCTCCTGGGCGGTAAGTTTGCCGCTCGCCGAGTGATCGTAGACAATTGCGTGATTGGCGAGGGGCATGAGTTGCTCGATCATCAGGACTTGCGATGGTCAAAAGTTTCGACGAAGCACGCCCAGAAGTTTCCGGTGTATTTGGAACTCAACACCAAGACCGACAATCCGCGCCTGCCCGAACGTCCAGGCCGTTTCAAAACGGCGGTGGATGCGGGTCCTCGTTCTTATTTCGGAGTCACTCGCGTTGTGTATCATGACGAGGATATTGCTCCCAAGGC
Organism: Bryobacter sp.; assembly: GCA_022843605.1. Taxonomy (GTDB): domain Bacteria; phylum Acidobacteriota; class Terriglobia; order Bryobacterales; family Bryobacteraceae; genus JALHNI01. The sequence continues at coordinate 3,155 of JALHNI010000165.1, forward strand.
AATGCTTAGCCACCTGAAAGAGCTGAGCGGCTCTCCGATGGCCGAACACTTCCAGCGCATTGTTCGGGAGACGGTACAAGCCTGGCGGGATGGACGGGCCACGGCCGATCAGGTGACTTGGCTGAACTGGTTGACGGAGAATGGCGTCCTCATCAATTCGCGCAACCTGACGCCGCAATTGCGTTTGCTAATCGATCAATTCCGTGCGGCAGAGTCCACGTTTGGCGGACCCACGGTAATCGCCAGCATGGGCGATTTCGACCCCGGCAAAGATCACCCCATTTTTCTCGCGGGCTCTGCGCTGAATCCCGGCCCGGTGGCCCCACGCCATTTCCTGACCCTGATGCCGGCGCAACTGAAGGCCGTTGGCCGCGAGGGAAGCGGACGCCGCGAGTTGGCCGAAGCGATGGCTAGTGCGGAGAATCCGCTGAGTGCCAGGCTGATGGTGAACCGGATCTGGCATCATGCCTTTGGTCGCGGGATTGTGGCCAGCACAGATGACTTCGGCCGCAACGGAGCGTCGCCTTCGCATCCTGAGTTACTTGACTATCTCGCCAGCGCTTACGTGCAACAGGGCTGGTCCACGAAGAAGCTGTTGCGCTTGATGCTCACTTCGGAGGCGTTCCGCCAGTCGAGCGGTGCGGGGTCTGAAGCCCGTGCTAAGGATCCGAGTAACTCACTGTTGTCGCACTACCCGGTACGAAGATTGGAAGCCGAGGCGGTCCGGGACACTCTGCTGACGGTTTCCGGACGCCTCGATGGCCGCCTTTACGGAGCCAGCGTGCAACCGCATCGCGGTGAACCGCAGGAGCATCGACGCCTGTTCCAGGGGCCGCTTGATGGCGATGGCCGGCGCAGTATCTATACCAAGATCACCCGTATGGAGGGGCCGCGCTTCCTTGAGATCTTCGACTTCCCGAACCCGTTGCAAGGGCGGGGCAATCGCGATGTCACCAACGTGCCGCCGCAAGCACTGGCCATGCTGAATGACCCGTTCGTGTTGAATCAGGCCGGGTACTGGGCCAAGCGCCTTACCTCCCGCCAGGACGACACGGTGGATGCGCGTTTGTCCCAGATGTTTGTCGATGGTCTGGGGCGTCCTATCTCGGAGACAGAATTGAGTAACTGGCGGGCAATGGCGCAGGATTTCTCGCGACGACATGCGGCGAGCGATCCGCTGAAGAGCGAAGCCGTTTGGACGGACTTGGCGCACATGCTCTTTAACCTGAAGGAGTTTCTATACCTGCGATGACCCGCCGCGAACTGCTCCGCTCCGCTTCCAACGGCTTCGGCTACCTGGCACTTTCCTCCATGTTGGCTGAGGCCGGTCCGCACTTTGCTCCGAAGGCCAAGAACATTATCTTCTGCTTCATGCCTGGTGGCGTTTCGCACATGGATAGTTTCGACCCGAAACCCAAGCTGGCGGAACTGGACGGCAAGGCGGCGGTCCTGGAGAGCTACGTCGCCGGACCCCAGCGGAAGTGGCTTAAGTCGCCTTGGGCGTTTAAACAGTATGGCCAGTCCGGATTAACCATTAGTGAGATCTTCCCGCACATTGCAGAGGTGGCGGATGAGCTTACGGTGGTGCGTTCGATGAAGAGCGAGTTTCCGCTGCACGCCCGCGCCAATATCTTCCTTCATACCGGACGCAACTTCGGGGGCTTTCCGAGCCTGGGTTCCTGGGTAAATTATGGTCTCGGTAGCGCGAATAAGAATTTGCCGGGTTATCTACTGCTGAATCATGGCGACAATCCGCCCGGAGGTTTGGAGAACTTTTCAAACGGCTTTCTTCCGGCCACTCATCAGGCGATGGCGGTGCGTGCCGAAGGTGTGCCGGTGGATAACATCGTACCTGCGGGGCCGGCTGATTTGCAGAGTGCCAAGATGGCCGCGCTTCGGGGGCAGGATCGCGCGTTTCTCGCTTCCACTGCCAACGACGCTGCCGTAGAGGCCGCCATCTCGAATTTCGAGATGGCCTACCGGATGCAGTCACTGGCGCCGGACGTTCTCAATCTGGACAAGGAGAGCGAGGCCACCAAGAAACTGTACGGTCTGGATGCCAGCAATCAGCACCAGCGTGCCTATGGTTTGCAGTGTCTGAGGGCGCGGCGCCTGGTGGAGGCGGGGGTGCGCTTCGTGGAGATCACGCCGCCCAACCTGTACGGCGGAAACAACGGTACCTGGGATCAACACGACAAGCTGCGCGAAGGCCACCAGACCAATGCCCAAGTGACTGACCAAGGAGTCACGGCCCTGATCAAGGATCTGAAGTCGCGCGGAATGTTGAAAGATACGCTGGTGCTCTGGGCCGGTGAGTTCGGCCGGACACCGGATACGGGCAACGGAGATGGCCGCGATCATCACCCGTTAGGTTTCACCATCTGGATGGCGGGTGGAGGCACGAAGGCGGGCCTCATCTACGGAGCCACGGACGAACTTGGCAACCACGCGGTAGAAAACGTCATGACGGTGCATGATCTTCATGCGACCATCCTGCATCTGCTGGGCCTCGATCACACCAAGCTTACTTACCGTTTCGGCGGGCGCGACGTGACGCTACCCGATGTGCACGGACAAGTCGTCCCGGCATTGGTAGGATGAAGATCCATGAGTGATCCGATCTCCGAATACCAGCGTTGGAAGCAGCAGGGCCAAGACCTGCGCGCCAATGCCAAACAAGCCATCGAACAGCGGTTCCGCGAGTTGTTGACCGAAGCCGTTCATCTTTCTGAAGAGTACAAGTCCGACTTTGGCAAAGTGTTGGTGCCGCCTCCCGCCGTCACAGCCTTTCGCTACAAGGCCGGGGCGAAACGACCGGCTCCGAAAGCGGCCGTGAAGAAGACGGCGGGTGTGGCGCCAGCCAAACCCGTTGCGGCCCCCAAGGTCGAGCCGGCGATTGCCGCGCTGATCAAGAAGCTGGCCGGGGCCAAGGCGAAGTTGGAGGCGGCGAAAGTCGCCGGTACGCCCACCAAGAATCTGGAAGATAAGGTGTACGAGCTCGAAGATGACCTTCGCTTGGCGCAGTCAGCATAAGCCATGCAACCCATCGACGTTCCCTATTTACCGCCGAATAATGCCACTTACTCTCAGGCGGTGAGGCTCGGTGACCTGATCTTCGTTTCAGGTCAACTGGGAGTGGACCCGACCACCCGGCGACTGGTGGAGGGCGGCATTCAAGAGCAGGCGCGCCAGGCAATCGACAACATTGCAGCGATTCTACTCGCTGCCGGATCCGCGTTGGAGTGCGTAGCGAAGGTGAACATCTACATTGTTGACTTCGTTTGGCTTCCCGCCATGAACGAGGTCTATGGGCCGAGATTTCCACATCGGCCGGCGAAGACTACTGTGGAGATCTCCCGCCTGGATCAGGATGCTTTGCTCGAGATCGAAGTGATCGCGAGTGTAATCCGCTAGAGCGGCCGCACTGAGCCGTGTCAGCACGATTTTCGGGCACGGACGCGCTTCAGATTCCTGAATCCGGTTATGCGCACGTGAGCATGTCTTAAATTGTGGATTTGTCTTGTCCTCGCGGACGGGCTGTGATAGCGTGGGCCTCCACTGTCTTTAGTTTGAGGTGTTTCCATGTTCCGATTCATCAGCTTGATGCTTCTTTCCGCGACTACATTGTGGTCGCAGGCTGCCGGTACGGCGACGATAGTTGGTCGCGTGGCGGACAGTTCCGGGTCGATTATCCCCGGGTCTAAAGTCACGGTGGTGAACATCGATACCTCCTTCGTCTCGGAGACGATCACCACGGCTGAGGGCACGTACAACGTACCTTATCTGGCGCCTGGCAACTATCGACTGACCGTGGAGGCGACGGGGTTCAAGCGTTACGTGCGAGAGGGTATTCAGCTTCGAACCGGTGAGACACCTCGCTTGGACATTGCCCTTGAGGTCGGCGCGGTTACCGAGAGTGTGCAAGTTGACGGCTCGGCGGCCCTGCTGGAGACTGAGACCTCGGCCTCGGGCCTGGTGCTCTCTGGCGACCAATTGCTCAAGATTCCTGTGCCCCAGAAGCGCGCGATTCGCATGTTGTTCTACTATCCGGGCGCCAGCGCCATTAACGGCTTCCACATCCTGGGCCAACGCGGCGGAGCCATTGGTTACACGATGGACGGCGTGAATGGCAAAGAGCCCGGCATCGGCATTACGGGTGGCACCAACGAGCAGATCTCCACCACGCAGGACGCATTTCAAGAGGTGAAAGTCTACACCACAGGTACTCCAGCCGAGTTTGGGCACTCGGCGGGCGGGCTGATGTCCGTGGTTTTCAAGTCAGGTGGCAATGAGTTCCATGGTTCGGGCGAGAATCGCTATATCAACAAAGGCATGATTCATCGGAACTATTTGGAGCAATTACCTCGGACCAATCCGTTCACCTATCACGAGACTTCATTCCTGTTTACCGGACCAGTGCTAATCCCCAAGATCTACAACGGCCGCAACAAGACCTTCTGGCTTGCCGGCTGGGAGCGTCACTTCGAGAATGCGGGCACGTCCAGCGCGCGCACGACCGTACCGACGCCCGAGATGTACAACGGCGACTTCTCGTTCGCGGGGCAACGCTCGCCTGCGCCACTACCGATCTACAATCCCTACACCACTCGGCAGGAAGGGACCACTTTCGCGCGTGATCCGTTTCCGAATAACGTGATTCCGAAGAGCCTGATCGATCCGGCCGTTCAGAAGTTTCTTGATCGCAAGCCATTTGCCGCCCCTAACCAAGCCGGCGTGGCTACGGCCACGGGTCCGATCGAAAACCTTGTCGCGAACAACATCAAACTGATTCGCCGCACCCGCTGGGACGCCAAGATTGACCATCAGTTCACGCCGAACCACAAGATCTTCGGGCGTTACTCCCATGCCCGCCACCGTGCCGACAAGGGCGACAGACAGGAGCAGTTCACCTGGATCGAGTTGGACCCGAATCGCCAACCGGCGCCGGTGGATCACCTCAATTTTGCCTTCTCCGACATGCTGATTCTCAGTCCAACCATGAACAACGAGTTCCGGGCCGGATTCAACCGCCGCGCCCGTTACGAGACCGCGTTCACTAAAGGAGGTGACTGGGCCAAACAACTTGGAATTCCCAATGTGTCCGGTGAAACATTTCCGTATTTCAATATTGGCTTCAGCTTGGCCGCCTTGCCCAGTTTTCAGAACGTGGGCGAGGACTTCATGTTCCAGAACAATCTCTCGAAGATCGCCGGCAAGCATACGCTGAAGATGGGCTACGAGCTTCTCCGCACCCGCTACAACGCAACGACTTCCGCGCTCCCGGGTGGCACCTATAACTTCGGCGCCACGAACGCTCCCTTCGTACCGAACACTGGCCAGACGTTCGCCTCTTTCCTCCTTGGCACAGTCACTAGCGCGACGTTTACCCAGGACTTCGGTAGCTGGCTGCCCCGCTGGAACTCACACCAGGCATACATTCAGGATGATTGGAAGCCACTCCGCAATCTCACCATCAACTTGGGCTTGCGCTGGTCCTATGAGACGCCCTTCCAGACCAAGTACAACCAGCAAGCGCAATTCGACCCCACCGCGATTGACCCCATTACCGGACGAGCCGGGGCGATCATTCACCCCAAGGGAGCCATTGCCAACAAGGACCTGAATAACTTCGCGCCTCGGGTCGGCCTGGCGTGGAACTTCCATCCGAAGGTGGTGTTCCGCGCCTCCTTCGGCCTGATTCACCAGGACATTTTTGCCCAGGCGACCAACATCATGTTCAACGAGTATCTGGCCACCGCTACCGTTCAGGCTCCGGTCGGCGATCCGCGGCATGTCTTCCGGCTTTCGGATGGTCCGCCGAACATCCGGTTCAATGTTCAGCCGGATGGCTCGGTGCCCTTTGTGGGAACGAATTTCTCGAGCCGCGCCGCCAGCTGGTACGACCCCAACATGCGGATGCCTTATGTGATGAGCTGGTCCGGCGGTCTGCAGTACGAGTTCGCCCGTAACTGGCTGCTGGATGCACAGTACCAAGGCCAGTCCGGCGTCGGCATGGTAAACAACTGGGACATCAATGCCATTCCTTTGGACGTTTCGACTAACACGACGACGTTGAACACCATCTTTCAAAACGCGCAGAACTACAAGCCCTATACGCAGTTTGGCTCGGTCAACCACTACTCAAACTACGGTCACAACTCCTATCACTCGGGCACGGTGCGCGTCGAGAAACGGTATCAGGCCGGCTTGGCGTTCAATGCTTTCTACACGATGCAGAAGACGCTCACTGAAACCGAAGGCGAGGGCGGCGACAACGGCATCACCTTCTACAACCGCCGCCTGGAAAAGGGCCGTGCCAGCTATGACATTCGCCATCGCTTCGTGAACGTGCTGAGCTATCAACTTCCTTTTGGGTCGGGTCAGCGCTGGCTGAACGGAAATGGCTTCTCGAATCAGCTACTGGGCGGCTGGGAACTCACGTGGACCCAGACGCTGCAGTCTGGGCCGCCCTTCAATCTGACGTTCGCCGGTAGCCCGAATCGCTATCTACCCGGTGAGTCCCGGCCGAATATCCTTACGACGCACCAGCAAGCTGAGGTGGCCGACTGGACGCTGGGACCCAATCGTTTTCCCACTTCGGCGCAGAATCCTTACCTGAATACCACTTCTTTCGGCTATCCGGCGCCGTTCACGGTCGGAACCCTGGGCCGCAACGTCTTTGAGGCACCCGGCCTGAACTGGACGCAGTTGTCGCTGGCAAAATGGTGGAGCGTCAATGAGCGGGTGCGCCTGCAGTTGCGTGTGGATGCGAACAACTTCCCAATCAAGCAACCGCAGTTCTCAAATCCGTCGAACTCCTTTAATGCCAACGCTCCAGGGGCATTTGCCCGGATCGGGACTGGCACCCGTGGAAGCTTCTCCGATGTCGGCACGTCGAACGCGAACATTCTCCTCGTCCTGAAGGCGCAATTCTAGTCCGCCACTTCGCGATAATGGAGGGATGCGTGTATGCCGAACGGCGGCGTGGTTTGTCGCCGGACTTGCATGGGCCCAGCCCGCCCCGCCAGTAACCGAACTTGATCGGGCGATCGCGATCTTCAAGACGGAGTCCGGAAATCTTGGCTTGCGTGGCGAGTCCGGCTCGGTCGTCACCTCGGCGGGCAACGATCGGAAGCAAAAGCCTCGTTGGCACGGCCGGCTTTTCGAGAACTTCCGGAACAACTCCTTGGATGCGGTGCCACATGAGGTGGTCCAGCGGGGCGGGGAGCAGGGACTCCTGAGACGCAATCAGTTTGGCTTTAATCTGACGGGTCCGGTGGTGATCCCGAAGCTGTACGATGGTGCCCGGACCACGTTCTTTACCTTCACGTTTGAGGGCGTTCGTGAAAAGATTGGCCGCTCCTATCTGCGGACCGTGCCGACACTCGGCGAGCGTCAAGGAGATTGGAGTGCGAGCGTGGACGCCTCTGGCAACACCCTGCCGATCTACGACCCCGCAACGACGGCCCCGAATGCGGCGTTCGATCCCAACCGGCCCGTCTCCGAGGAGAACCTAGAGTATCTGCGTTCGCCGTTTCCGAATAACCGCATTCCTGCTGCGCGGCTCGATCCCACGGCACAGCGAGTGCAGGCCAATTACCCTGCGCCGAACAGTGATGCCGGCCCCTTCTTTCGTAACAACTTGTTCGTTTTCGCTCCAGAAATCAACAGTGCCAATGGCACGATCGTTCGTCTCGACCACACGCTTAACGACAAGAACCGCTTGGCATTTAACCTAACGAACTCAAATGGCACGGATGGCGCGGCGCCACTGATCCCCACGGAGGCGAATCCTGGCTCGGTGATCGTGGACCGCCAAAGCCGGCGCGCGTCGTTAGAACATGTGCTGACGGCCTCGTCCCGTAACGTCAACACTTTCAGTGTCACCGCCAGCACCAGTCGCTTCTCCTACCGGAATGAGGGTGGCGCAGGCGCTGAGCCATTCCCTTTCTATCGAATTTCCCCGTATCTTGCTCTGGGCCGCGCGAATCCCTCTACCCGGAGTGCGCGGAACACATTTACGATCAATGACGGATTCTCGACTCGGCGCGGTAAACATCGTTTGTCCATGAATGGCTACATGAACCGAGAGCAGGTGAATATCTTCGCGCCGCACTATCCCTCCGGTTTGTATCAGTTCTCTGCAGGACTTACCAGCCTTCCCGGTATCGTGAACACTGGCCATGCCTTTGCGAGTTTCTTGCTGGGTGGCGCTGACTATGCCGAGCGCAGCATCGTCCAGTCGCCCTCTTACTTTCGCAAGCCGCGATACCAGATGTCGGTGAGCGATCAGTGGGAGATTCTCAAGGGTCTGACGCTGAGCGTGTCGGTCACCCTTGATGGTAGTGGTCCGCGCACAGAGAAGTACGATCGGCAGTCCACCGTTTCTCCGGAGGCGGTGAATCCGGCCAATGGACGGCCTGGTGCATTGGTCGTCGCCGGGCGGGATGGCCAGGGACGAGCCTTTCAGCCATTTCTCTGGAAAGCAGATCCCAGCGCCAGTCTCGCCTGGAATGTCCTGGGCGATACAAAGACCGTGGCCCGACTCAGTTATGGGCGATCTTACTCCACCATTCCGGTTTACACATCGCAATGGGGGACCCAGGCCTTCAATGGCACCGTGAGCTGGATCTCGACAAACATGCAATTGAATCCCGCGGTGACTCTTGCTGATGGCTTAACCAGCACCACGCGAACATTCCCCGATCTTCGGCCGGAGTCAGCGAATAATACGATAGCCGATTTGGTGGAGATTACAGGCCGCCAGCCCACCTATCAGTCGGCCGGGCTATCAATTGAGCGGAGCATGGCGGGTCAGACAGTGCTCACCATGGGCGCTGGCCACTCGTATGGGAGGAATCTGCTCCTCAGTAACTCAGGCTCAAATCCAAATGCCATTCCGTTGGGCGCCCTGCAGTTCCGGGACGAACTTAATAATGAGTCTTTTCGCCGCGAGTTGCGGCCCTATCCCCAGTACCAACGTTTCGATGTCTATAGCGCTTGGCCGGAGGGCCGATATCGACGCGATGCCACTTACGTTCGCTTTGAAAAGCGAAGTTCGAGCGGACTGTCTCTGTCCGCCTACTACGAGTTTTCCAAACAGATGGACAACTACTCCGGGCCGTACGGCGTTCAGGACTACTACAACCGTCAGAACGAATGGTCACTCACGTCGTCGAATAATCCGCACCGCATCTCTTTTAACTACGTCTACGAGTTGCCGTTCGGTCCAAATCGCCTTTTGTTCACCGCAGGCGGCTGGCGCCGGCACATCTTTGAAGGATGGTCGCTAAGCGGCGTCACCACCATGGCCAGCGGCGAGCCTCTCGCTTTGCATCCGCAGTTTAATAACACCGGTGGTGTGCTGGATGTGCTGAATGTAAATGTCGTGCCCGGGGTTGACCCACAAGTTGCGAACCAGGGCCCGGAACGCTGGTTCAATCCCGAGGCCTTCGCTCAACCGGACGACTTCACCATCGGAAATGCTTCACGCACCCATCCGACGCTTCGAATGCCGGGCACTCAGAATCACGATCTGAGTGTGAACAAACGATTCTCAATTACGACGGAGCGAAGCATTGAGTTAACGGCGGTGGGCTTGAATTTCGTCAACCTCGCTAACTGGACGGCGCCCGATACCATGATCGGGCCGGCCTCTGCGCCCAACGTCAATGCGGGCCGAATCATTGGATCGCGTGGGGGCCGGGTGATTCAGCTTGGGCTGAGGTATAGCTTCTGATGCGACTGCTGCTGCCAATGTTGCTGACTTACCTGGCCGTGGCCGCGACGCCTCCGGAGAAGGTCTCGTTGCGGATCCCGTTCCTGTCTGAGGGCGAGACCGTGAAGTTACAGGATCTCAAAGCCTCCATCAATGGCGCACCCGCTCACTTGTCACGCGTATTGGGCACTCAGGAGCCTCTGGTCCTGCTCGTCGTGCTCGACCTCGCAGGCGATCTCTCTCTCGTTGACCCAGCAAGACAGGCATTGATTGCGGAGATTGAGAAGCTGCCTGCCCAGGTGAGTGTTGCTCTGCTGCGGGCCCAGGATGGCTTGCGCGTTCTGGAGGATCCGGGGGAATCACGGGAGAAGCTAGTGGAGAGTATCCGCGGTTTGTCCATCAGCGGGCGCGCGGGTTTGCTCGATACCATCAACAGCGCGACACGTCTTGCCGATGCGGTGCTGGTGAAGTCGCATGTTCGCACGGCGGTGCTTTTCGTCAGCGATAGCCTGATCACGAACTACCGTGAGGACTATACCAATCCCGTGGTCAATTCGAGCGACTCCAACGACATGAGCCGCCGGTTTCCCGAAGGACTTGTGAAAGAAAAGCTTCGGCAGCTCAAGGCCGAGATGGCGTCAACGTTGACTCCAGTTTTCCTTGTGCATGTGAACTATCAAAATGACCGGTTGAATGAGGCTTACCAGACCGGTTTGCTGGATCTCACGAACTCCACTGGGGGCGCGGCAAAGTTTTGCCGGAGCATCGCCGAAATTCCCGGCGCCGTGACCGAGGCCGTAGAGCGAATTGGCCGACTGCAGACCGTAGAATTGGAGCCGAAGATGAGCCGTGCTAAACAATGGGACATTTCTCTCGAAGCTCCCGGACGACAGCTGTCTCATCGATCGCGCTATACGCCCGCAAAGGAGAAATAGATGCCGCGTTGGATGCTGGGTGTCGCGTTTATTGCTGGCCTGTTGCCGGGAGGAATCCTGTATTGGATCTCACGGCCTGCGGTGCCGGCTGTTTTACCTCCTG
>JALHNI010000166.1 GCA_022843605.1 Bryobacter sp.
AGTACTTCGTTTCGGTGGAGGGCGTCTCGGTGGAGGGCAGCGATGCCGCCCCGCAGGAAACGGCAGGGCCAGACGCCGCGCAGTCGATTGCGCAAATCGCGGCGAGGATCGCGCCGCCACCGCCGGTGCAGTTTTCGAAGCCGATCGCGCAACTCACCTCGTTCGACGACATTTACGCCGCGGCCGAGATTGCGCCGCCGGCGAATGGCTACAGCATTCTCAAGATCCACGATATGCTCTCCAGCGAGCACATCAAACAGATGCCGGCGGAGGTGAAACGGGGCTCCATTCTGGTGGCGCTGGAGGCGGCGGGGGTAAAGATTCAGGAAGTGATCCAGGACGCGATCCGGCGCGACCAGGCGCTGGACGGTTTTGAGCGGGTTCGTCAGAAGTCGGTGGAGGATCTCGAGACCCGCAAGTTGGAGGACAATCGGAAGATCCAAACGGAACTGGATCAGTACGTGGCCGCGCAGAAGGCCAAGCTGCAAGCGAACCTTGATGAGGTGGCGAAACAAAAGGATGAGTTCTACTCCTGGCGAATGCTGAAGCAGCAAGAGGAACAAAAAATTGCCGATTGCGTATCGTATTTCGTGACCGACAACCCGATCACGACGGCCGCGCGCCCGCGCACACTCGTCGGCGAAAAGGTGGCCGCCGAGAAACCGACCGGAACGTCGTCATAAAGCCAGCCGTGGGGGAAACGGGCTGGAGGAAATAGGGAAAGGGTAAACAGATATGTGGCCACGGCTCTCGCGAGTCTTTCGCTCATTTTTCGGCTTCTTCATTTCGGTGGCGGAGAATCCGGAGATCATTCTCGAACAGAACATCCGGGACATGAATGATCAAGTTCCGCGGATGAATGAATCCATCGCCATGGTGAAGGCGAATGTGACGCTCCTCGAGAAGGAGGAAGCCAAGTACCGCCACGACCTGAACGACCTATCGTCAAAGACTAAGTCCGCCATCCAGGCCGGCCGCGACGACATCGCCGCTACGTTCGCCGTGCAACTGGAGCAAGTGCGGTCGGCTTTGGCGCGCACGCAAGGGCAACTCGGCAACGCCAAGGCCGCCTATGAGAAGGCCATGGTGGTGAAGCAAGCTTTCATGCGCGAGAAGGAACGCAAGACGCGCGAAGCCATGCAGGCGATTCGCGACAATCACCGTTCGCAATGGCAGAAGAAGGTGGCGGACGCCATGGAGCAGTTCGAAGTGGCCGGCGTCAGCCAGACCCACGACGAGATGGTCCGCAAGATTGAGGAGCAGACCGCGGTGAACGAAGCCCGCATGGATATGGCCCTGACCAACGTCGATCAACAGCGCTTCGAGATTGAGAAAGAAGCCGAGAAGATTCAGGCGAACGAGTTACTGAAGCAGTTCAAGATTGAAATGGGCATGGTAACGCCGCAGCCCGGGGCGGCGACGCCGGATAAGACTATCGGTGGCCGGGAAGGCGAAAGGACCGTCTAAATCATGGCAGTCAAGATTGAAAAGGGTGGCTGGATTACGATCTTCCTGGTTGGCGCGGGACTGGTCGGCTATGCGCTTGAGCGTTACGACATCTTCTCCTTTAGTGGACTCTTCGGTGGCGGCACTAAGTCGACAGAAGTGGCGCAACAGGTGGACCCGACCTACCCGCTGAGGTCAAGTTCGGGCAAATCGGATACGAACGAAGTCCGGGTGCGCGTGAATATCTGGGTGGGTTGTGTCGGCGGGCTGGTGGCCAACGGCGGGCTCGATACGGCGGCCGGCTCCATTTATGACAAGAAGGGGATCAAGGTCTCATTCAAGATTATCGACGACTGGACGGAGGGATCGACGGCACTGGCCACCGACAACGTTGACGTGATGTTGACCACGGCCGACGTTTGGGCCAAGGACTACGGTCAGTTTCGGGACAAGGGGTTTAACGCGCGGGCAGTCTACTTAGTGGACTGGTCTCGCGGCGCGGACGGCGTGATCGGCAGCCAGGGCATCCGCAGCATCGAAGACCTTGCCGGCAAGACCGTCGCTTACGCGCCCTATACACCTTCGCACTTTCTACTCTACAACGGCCTGAAGAATTCGGGGCTCTCCACCGAGCAGCGCACGGAAATCTTCAACAAAGCCGTGCATACCAAGGACGGCATTGAGCCGGCGACCCTGTTCGCGCAGCAGAAGGTGGCCGCCGCGGTGGCCTGGGACCCGGACATGAGCGACGCGGTGGCCAAACGGCCCGGTTCCCGCAAGATATACGACACCAAAGTGGCGAATCGGCTGATCGCCGACATCCTGGTGGTGAGCGATCGCTTTGCGGCGAAGAATCCGGAGACGCTCTCGAAGTTTCTTGAAGGCTGGCTGGAGGGCGTGCAGTTCATCAACGAGCAGCCCAGCCGGGCGCACACGTTGATCGGTACGATTAAGGACTTCAATATTCCGGCGGACTTAGCGAAGACCATGCTCGACGGTGTGCGACTGGCTGACTACGCCGATAACAAGAGCTTCTTCGGCGCGCGGGGCTCCGATTCCGACTATCAGAACGTGATGAAGATGGCGACCGAGATGTATCGCGAACTGCGACTGATTAAGGGCTCGCCGGACCTTGAGGCGTCGGTCGATCGACGTTATGTGGATGCGATGAGCGACAAGTTCTCCTCGAAGTCGACAGAGGCGCCGGTGGATTACAAGGAACCGGCGAAAGGCGCTACGCCGTTCGCCACCCAACGGCGCGCTATTTACTTCGACACGGGCTCCGCCACCATCAGCATGGACTCGCGGGCCGTGGTGAACGAGATCGGCAACTTTATGCGCGCTTACGAGAATACAATTGTCGACATTGATGGCAATACTGACTCGGTGGGTGCCCGGGAGATGAATCTGACCTTGTCTCGTCAGCGTGCCGAGTCGGTTCGGAAGTATCTCTTGCAGAAGTACGGTTTCCCCCCCGAGCGGTTGCGCACGTCGGGCAATGGGCCGGACAAGCCGGTCGCCTCTAACGACACTCCTGAGGGACGGGACCAGAATCGTCGCACGGACATCAAGATCTACGCCAATCCGGCGGCCAAGTAAATGGCCAAGATTCGCCAACCTGTCGGACCAACGACGCGCGTCGCGTTGGGCGTGACGGCGTGGGCGCTGATTATTGGCGCATGGTTCGCGCTCTCGCACAGTGGGTTGCTGCCGCCGTTCGCATTGCCTGACCCGTTGGGGGTCATCAAGGCGATTGGTTCGCTATGGAGCGAGTACGACTTACTCGGCAATGTCTTTATGAGCTGGTGGCGAATCGCGCAGGCGTTCGTTTGGTCCGCCGCGGTGGCGATCCCGCTGGGCTTGATGATGGGTGCCTTCCCCGCCCTGTTCCATTTCATCAATCCCGTGGTCGCTCCGATGCGGTCGATGCCGATCACCGCCTTTTTGCCCGCATTTATGGCCCTTTTCGGCATGGATGAAGGCATGAAAGTGGGCTTCCTGGTGTTCGGAATGATGTTCTACTTACTGGCTGTCGTCGTGGAGGAAGTGAATAAGGTCGACGAGGCGTTGCTCGAGACGGCTTACACGCTTGGGGCGGGCACGCCGCAGACGTTGTGGCTGATGTTTCGAGCTTCGTTCCCCGGCGTGTTCGGCTCCTTTCGCATCCTCTACGATGTCGGTTGGACTTACGTGATTTTGGCCGAGATGGTGAACGCGCGCAAGGGCGTTGGTTACATGATCGAAGCGGCGCGCAAGGTGCTCGACTTCGAGCGCGTCTACGCGGGCATCATCGCGATCGGTATCGCGGCCTTCCTGTTTCGCTGGCTGCTCACGCTCGCCGAACATCAACTCTTCCCCTGGCGGCGCGCGGTCGCGCCCCAAACCCGGACTGCCTTTACCGCCAAATGACGACTAAGATCTCCCTCAAGAATGTCGGACGCACCTTCACGGACGCTGAAGGCCGCAAGGTGGAAGCCCTGCGGGGCGTGAACCTCGAAGTGGTGGACGAAGTGGGCCACGACGGCAAAGACATCGGCGAGTTCCGCGTCTTGCTGGGCCCGTCGGGCTGTGGCAAGTCGACGATCCTGCGCATGATTGCGGGCCTGGACTTTCCCACTACGGGCGAAGTCCTCGTCAACGGGAAACGTGTCGAAGCGCCGGGCCCGGACCGCGGAATGGTGTTCCAGAAGTACACGTCGTTCGCCTGGCTGACGGTGGCGGAGAACATTGAATACGGCCTGAAGCTGAAGGGCGTCACGGCGAATGAACGACAGGCTACGGTCGCCCATCTGATCGAAGAGACGGGACTGAAGGGCTTTGAAAGCGCGTACCCGCATACGCTTTCGGGCGGCATGCAACAGCGAGTAGCGATCGCGCGGTCACTGGCCGTGCGACCTTCGGTGCTGCTGATGGACGAGCCGTTTGGGGCGCTCGATGCGCAGACGCGGTCGCTGATGCAGGATCTGTTGCTGAAGATGTGGACGGAGACGGCCGCCGCTATCCTCTTCGTGACCCATGACGTAGGCGAGGCCGTGTATCTGGCGGATCGACTGTACATCGTCAGCGCGCGTCCCGGCACCATTGCCGAGGAGATCCATGTGCCGTTTCCCCGCCCGCGCACCGAGGACCTGAAACAGACGCGCGAATTTCAAGAACTTGAGAATCGGGCTCTAGATAGTTTGCGCCACGCGGCGGGCGGGGCGGGTCAAGTCCGCGTCACACTATAAGTGCGTATGCCCGACGACTCGCTGCAATCGAAAATCGCACGGAAGGTAGACGAGATCGAGACCGGCGACTCGAACTACCTCAAGGAAGCCTTTCAGTGGCAGTACAACGTGATCGGCCTGGCGGGTGCGGCGGCTTTCGCCCTGATCTCGGGCACGGCGCTGCCGATCCTGTTGGCCGCGGGCCTGGAGCTGATGTATCTAGCGGTGGTCCCCCAATCCAGCCGCTTCCGACGCCTGGTCCGGTCCTGGCGCTTCGAAGAAAAGAAGAAGGCACACGATGCCCGCGTTCGCGCCATGCAGCAGCAACTGCCGGCTGAGGTACGGGAACGCTATGCCAAACTCGGGCAGATCAGCGACAGCATTCGCGCGAATTACGCGAGACTCTCGTCCACATCACAGATTTTCGTTGACCAAGTGCAGCAGCGGATTGACGCGCTGATGAATTCGTTTCTGCGACTGGCGAGTGCAGAAGCTACTTACACGGAGTACTTACAACGCGCCAATCCGCGCGCCATTGGCCAGGAGATCGCTCTGCTGGAGCGCAATATCGACAAGCAGCCGGCCAAGGTGCAGGAGATCAATCGCAAGCGGATCGAGATCATGGGTAAGCGCCAGGAGCGCTTCAAGAAGATCGTTGAGGATCTCCAGGTGATCCAAGTACAGTGCGCGGCGATTGAAGACGTCCTGGCGCTGATCCGCGATCAATCCATCTCAATGACTGACCCGCAGCAAGTCAGCGAGAAGCTCGACCATCTGATGCAGGACGTGGAGTCGACGGAAGCGACGGTGAAGGAGATTGAGGACTTCTTCCTGATCTCCACGCCCGAGATGACCGCGTCGATCCCCCCGATGCCGACGGGGCCCGCGTCCAGCAACGAATCCACGCGAGATCGTAACCGCAATGCCAACTGAAACTATGCCCAATTGGGCCAGGCAACTCTCCGAGAAGTATTACTCGGGAGCCTATGTCCAGTTCGTCCTGCACCAGAACGTGCATGACTTAGTGCCGCTGCGCACCGCCGGACCGCTGTCGTTTGTCCCGCTGAAGGAGTTTCTGCAGAAGGGGCTCTTTGGCCAGCGCCAGATTGTGTTCGACTACGACCGCGGCGGCGGGCTGTCGTTTGCCACCAACGAAATGCAAGTGGATTTCCGCTCCGCTCTGAGCGGGTACGATTCCTTTCACGGTAGTAACTACAGCGCGGGCCTGCCGCGCAATCCCGATGGCGTGCTCGGCATTCTCGATAATTACCTGCGGCTGCGCCTGCTGGACCAGCGCAAGATCGCTTTCTCCATCTCCTTCGCCGAGACGGTGGCACCCGCGGGTGATACGCAAAGCCTTTCGCCTGAGGACCGCAATGCCCTGGTGATTCTGAAACGCTGGGCGCACAGCCCTCAGTTTCTGCGCCAGGACGTAACGATTTGCCTGATCGCGGAAAACTTACTCGAAGTCAACCAGAGCATCGTTCAGCATCCGGGTGTCGCGCCGATCCTGATTCCGCTTCCCGACGAGGCGGAGCGCCTCGAGTTCATCGAGTGGCAATTGGCGGCGACTCCGCTGCCGCCGGGGTCCGACGTCACGCCGGCGGTGCTGGCCAACCTGACATCAGGCCTGAAGCGGGTGCACTTACAAGGGCTGCTGGCGCACGCGCACCACAATCGTACGCCGCTAACGGTGAAGGAACTCAGTGCACGGAAGCGGGCCTTGATTGAGGCCGAGTCCGGGGGCATGCTGGAGTTTGTCCAGACGCGGTTCACCCTCGACAATGTTTCCGGCAGCGCGGGTGCCAAGCAGTTACTGCGTGACGCAGCAAGAGCCATTCACAAAGGACGCTCCGACGTGGTCCCGATGGGCTACGTCATCTGCGGCCCAGTGGGCACGGGCAAAACCTTTATCGCCTCCTGCTTCGCCGGCGAAGTGGGGATTCCCGCGGTGACGCTTAAGAACTTTCGCAGCATGTGGCAGGGCCAAACCGAATCGAACCTGGAGAAGGTGCTGGCGTTGCTGAAGGCGATGAGTCCGATTATGGTGATTGTCGATGAGGCGGACGCCCAACTCGGTGACCGGTCATCCTCAGGCGACTCCGGCGTCAACAATCGAGTGTTCGCCCAGATCGCGCAGTTCATGGGCAACACCGAGTATCGAGGAAAAGTCATCTGGTTTCTGCTCACCAGCCGGCCGGACTTACTGCCGGTCGACTTGAAGCGGCAGGGGCGGGCGGAGGAGCATATCGCGCTGTTTTATCCGGACACGGACGAGGATCGATTGGCGATGTTACACGCGATGCTGAAGAAGACGGGCATTCAGCTCGGCAGCGCCGAAGTGGAGCAGGTGTTTCTGAAGAAGGCCGGGTCGCTTTCCGGCGCCGACATCGAGGCGATCCTGGTGCGCGCGAGCATGAAGAGCGTGCTGGAAGGAGACTCGACGGTGGGCGTGGACGACTTAGTGGCGACGCTCGAAGATTTCATTCCGCCGTCCTATCCAGCGGAGATCGAAATGCAGAATCTGGTCGCCGTCCAAGAGTGTACCCGCCGTAGTCTTCTTCCGGAGCGGTATCGCGATATGCCACGAGAAGAGATCTCCCGCCAGATTGCCGAATTCAAACTGATTCTCGGAGATTGAAAGTGCAACGCCGTGACTTACTCGTTGGATCTCTCTTGGCGGCCACGGCAGCGTGCACCAAGGCTACAGCCCCGAGGCCGAATATCCTGCTGGTGATTGCCGACGATCAGTCGTGGGCGGATGCGGGGGCCTATGGCGCCAGGCATGTCGCGACACCGGCGTTCGATCGACTGGCGCGGGAGGGCGTACTCTTTCGTCATTCTTTCTGCGCATCGCCTTCATGCACGCCCTCGCGCAGCGCGGTACTTTCGGGCCGCCATATCTGGCAAGTCGGCGAAGCGGGCGTGCTTTACGGGTCGATTCCTCCCACATTGCCACTGTACCCGCACTTACTCGAGGATACCGGCTACGCAACCGGATTCACGGGCAAAGGCTGGGCGCCTGGGGACTGGAAGGCACTCGGAAGCACGCGGCATCCTTGCGGCAAGGAATACAATGAGCGCAGGCATTCGGAGACTGTCCGGCGAGGGATTGAGCCTGGCGACTATGCGGCTAACTTCCGCCAGTTTCTGCAGGAGAAGCCGGCCGGCAAGCCTTTCTGTTTCTGGCTGGGGTGCAAGGAGCCGCATCGCATTTACGATGAGGGCAGCGGCTTGCGGCTGGGGAAGAAGCTCGAGGATGCGCAGGTGCCGGAGTTTCTTCCGGACACGCCCGCCGTCCGGTCCGACTTACTGGATTACTATCTCGAAATCGAATGGTACGATCAGCAACTTGCGCGAACCCTGAAGGTGCTCGAGGAGAGCGGCCAACTCGAAAACACGTTGATTGTCGCGACGAGTGACAACGGCATGCCGTTTCCCCGGGCGAAGGTGAACCTGTATGACTGGGGCGTGCGGATGCCGCTGGTGGTGCGGTGGGGCGACAAGCTGAAGCCAGGCAGCGTGGTTAACGACCTGGTGAGCCACACCGACCTGGCACCGACGTTTCTCGATGCCGCGGGAGTTCCCCGCCCCGCGGGAATTGCCGGCAAGAGCTTATTGCCGCTGCTGACGGGCCAAGCCGACTCCGGCCGTGAACAGGTATTTACGGCCATGGAGCGGCACACGATGTGCCGCCCGAATGGTGGGACTTACCCGATGCGCTCGATCCGCACGAGAGACTTCCTCTACATTCGGAACTTCGCGCCGGACCGTTGGCCCACGGGCGGTGAGTTCCCGTCATCGAATAACACGACGCACGGCGACATTGACGGCGCGCCGACCAAGGATGCGCTTTTCGAGCCGAAAACGCAGGCGCAGTTCCCACAGCAGGTGGCGCTCTGCGTTGGCAAGCGGCAGGCGGAGGAACTATACGACGTGGCCTCGGACAAGGGCCAAACGCGCAATCTGGCGACCGATGCCCGCTATGCGGCGCAACTCGGCGAACTGCGGGAGCGGCTGGAGAGTTATCTCAAGCAGACCGGCGACCCGCGGATGCTGGGCCAGGATCCCTGGCAGGGTTACGTTTACCGCCAGACGAGCGGCTACGGGGCCAGCTTCAATTCGAGTCTACCGGCCGCCGCGCGGGAGGCGGCGAGAACGAAGGTCCATCGGCCGGAGTAAGTTAGCGGCTGCGATCAGCGCTTCGCCAGCCATCGAGTAACTTCGTGAGGCGCGCTACGACGTCGGGCATTTGAGCGTACAGGTTACGATCCTCGTGGGGATCTTCCTTCAGGTGATAGAGTTCGCCCACCGGCTCGTTGGGACCCGGCTTGATCGTTACCGGCGCAGTGAAGCCGCCGGAACCGCGGCCCAGGACGAGTTTCCATTCGCCGGAGCGAATCGAGAACATGCCGTTGCCCGCGTGATGCACAGCCGCCTCACGACGGCTCTTTGCCGCGCCGCGCAGCACCGGGGCAAACGAGTAACTATCTTCGGCTGCACCGTCGGCCAATTTCACGCCGGTAACCTCGGCAATCGTGGCGAAGATATCGGTATGGCAGAGTAACTGGCTGGAAGCCGTACCGCCCTTCACTTTACCGGGCCAACTCACGATAAACGGGACCCGATGGCCTGCTTCCTGAATGTCGCTCTTCTGGCCGCGCCACTTACCGGGCGCCCAATGGCCAGCGGCCTCCAAAGAGTCGCGCTTTTCCCAGGGCGCACCGTTGTCGCTGGTGACGATTAGCAGAGTATTACCGGCGACGCCGGAGGATTGTAATTGATCGACGATCTTGCCGATGGAGGCGTCAATCTCTTCGACGAAGTCGCCGTAGAGTCCGGCTTTGGACTTCTTCTGATAGGGCTTTGAGGGGACCCAGGGCGTGTGCGGACCGGAGAGGGGTACGTAGGCGAAGAAGGGGGTTTTGGCTTTCGCCGCGGCAGCGATGAATTGGCAGGCGCGGGCGGTGCTTTTCGGGACGACGTCTTCCATGCGGAAACTGGGGCCGATGGGTCCGCCGCGCCAGAAGGGTCCGCGCTTGGTTTCGCCGTTGTCGGCGATCGTTGCCGTCGGCTGTTCCTGCACCCGGTTGCCGTCGATGAAGACATAGGGCGGCATATCGAGCGACGCCGGAATGCCGAAGTACTCGTCAAAGCCTTGCTCGAGCGGACCGGGACTGAAGGGCTGGCGGTAGTCGATCTTCTCGGCCGTCCCAAGACCTAAGTGCCACTTGCCGAAGCCTCCGGTGCGATAACCCTGCTGCTTTAGCATCGAGGCGATCGTCTCCCGGCCGGGCTCGATGAGAGCCGGCGAGTAGCCGCCGAGGACACCGCTCTTGAGGCGGCTGCGCCAGCAGTAGCGGCCAGTGAGGAGTCCGTAGCGAGTGGGCGTGCAGACCGAGGAGGGCGAGTGCGCATCGGTGAAACGCATCCCTTCGCGAGCCAGGGCGTCCATGCGGGGCGTGGGAATCCTGGATTCGGGGGAGAAGGCGCGGACGTCTCCGTAGCCCAGGTCGTCACAAAGGATCAGGACGATATTGGGCTTGGCATCCGCCCCGAGGAGCGCAGAGGCGGCGAGCGTACAGTTGAAAAGGCGGCGAGTCACACCGGTATTGTATCGACTCACGTTTCCTGGCACGGTGCTCCGGCGGTGAAAGTGTCGAAGCCTATCAAGTTGATACGACACCGATCGCAAGCGTATCGCAGACGCTCTCGCCCACCAGAGCCTCGACGGACCGCTTAACGCCCTGCCCGTCTACTCTTCGGAGTGTCGGCAACGTCGCTTCGTGATACGATCGAATGGTGCCTGCAAGACAGTTGCAACTATTGATCCTATTGTCCTTGGCTTTCACCTCCCAGCTCGTAGCCCAGTTGGTACCTATTCCCGTCCGCGGCGTCGTCCAAGATGCTTCCCGTTCGGCGATCGCCGGCGCCCAAGTTAAGGCCATTTCCGGCTTGAATGGGCGTGAATCGACGATTCTCTGCGATCTTCAGGGGCGCTTTGAACTCTCGCTGGCTCCCGGGGCTTACCGCATCATCACCTCCGCGCCCGGCTTTTCCGCCAAGCAGCAGAACATTTCCGTGGCCGACAGTGGCTTGCAAGTGGAGATCACCTTAGGCATCGCGCCTCTCGCGGAGACGCTGCGGGTTTCCGGCGGCCGCGTCCTCTCTTCGGGCGCCGATCTGCAACGTCTGCCCGGCGCTGCCGAGATTATCTCGTCGGACGTACTCCGCGAGAGCGTGGTCATGACAACGGAAGAGGCCCTCCGGAAGGTGTCCGGCGTTCATGCCCGTGGTGAAGACGCCTTCGGCCTGAGGCCCAACATCGGCATCCGAGGTCTTTCCCCCACCCGTTCCACCAAGGTCCTCCTGCTCGAAGACGGTCTGCCGCTATCCTTTGCGCCTTATGGGGACAATGCCTCGTACTACCATCCCCCCGTCGACCGTTTCGAAACCATTGAGGTTCTCAAAGGAGGCGAACAGATCGTCTTCGGCCCGATGACCGTCGGCGGCGTGGTCAATTACGTCACGCCCGCAATTCCCGGCAAGCGCGGAGGCTCGGTTATGCTCATGGGCGGCAATCGCGACTATCTCAACGGACACGCCAGATACGGCGCAAACTTTAAGAATACGGGCTGGTTGGTCGACTTTCTGCGCAAGCAGGGCGAAGGCTCCCGGGACAACGTCCGCCATGGGCTCACCGACTTCAACATCAAAACCCTGACCAGCCTCTCGTCCCGCCAAACTCTCGGCCTCCGCTTTAACTCTTATGGCGAGGATTCCAACCTAGCGTATACCGGGCTCCGCGAAAGCGAATTCCTGGCCGATCCGCGCGGCAACGTCTTCCGCAACGACTTCTTTCACGCCAATCGCTACGCCGGGGCCCTCACCCATACCCTAGCCCTCTCCGACCGTCTCGTTCTCTCAACGAACGGTTACGCCTCCGCCTTTCTTCGCGACTGGTGGCGTCAGTCCAGCAACTCCAACCAGCGGCCGAATGACTCCGCCGACCCGGCCTGCGGCGGCATGGGGAACCTCCTCACCACCTGCGGCAACGAGGGCCGCCTCCGCTATTACCACACCTGGGGCATAGACCCGAAGTTGAAGACCACTTTCCGGTTGGGCCGGGCGCAGAACGAACTGGACCTCGGCGTCCGCTACCACTCCGAAATGCAGGAACGCCTGCAGCGGAATGGCCCGCTGCCGAATTCCCGCAATGGTGTTTTGGTAGAGGATAACGACCGCAGTGCCCAGGCAGCATCCTTCTTCGTGCAAGACCGTTTCGTCTTCGGGAATCTCGCCATCACTCCCGGCATCCGTTTCGAGTCCGTCAATTTTCGCCGTGTGAACTATCTCAACGGAGCGCGCGGCGCAACGCGGGTTACGCAATGGATCCCCGGTATCGGTGCCGCCTACACCGTGGCCGGCCGCGTCACCTTCTTCTCCGGCCTGCATCGAGGGTTTGCGCCGCCCCGCGTCGAAGACATCATCAACAACAACTCGGGCGCCTCCGTCGACCTCGATGCCGAGTTGAGTTGGAACTACGAAGCCGGCGCCCGGGTGAACCTCCCCGGCGAGCTCCGTGCCGAAGCTACCTTCTTCCGCATGGATTTCGAGAACCAGATCGTCCCCGCCAGCGTCGCCGGCGGCTTGGGTGCCACGCTCACCAACGCGGGTTCCACCCTTCATCAGGGCGCCGAGTTTTCCACGGCTTGGCAACTCACCCGCTTCCTCCCCTCCCGGCACAACGTCACGCTCCGCACCGCCTGGACCATGCTGCCGATCGCCCGTTACTCCTCCGATCGTTTCAGCAATACTCCGGGCTTTACCAATCTCCGCATCACCGGCAACCGCCTTCCTTACGCGCCCCGGAACCTCCTCACCTCCAGCCTCAGCTATACCCACGCCAAAGGCTTCAATGTCTTCTTCGAAAACGTCTACACCGGCCGCCAGTTCGGTGACGACCTCAACACCGTTGGCGGCACCCCGGACGGACAGCGCGGTCTCCTTCCTGGCAACGCGATCTGGAACGCCTCGGTGAACCTTCCCGTCTCTGCCCGCACCACCCTCTTCTTCACGACGAAGAACCTCGCCGACCGCCTCACCATCGTCGACCGCAGCCGCGGTCTGCTCCCGGGCATTCCCCGGCTCGTCCAGTTTGGGTTCCGCTTCAATTTCTAGCGCCCGCTTGCCACCGTTGGCTCGTGTTGTCCGTACGAGCGCCGGGATCAAGCACCCATAAGCGCGTGAGGCGCTTCCCCCTTTACAGGAATACGCCCGAGAGCGATTCAGCGCGGTCAGACGTCCCAACCAATGGCCCGTCAGCGCCACGGCGTCGTGCATCCGCAGTCTTAGACGCTGATTGTTCGCTCGCCGCCTTTCCGACCCAGGGATCTGAGCTGGCGCAAGTGTCGAGAAGTGTCGAAACCTGTCAAGCGGCGCGGGTTGGCCTCGACTCCAGTTTAGCCCCGGCGAACAAACTCCCGACCCATTTGCCTGCGTTACACGATTCATTCGAAATGAGTTAGATCGATTTCAACTCGTGGTGATCGTCGATCGCGGGACGCGACTTCTCCGTACCCAGGAATCGGTGCAGTAAGGCTCTCCATTGGTTTCCCGCTCAACGGTAGATGAAATTTTGCGGTTGGTGGCGGCTTCTACGGATGCTGACGGCGTAAGCCGTTTGTCTTTCGGGAGTTGACGGAACCTCGCCACCCCATCGATTGCTCCGGTTGCACGACGCCAATTGCCAAGTGCTACGATCCCGAATGTCGTACCGGCTTGCGCGACTGAAAAGTATCGAGTGGAGACCCTCGCGAGCGAGAGCAGGTCGAGGTGCGGATTTCCACTAGGATAGCGGCGCGCTGCCGTGACGATCGCGCCGACGTTCCGCTCTTGCGTCTACTCATGAAACTGGGCGCGGGTCCCCTGCTCCCCAGCGCGGACAGCACCACGCCGCGAGCTGGCGGCGGCCGACATTTCTCACCAGCGGTCCGTGACCGCGCATTGCACCAGCGAAGCGATGGCGGGTGGGTTCCTGTGACCGCTCGGTGGCTTTTCTTGGGCTTTTCTTGGGCTTTTCTTGGGTTCTGATCGGCACCATTAT
>JALHNI010000167.1 GCA_022843605.1 Bryobacter sp.
TCCGAAAACGAACCTGGCGATCTCTTTGAAAACAAGGCATTAATCCTTCTTGGGTTCCCCCTCAAAACCCAAGCCGAACCCACCAACAGACGCTCTGGCCGGCTCGCTGCCACGCGTTGCTAACCGCGACGGAATTCCGCAGTCTATACGGTGGAATGGAAGACAGCCTGGCCGTCGCTCTGGCGAAAAGCGGTGACGGCGACGCCTATCGCACGCTCGTGGACCGGTACAGCCGAGGTGTCTTCCGCCTAGCCTATCGCATGACCGGAAACGAACAGGACGCCGAAGACGTGGTGCAGGAAACTTTCCTACGCGCTTTCCGGCACCTGCATCGTTGGGATGCCCGCTCAAGTTTTGGCACCTGGATCTACCGGATCGCCTCCAACTACTCGTTAGACCTGCTGCGGTCGCGCAAACGCCATTCGACCGCCGCCGGCGCGGCAAACTTTGACCACGAAGGAAAGGACCCCATGCAGAGCCTGCCCGCCGAGGACCCCGGGCCGGACCGCCTGCTCTACAGCAGCCAGGTGCAGCGCCAAGTCGCCGCCACGCTCGAAACCTGTTCCGAAATGGAGCGCACCGCGTTTGTGCTCCGCCACTTTGAAGGCCAATCGATTGAAGAGATCTGCGAGGCGCTCGGCGTCTCTGCCAATTCGACGAAACAGAGCATCTTTCGCGCCGTTCATAAACTGCGGCGCGCCCTGGAACCTTTGGTGAACCAAGCATGACGAATCATCCAACCGAAGAACAACTGGTTCTCTACTATTACGGCGAGGCCAACGAAGCCGCGGCGCATCTGGACGGCTGCGAGCCCTGCCGGATAACGTACCAAAGCCTGCAACGGGTGCTGAACTCCGTTGACAGCCTGCCGGTGCCGGAGCGCTCGGCCGGCTATGAAGCGCAACTCTGGAGCCGCATCGCCCCGCAACTGCCGGCCCGGCGGCCCTGGTACCGGTCCTGGAACAACTGGCGTCCCGTGGTGGTCGCCGCCGCCATGGCCGCCCTCCTGGTCGTCGCATTTCTGGCCGGGCGTGTTACCCAAGGGCCCGTCAAAGAAGTCACTGCCGGCGCCGATGCCGCGCAAGCGCGCGAGCGGGTCCTGCTGGTTGCGCTCGGCGCTCACCTCGAACGCACCAAGATGATGCTCGTGGAGCTCAACAATGCCCAGCCCGAAGGCGGGCGCTTCGATATCTCTCTCGAGCAGGACGCGGCCTCGCGCCTGCTCAAAGCCAACCGGCTCTATCGCCAGACGGCGATCAACACCGGCAACTACCAGGTGGGCTCGTTCCTCGAAGAACTCGAGCGGTTGCTCCTCGAAGTGGCTCATAGCCCCTCGCTCGTCCCCGAATCGCACCTCGAAGAGTTGCGCCGGCGCATCGACGACGAGAGCCTGCTTTTCAAAGTCAACGTTTTTCGTTCTCAGTTTGAAAGTCGCGAAGCGGCGCCGCCAGCGGCTCAGTCCAACACCCTGTAAGTAAGGAAAAGAATCATCATGAAGTTACTAAGTGCCCTTCTGGCGGCGGCTAGCTTTGTTGCCGCGCAGCCTACCCCAAGCCCGCAACCCAGCCCCAAACCGAACCTGCGGCTCAATCTGGATTTCAACTTCGACTTTAAGTTTGAACCCATCATCGCGCTGGCCATCGAGCGTGCCTTCGATTTCAAGGTCGAGTTTCCGTTGCTGGCCCAGGCCGCGGTTGACAAGCATGACATCGCCCAGCGGCTCAGCGAAACTCGCCGCGCGGTCGAAGAAGCGCGCCGCAACATCGAACGCGACTTCAAGTACGATCGCCGCGATGGCTATCAGGACGGTACCCGCGCCCTCGACCGGCGCGAGTACGATCGGGCCGTCACCAGCTTCGACCGGGTCATCGCCGCCAAGTCCACCCGGGCCGAAGGCGCCTACTACTGGAAAGCCTACGCGCTCGGCAAACTCGGCAAACGCGAGGAAGCCATTGCCGTGCTCGCCGAACTGGGTAAACAGCATCCCCAAAGCCGCTGGCTGAGTGATGCCAACGCCCTCACCGCCGAGTTACGTCAAGCCACCGGCCAGGGTGTTTCGCCGGAAAGCCAATCCGACGAGGACCTCAAACTCTACGCCATCAACGCCCTTGTCAACTCGGATCCTGACCGCGCAGTCCCCCTGCTCAATAAGTTACTCAGCGAAGCCAAAACCTCGCCGAAGCTCAAGGAACGCGCTCTTTTCGTCCTCGCCCAAAGTCGCAGTGAGCAGGCGCGCGCCATCGTCAGCCAATACGCCCGAAACGGCTCGAACCCGGACTTACAGTTGCACGCCGTCGAGTATCTCGGCTCCTTCCGCTCGAAAGACAGTCAACAGGTGCTCGCCGAGATCTACGGCAGCGTCAGCGATGTCAGCATCAAGCGCGCCGTCCTGCGGGGCTACATGCAGTCGCGGGATACCGAGCATCTGCTCGCCGCC
Organism: Bryobacter sp.; assembly: GCA_022843605.1. Lineage (GTDB taxonomy): Bacteria > Acidobacteriota > Terriglobia > Bryobacterales > Bryobacteraceae > JALHNI01. The sequence goes on from JALHNI010000167.1 coordinate 2,438, forward strand.
GCCAAGTCGGAATCGAACCCGGAGTTGCGCCGCGAGGCCATCGACTTGCTCGGCGCTATCCAAGCCTCGCACGAACTCGGGCAGCTCTATGCGACCGAAGGCACGTTTGAATGGAAGGAACGCATGCTGCGCGCCATGTCGCGCGGCTCCAATGCGGCGCGAGTTCTGGAAATCGCCCGGACGGAAAAGGATAGTCGCCTGCGTCAAAGCGCGGTGCGTTCGCTCTCCGGCATGAGAAAAGAGATTACCGCCGATGATCTCGCCGCCCTCTATGCCGCCGAGTCCGAGGCTTCCGTCCGGAGCTCCATTCTGGATGCCCTTCACAACCATGGCGCCGCGAAGCAACTGGTGGAGGCCGCCCGTAAAGAGACTGACCTGGAACTCAAGCGCCGCGCGGTCGAGCGTTTAAGTCACATGAAGTCGAAGGAAGCGACTGATTATCTGGTGGAGTTACTCAATAAATGAGGCTCTACTTACTCCTCGTCGTTCCGTTGCTGATGGCTCAGCCCCGGCTGCAGAATGTCCGCCAACAAACCCGGGCGGCAGGCAACCTCAGTGAAACCGTGCGCTCACTCATCGCGAGCCAGAAGGAACCCGCCTGGATCGCCTACGCCGTGCCCCAACTGCCCGGTGAACGTCAAATGTGCTGCTGGAGTTCGAACGCACAGGGGCAAAGCGCAAACGGGTGCGCGCTGGAGCCCCAACTGGAAGGCCAGAGGCAGATCGCTCCCAGCGGCACCGTCCATCTGGAAGGCGGCACCGAATTCTTCGTCTTCCTTCGGGTGGAGAATCAGCGCGTCGAGAAGCTTCGCATCTTCTCGGTGGATTGTTCCGTCGATGGCGGTGGTCTGCCCCTCTTCTGGCTCACCGGCGTGAACGCCGCACAGAGTGTGGCGTTGCTGGAGTCACTCATCCCGGCCACCGATCTGAAAGGTGACCGCCGGCTCGCCGACGGCGCCATCTCCGCCATCGCGCTGCACCGTGACCCCGCGGCTGACCTCGCGCTGGACCGGCTCATCGCCCCCTCCCGGCTCGAAACCACCCGCCGCCAGGCCGCCTTCTGGCTCGGCAACGCCCGCGGCCGCCATGGCTACGAATCCTTGGCACGTCTGGTGCGAGAGGACCCCAGCGACAAAGTTCGCGAGCACGTCGTCTTTGCCTTAACCCAAAGCAAAGAACCCCAGGCGGTCAACGCGATCGTTCGCGCTTCTCGCGAAGATCGGAGCCCGAAAGTGCGCAGCAAGGCCCTCTTCTGGCTCGGTCAACATGCCTCGCGACCCGTCGCGGAGCAAGCCATTCGCGCGGCACTCAGCCAGGATCCCGACCTTTCCGTGAGGAAGCAGGCGACCTTCGCCCTCACCCGGATTCCCAACGGCAACGGAGTTCCCTTGTTAATCGAGACCGCCCGCGGCTCCAAGGACGAAGCCGTGCGCAAACAGGCGCTCTTCTGGCTCGGCCAGTCAAAGGATCCTCGTGCCACCCGCTTCTTTGAGGAGGTCCTAGCCACCCGCTAAACTGGCGGTTTGTCGATATCTGGAGGAGGTTCACGGTCTCGCGGTCATCATCGCAACAGCCGCCATCGAGCCCGTGGGGTACCATGCCACCGGCGAGAAGCCGGAGTGTCTCACGTTCTGGCGTGACTCCGCGCCCCTCATCGCTCCGCGCGGCGCGCCGCCCTTCGTCCCCACCCGGCGTCCGCCGCGCACCGACGGCATCGTCATCTGAAAGAATGGAGTCCGGGCGTTCGCGTCCCAAATTGTCTTTGGAGGATTTACGTTTTATGGCACAGCCTGGGATTGACCGGCGCTCCGTTCTGCGCGGTTTGCTTACCCCCGCCACGTTGCTTGGTTTGGATGCGACCTTTGGCGCCCATCGCACCGATGCGGCTCAGATCGGCCCCAAGGACAAGATCAAAGTCACGAAGATCGAATCGTTCGTGCTCAAGAATTCCTGGGTCTTCGTCAAGATCTCCACCGATGCCGGCATCACCGGCTGGGGCGAAATGCTGAAGGACGACGCCAAGGCCTGTGCCGCCGGCGCGCTGGAAGTGGGCCGCTATCTCGTCGGGCAGGACCCCACGCGCGTCACGCATCACTGGCAGGCGATTCACCGTGGCGCCTTCTATCGCGGCGGCCCCATCAAGACCGCGATCTCCAGCGGCATCGACATGGCCCTCTGGGACATCACCGGCAAGGCCTTCGGCGTCCCCGTCCATCGCCTGCTCGGCGGACCCACCCGCGATCGCGTGCGCGTCTACGGCGTACCGAACGCCGCCAATGGCGTCAACGCCATGAAGACCATCCTCCGCCCCGGCGGCCGCGCCGCCTACAAGCACGCGGAAGGCCAGGCCTACGTGGAGAGCTGCGTCGAGTACTTCAAGGAACTGCGCCGCCGCAATCCTGGTGTCGACATCGGCGTTGAGTTCCATGGCGCCGTGCAGCCCACCACCGCCATGGTCCTCATCAAGGCGATCGAACCCTACAACCCCTGGTTCTACGAAGAGATCGCGCAGGCGCTCAACGTCGACGTGATGGCGGAAATGGCCCGCAAGACGCACATCCCCATCGCCACGGGCGAACGCATCTTCACCAAATGGGGTTTCCGGGAGATTCTCGAGAAACGCGCCGCCACCATTCTGCAACCGGATATCTGCTACGCCGGTGGCATCACCGAACTGAAGATCATCGCCGGTATGGCCGAGGCCTACTACACGCCGATCGCGCCGCACAATCCGCAGGGACCCTGCTCCTTGGCGGCCAGCCTGCAGATTGCCGCCTCAGTACCCAACTTCCTCGTCCAGGAGCGTGGCGACAACGAATACGCCGATCTGCTCGCGAAGCCTCTCCCGCCCATCAAGGGCGGTTACCGTCCTATCCTCACGGATCCGGGCTTAGGCATCACCATTGACGAGAACAAGCTGATGGCACAAGTGGGCGAGCCGCGTCCCTATCTGCCGCAGTACGACAAGGACGACGGCTCAGTCATCGACTGGTAGTCCTCGTTTAAGCCTTCAGCCACCGGTCGAACCACTCGAACGCCTCTTTCTGCATCGGCACGTCAAACTTGTGCGGGCCGTCATAGAAGCTGGCGCGGTAGCGATCGGTGGCTTTTGCTTTCTTGTAGACGTCGCCCAGAATCTGATCGGCCCGTTGCATTTCGGGCAGTGTGAAAAGCTGGTCCTGGTTGTTGTTCAGCACCAGCACCGGGTTCGGCACGGCAAGCCCCAGAATCTCGGGATAGTCGAGATCGCGTGCCAAGGTCGGGATGTAACACATCCAGGTGTGCGTGTAGCACTTGTTGAGTAAGTAGTCGCGCCAGGTGGTCATCATCCCGACGCAGCAAGCCACCTTGATGCGGGGATGCAAACCGGTCAGCATGACAGTACGCAGGCCACCGCCCGAAAGGCCGCAGCAGCCGATCCGGTCGGCGTCCACATCGGGCCGGCTGGCCAGATAGTCTGTCGCCCGTTCGTCCTCGCCGCTGAACACACCGGGCCACGTCAGGCCAGCGCAGAACAGGCTTTTCGCCACTTCGTTCTCGTGCCGGCTGGCGAACTGGTTGTAGCGCTGGATCTCTTCCTCGTTCTCGGGGTCCACCTCCTGCAGGGCGCCCTTGATCGTCTTGGGGACATCCCCCAGCCGCACGCGGCGGCTGCCGAAGGCGAATGTGTCGTGCACCAGCACGGCATATCCGCGCCGCGCCAGCTCATTAGCCCAGGCCGAGCCGCCGTAGTAGTGATCCTGGTGCTTCACCATCAGCGGATGCTGTTCCTTGCTGGTCCGGGTGATCTTGCGCAGGCCGAAGTACTTGTTGCCGCCATGGTCATGCAAACCGACAATGCCGGGTAGCTTGCCTTTCGCCCCGGCCGGCTTCAGCAGCACCGCTTCGGTCGGCGGACCGTAAGGAAGCTGCCACTGCAGATGCTCGATCGTCAGGCCATCGTGCTCGAACTCGTGCTGCACCGTCACTTTCGGAGTGCCGCCCGACTTCGGCTGCAGCAGCATTTGCCGGTAGCGCTCGCGTGCCAGCTTGCGCCAGTCATTCAGGTTCTTGAACTCCGCTTGGCGGAAAGACAGGCGCGGCGGATCGCTCGGCAGGGCCGCGGCCCACTCTCCGTAGGCACCCAACATGTTTTCGGTCGGCATGGGCGTAGGATATCAAGATGAGCCATACCTTAAGCCGCCGGACGGCGATGCTGTTGAGTTGGCTGGGCCTGGCCCAGTCCGCCGAGCCGGCACCCGTCGGGGTGCCCGTCTTCCGCGATCTCTTCAACAAGCGCGACCTGAAGGGCTGGATTCGCGTAAACACCGACGAGTCGACGTGGAAAGTGAAGAACAAGATGCTCATCTGCTCAGGCCACCCCATCGGGGTGATGCGTTCTGACCGGCAGTACGAAAACTTCATTCTGCACATTGAATGGATGCACCTGGAACCCGGCGGCAACTCGGGCATGTTCGTTTGGAGCGCGGCCCGGCCCGGCGAGAATCGCTTGCCTGACGGCGTGGAAGTCCAGATGCTGGAGCAGGATTGGGTGAAGCTGAACACCAAGAATGGCGTGGTGCCGCCGATCGCCTACGTGCACGGCGAATTGTTCGGCGTCGGCGGCGTCAAGATCGTCCCGGATAACCCGCGCGGAGAACGCAGTAAGTCAATTGAGAATCTCTGTAAGCCCCGCGGCGAGTGGAACACTTACACCGTCGTCTGTGTGGACGGCACCATCAAGCTGGCCGTGAACGGCAAGTTCGTCAATGGCATCGCGAAAGCGAGCCAAAAGAAGGGCTATCTCTGCCTTGAGTCTGAAGGTGCGGAGATTCACTTCCGCAGCATCAAGATCATGGAGTTACCTCCTGGCGTCACGGCGCCGAATCAGATCGCGCCAGTACTCTAAGACCGGTGTTTTAGGGCCGATAAATGGCCGCGTAGCTGTTGGTTTCCTGAATCCGGATCTCGGCCAGCCGCGTGTGGGCGGGCAAGCGCGGGGCGAGTTCTTCGTAGAAGTGTTTGGCGATGTTCTCGCTCGACGGATTCAGGTCGCGGAAAGCCGGCAGGTCATTGAGTAACTGATGGTCAAGTCCGTCAATGATCTCGGTAAGCGAGGCCTTCACGTCTTTGAAGTCAACCAGGATGCCGAGCCGGTCCAGTTGGTCACCGGTAATGCGCGCCTCCACCACGAAGTTATGGCCATGAATGTTGGCGCACTTTCCGTCGTAACCGGTCAACCGGTGGGCGGCACAGAAATGATGTTGAACGATGATTTCAAACATGAGAAAAGAAGCGGGCGACATCCTCGCGATTCATGGTAAATCCGTAATCCGGCAGGCTGTCAAAAAACACCTGCCCATAGCGCTGCTTCGTAATGCGATGGTCCAGAAGCGCCAGCACTCCCCGATCGGTCTTTGAGCGGATCAACCGCCCGAACCCTTGCTTCAGCGCAATCGCCGCCTGAGGAATCTGGTAATCGAAGAACGGATTCCCTCCAGTTTCGCGCAAAGCCCGGATCCGCGCATCCACCACCGGATCGCTGGGCACGGCGAAGGGCAGCTTGTCGATGATGACGCAACTCAGTTGATCGCCCTGTACATCCACGCCCTGCCAGAAAGACGACGTGGCAAAGAGTACACAGTTGGGTGTGGCGCGAAACTCCTCCAGCAGCACGTTGCGCGGCTTGGAGCCTTGGATGAGCGTCGGATAATCGAGCCGGTAGTCCACCAGTTCACGGACGTGAGTCATCTGCTGATAGCTGGTAAACAGGACGAACGCGCGTCCCTCGCTCAGCTTCAACAAGGCCAGAATCTCTTCCGCCGCCGCGCGCGAGAAGCCTGGCGTCCGTGGGTCGGGCAGGTCTTGCGGCACGTAAAGCAGAGCCTGCTTCTGATAGTCGAAGCTGCCCTCCACCACCAGCGAGCGATTCAGCGTCAAGCCGAGGCGCTTCTCCAGGAAGTCGAACTTGCCACCGACGGCGAGCGTGGCCGAGGTCAGCACGATTGATGGGATGCGGTCAAAGAGCATCTCCTTCAACATGGGCGAAACGTCGATCGGGGTGGCTTGCAGAAAGACACCGCGGCCGCGGCGCTCAATCCAGTAGACGGTGGTCTTCTCCGGCGCCTCCATCCAATACTTTAGCCGCGCGCGAAAGTCCTCCGTCCGGCGAAAGAGGGGGATGACTTCCTCGGGTTGGTTCTTGATCAACTGCAGGTTCGCCCCTAACAGTTCAAGGCCCAGCAACAGGTCATCGTAGGCCTCACGGTGCTTCTCGAGAAAACCGGCTTGGTCGGCAAACCCGGCACGGCCCTCAATCTGCGGGAAGTGGGCAAAGAAGCGCTCGGAGGCATCGCCAAGGGCCACCAGAGTCCGGTCGAGCTCGGTGGAACCGAAGTCCTTGCGGCGAGCCGTCGCGTTGATGTCGCGCACCAGATCGTTGATCTGGTGGTTGCTCACCGTGATGCCGAAATACTGTCCCGCTACGTCTTCAATCTCATGCGCCTCATCGAAGATCACGGCTTCGTAATCCGGGATCACGCCGCCGAAATCAGTCTGCTTCACGGAGAGATCCGCAAAGAAGAGGTGGTGATTGACGACGATCAGATCGCTGGCGGCCGCCTCCTGCTGCATTTTGGTAATGAAGCAGCGCTCGAACTGCGGGCACTTCTGGCCGGAGCAAAGTTCGCGCCGGGCGTCGAGCTTGTGCCAGACAGTGGAGTCCTCGGGCAGGGTATGCAACTCGGCGCGATCGCCAGTTTGGGTCTGCAGTTCCCAGTCGCGAATGATCTTGAAGTCGTTCACTTCTTCCAGCCCGGAAAGAATCGGCTCGCGCTCGGCATCGATCATCTTCTGGCGGCACGCATAGTTATTGCGGCCCTTCATGTAGCTCACGCGCAGAGGGTTCGGAAAGTGCTGGGCAAGGAAAGGAATGTCCTTGAAGAAGAGCTGCTCCTGCAGGTTCTTAGTGCCGGTGGAGATGATGACGCGGCGGCCGGAGAGGATGGCGGGAATCAGGTAGGCCAGGGTCTTGCCGGTGCCGGTGCCGGCCTCGACAATCAGGTGGCGCTGATCGGTGAGCGCCGCTTCAACGGCCTCAGCCATCTGCAACTGCCCAGGCCGAAACTCATAGTTCGGATGCCATTGGGCGAGCACACCCTGGCGCGAGAAGAACTTACGGGCGGAAGGCTGAATGGGCATCCGCGTTCAGCAGGCACGCGCAAAGGCGTTGAAGAGTCGTTGGTCAGGCAAATGCGTCCGCGCACGGTCCTCGGGATGCCATTGGACGGCGACGGCGAAGGGATGGCTCGCCAGTTCCAAGCCCTCGATGGTTCCGTCTGTGGCGCGGGCCGAAACGATCAGGGGCGCGGCAACTCGGTCAACGGCCTGATGGTGGCGCGAATTGACGGTGAATTCCGTCAGTTCGGCGATCCGGCCGAGTTTGGATTCCGGAGCGACCACGACGCCGTGGGCATCGGCGACGCCGCGCTGCCGATGGTCATCGCCGATGTGCTGCTGCAACGTGCCGCCGTGAAAGACGTTGAAGAGTTGCAGTCCGCGGCAAATCGCCAGGTGCGGCAGGCCGCTCGCGTTCGCGGCGCTCAACAGTTGCCACTCCATCTCGTCGCGCTCCACCTCCGGCGGTTCGGTTTCCGGGCCCGGAGCCTGCCCATAGCGCGAAGGACAAATGTCAGCGCCACCGCCCAGGACGAGACCGGCATAGTTCTTGAGGTCAGGCTGGCTTCCGGGCAGGCAAAGGACGGGCTCCAGTCCGGCGGACTGCAAAGCTTCCATGTACGGGACCACTTTGTTCACCCAGTTGGGGTCCTCGCGGCCATAGGTAAAAGCGACTCTTCGGGGCACTCTTTCCATTATCGGCGATAGCGGCCTTGTTCAATCAGGTACTTCAGCACGGCGGGCTCACGGGTCGCTCCAAGGGCCAGCATCAATTGGACGCGGGCCTTTGGGCCGGGCAGCGCTCCGGCGAAAAGCACGCCTCTTCGCCGCAGGTCCCAACCGGAGCCTTCGTACGCATAGGTATCCAACACCCGGCCTTGCGCGCAACGTGTTGAGAGCACGACGGGAATGCCCGCCTCCAAGGCCCGATCGATGGCCGGCAGCGCAGCGGGAGGCACGTTGCCGCGGCCGGTGCCTTCCAGTACCAGGCCCCGGGCGCCGGATTCGCGCGCCGCATCGATGAAACGCCCGTCGAAGCCGGCATAGGTAAGCAGCAGGTCCACCTGAGGCTCGAAAGTAGCGGCGTCAATCTGCGCACGTCGAGGCAAGGCGCGCGCGAACAGCACGCGATCCGCGTCGACGATACCCAGCGGGCCGAAGACCGGGCTCGTGAACGTTTCCAGAGCCTGGGTATCGCTCTTGGTGGCGGCGGAGGCCGCGTGAATCAGCATGTTCAGGACGATGAAGGCACCTTGCCGGCGCGCATCCGGCTCAATCACGGTACGGAGCGCGGCACGCAGATTGGCGGGCCCATCGAAGCTGAGCTCCGACGTGTTGCGCATGGCGCCCACAAAGGCGATGGGCTTGTCGGAGGTGTGCCGAAGATCGACGAAGTAGGCGGTCTCTTCGAGGGTATCTGTACCGTGCGTAATCACGATGCCGTCAAGCTCGGGCCGCTCCAGTTGGGCGCGAGTGAGCTCGGAGAGCTCCCACATCTTCTCTGCCGTCCAGTGCGGACCAGGAAGGCGGCCGAAGTCGATCACTTCGATGTCGGCAAGTTCGGCCAAAGTCGGGTCAAAAGAGAGAATCTCGCGGCCGGAAAGGGCGGGAACGGCACCGCCCGTTTGGGGATCGATTTTCATCGAAATGGTGCCACCAGTGAAGATAAACAGAACGCGCGGAAGCATACGGGTATAGCCCAGTATCTGCTATCACTAGGGAATGCGGTTTTTTCTGACGCCCTTGTTTGGCCTCAGCCTGCTCTGCGCTCAACAGAGTTTCGAAGAAGAACCGACGGCCACGATGCCGATCCGGGAGCGCAACTGGAAGCAGCTTGAGTCCTACGCGAGCCGCGCCGGACAAGGCGTGGAAGGCTGGCGGCGGACGTTGGTCACCAGCATCGGCTACCCTTCGCCCGGTATGCATGCCACACCCGGCAAGCCGCGCCTGGAGAAGAGCGGCGAAGACGACCTCGCCACCTACTATCGCTGCTGGATTGAGGTGGGACCCGATCTGGAGACCTATGGCCTGTACCTGGTGCCGAAGAATCTCCGGAAGCCTGCGCCGTTGGTGATTTCGAAGCACGGTGGCGGCGGATTTCCCGAGATGGCCATCTACAAGGGCGGCGGGAATTATCACGACATGATCCGCGGGGCGGCCAAGGAAGGCTACATCGTCTATGCTCCGCTGACGGTGATGTACCCATACCGGGACCGCGACAAAGGCTCACCGATTCCGGTGGAGGTGCGCGCCGGGCTGGATGCCAAACTCCGCGCCGCCGGCACGAGCCTGATGGGCCTGGAGGTCACCAAAATCGTCAAAGCGCTCGATAGCCTGCTGAAGCACCAGAAGGAGATCGACGCGAAGCGCATCGGCATGATTGGGCTATCGTATGGTGGTTACTATACGCTGTACGCGGCCGCCGTCGACCCACGCATCAAAGTGGCGGTGGCGTCATGTTCGTTCCGGTCGGAGCTTCCTCCGGCCAGCGCAAGTGGCAAAATAGAGGGGCGGCCGCTGGATTTGGCCACGCCTGAAATTGCGGCGCTGATCGCGCCCCGTCCCTTGCAAGTGCAAGCCGGAATCTCCGATCAGGGCCTGCCCATTGCCGACGTACGGATCGGCGCGGAACGGGCTCGCGGGCACTATGCAAAAGTGAACGCGGCGGCTCAGTTTGAGTTCAAAGAGTTTGAGGGCGGACATGAGTTTCGTGGCAACCTCGCATGGGATTTCCTGCGACGCCACTTGAGCAAATGACCTGTCCAGCCCGTTAGAATAGTCAGCAGGGGAGTTTTAATGTCAGCATCGGTTGTACAGTCCGCCAGTCGAGAAGAATTACGCGCTGGTTTGAAAGTGGTGAAGGGTGAGCACGAAGGCTCCGGCTTTGAGCGCCAGCCTACGGGAATTTACGGTTTTTCTTACGCGCCTTTCAATGCCTGTCCTATGTTCGCCAACCAGACCTATCAGGTCTTCGAGGTGCATAAGCGCGCCGACGGCACGAAGTGGGTGGTGATGTGTGTGACGCCGGAAGACGAAGCCCTGTTGCTGAGCGACCAGGAGCCGATTGAGATCACACTTTATCCGGAACCCTGGGAGAAAGCGACGAAGCTCATCGCCTTCGACACGGCCCGCGTGATTAAGGCCAAGCCTGCCTCTCGCACCGACGGCAACTACGTCCGGGCGACGCTGGCTAAGCTCTAGCGCACCATTCGTCGCGCAGAATCGACATCAGAATCAGCGTTCGATAGCCCGACGGTCCGCGTTCGCTTTCCCGCAGCCGGCCTTCTTCGCGAAAGCCGGCTCGTTCGTAAGCCCGGCGAGCACGCGCGTTCTCCACATAGACATCCAGCCAGACGCGATGCGCCCCGCGATCTTCGAAGGCCCAGTGCAATAGTTCCCGCAGCACGGCGGTGCCGACACCGGCACCGCGTTCGGTCAGGCAGATCCGTTTCACTTCGATGGCGTCGTGTGGGCTGGTCAATCCACGCAAAATGAGATAGCCAACGGCGCGGCCTTCGCGCAGGATCGTGCGATGCTCAACATCGGGATCGCTCATCCAGGCGAGATGCGTCCCGGCATCGTCGTGCCCGATGAAGCCTTCGCGCCAACCTTCCTCCTCCGCAGCCAGAATCAACGGCAGATCCTGGGGCGTCGACAGCCGGTAGGTGACAGCAGGCGGTGACGGATAAAGCTCGGGCCGTAGCCAGCGGACAAGCGCATAGGTGACGGCGAGTTCAAAGCTCTGTTGCCGGTCGGCCAAGCCGGCGGTGAGCAGGCCGATAGCGCCTTCTTTCTGCTTCGTGTTTACCTGCCCGGAAGCGGCGTCGATCAACTCGCCAAGTTCGCGACCGTCATGCAGGCCGGCTAAGAACGACGGCGGCAGTTCCATCCGGAATCCCCCGCCCTCGCCTAGCTGCCCTTGCCGGTCAACCGCCACCACGGAATTGGTCAAATAGAGGCGGCCACGCAAGGTATCCACACCGCCTTCCAAGCCTAATCCGAGATCGGCATCCGCGGATACCCGGGCGGCACGCGCGCGATTCGCAGCGCCGAGACGGGTTTCGGCCTCGGTAAGGGGCTGAGA
>JALHNI010000168.1 GCA_022843605.1 Bryobacter sp.
AATCAGCTCCACGAACTGTACCGGATCGATCGGGTTAGCTTCGCCCGGGGGCGGCATCTTGGTCTCACCCAGCAACAGCACTTTGCTCCCTTTTACCTCGCGCAGGAACTCTTCGAGTGTCGGCATCCGGGCTCCTGGCAAAAGTGCTTGCTTCGGCCGAGTCGCGGGCCGTTTCGAGCCGCAGTCGAACTGCCGGAGCTGCGCGAGCGTCAGGCGCCGGATCGGGCTCGGTTGCACGGCAGAGCCGGGCTGCGAGCTACAGATTCCGGCGTTCACCGTCACGTCGTGATGCAGAATGATCTCGCCGTCGGCGGTGAGGTTCATGTCGAACTCCAGAATCTCCGCACCCAGTCGAATCGCATTCCTGAACGCGGCGATCGTATTCTCCGGCATCAACGCCGCGCCTCCCCGGTGCGCGGCGACAGCCGGCGGCGCGCCGTTCGCCATGCCCGCGATCAACGCCAAACAAGCTACCTGGGTGAAAACGATTGGGTGATGCATCGCTCCCATTCTCTACCAGTGCCGGATCATGAGCCGAATCAAGTACAGAGACTGATCGACGCCCGTTTTGCTCTGCAGTTCCAAACTCGTGTGGGCCCCGAAAGTCGCTGGGAAGCGATACATGAACGGGTGATAGGCCCGGTAAGCCCAAGCGACCGGATCCTGAGCGACATACGGCGCAACGAGTGCGGGCAAGCACAGAAAAAGCAGCGTTATCGTGAGTGTCCCGAGAATCCGTCGTAGCCGCATGGCCGCCATTCTACACTCCCACCCCACCTCGCCCGGCCACTTGCGCGCTCTCTGCCGACGTGATGGAATGCAATAGGCCCCGTGGCGCGACATTCTCAAAGGCGAAAATCGTTCTTATGCTCAAGCTCCGCAAGATCCTCTTCCCCATCGATTTCTCCGATAGCTGCATCGGTGCTTCCCGCTATGTTGAGTCATTTGGCGGACGCTTCCAGTCGGAGGTCACCTTTCTCCACGTCGTTGCCCAACAGGATTACTTCTCCGGCACTCCGGACTTTGGCGGCATCGCCATGGTGGAAACCTACCGGGCGGGCGTCGAAGCCGCCAACCACCGCATGAAGGAGTTTCTCAGCGAAGACTTCAAGCATCTCGACGTGAAACGCGTGGTGCTGGAGGGCGATTCGGCCCTGAAGACCATCGAGTTTGCGACACAGGAGGGCATGGACCTCATCATGATGCCCACCCATGGCCTGGGACCCTTCCGCCGGTTTGTCCTCGGCTCGCTCACCGCCAAGGTCCTGCACGATGCGCCCTGCCCGGTCTGGACGGGTGTCCACTTGGAAGATGCCCCGCCGCTCGAAAAAATCTCCTTCGAAAAAGTGCTCTGCGCCGTTGATTTGGGCGAACAAAGTGCACCTGCCTTGCGCTGGGCCGCAGGCTTTGCGGAAGAGCATGGCGCGGAACTCATCGTGCTGCACGTTGTGCCGGCGGCTGAAACCCGTCCTGCCAAGTATCTTGATCGTGACTTGGTGGAGACGCTGAGCGCCGAGGCGAAGGAAGAAATGGAAGGGCTCCTGAAGACGCTGGGCATCAAGGCGCGCGTCGAGATCCGAGGGGGCGAACCATCCAAGCGGGCCCATGCTCTGGCCGAAGAAGAGCATGCCGACCTGTTGGTGATCGCGCGGGGCGCCGTCACTGAAGGCCTGGGCCGGTTGCGCACCCACTCTTACTCCATCATTCGTTCCTCGCCCTGTCCTGTAGTCAGCGTCTAGCTGAAACGCGGTAACGGCAAAACAGGTTCCTCAATCTCGCCGGGAATCAGTCACTTCCCGGCAACAGCCGGTCCGAAGCGTCGTGTCGTCTGCTACTCTGACGCTGGAGACATCAGGTCTTGATTCCGCTCAGGTTACCCTGAAATTGGCTTTGTTTCGTAAACGCACGTTTCTGCAGGAAAACCGCCCCGCTTCAGGTCTGATAACATTCTCAACATGTTCGGCCCGCGCGCACTCCCGTTTTTGCTGGCTGCCCTCCCGCTCGTCGCGCAGGAAGATGGCTCCGCGTTTTTTGAGAAGAATGTCCGCCCCCTCCTGGTGCAGCAGTGCCTCGGCTGCCATTCCGCCACCAGCCAGCCAGTGATGGGCGGCCTCCGTCTGGACGATCGGGCCCTCGCGATCAAAGGCGGCAGCCGCGGACCTTCGCTCGTTCCGGGCGACCCGGCCAATAGCCTGCTGCTGAAGGTGGTGCGTCACACCGCTGGAGCCCTCAAAATGCCCCCCGGTCCCAGGATGAAGGACGCCGACGTGGCCGTTCTCACTCAATGGGTACAGATGGGTGCGCCTTGGGGCAGTGAGACGCTGAGCAAATCGGCGCCGCCGCAGAAGAAGTACTGGGCTTTCGTGCCGCCCACTCGGCCTGCGCCGCCGGCCGTGAAGAATCAAGCTTGGGTCCGCTCGCCGATCGATGCGTTTGTCTTGTCGGCGCTCGAAGGCAAAGGATTACAACCGGTCAGGCCGGCTGACAAGCGAACCCTGATTCGCCGTGCCACTTACGACCTCACTGGCCTGCCACCGTCCCCGGCCGAGATTCAGGACTTTCTCAATGACAATTCGAAGGACGCTTTCGCCAAAGTAGTTGACCGCTTGCTCGCCTCACCGCGCTACGGCGAGCGCTGGGGTCGCCATTGGCTCGATGTGGCCCGCTACGCCGACTCGAACGGTCTCGACGAGAACTTAGTCTACAAGAACGCCTATCGCTATCGTGATTACGTCATCGCCGCCTTCAACAAGGACAAGCCTTTCGATCAGTTTCTGACCGAGCAGTTGGCTGGCGACTTACTCCCCGAATCCTCGAACCTGAACACGATGTACGAGCGCTGGACCGCTACCGGCTTCCTCACTCTCGGCGCCAAGATGCTCGCTGAAGACGACCCTAAGAAAATGGAAATGGATATTGTTGACGAGCAGCTCGATACCACCATGCGCGCTTTCAACGGCCTCACCGTCGGCTGTGCCCGTTGCCACGATCATAAGTTCGATCCCATTCCCACCGCCGACTATTACTCGCTGGCCGGAATCTTCAAGAGCTCCAAAACCATGGAGAACTTCAAAGTCGTCGCCAAATGGCATGAGTTTGTCCTGGCGCCCAAGGAAGACCGGGATCGGCTCGCTGCGCATGAAGCCTCCATCGAGGCCAAACGCAAAGAGATTGGCAAGATCGTCAAGAGTGAGAACGACATCCTCGCCAACGCCGCGATGAACCGCGTGGGCGCCTACCTCCTCGCGGCAGCTCACGTTCAACGTGATGAGCAGATTCAGGTGGCACCGGTCGAAACGGGAGGGATTACCCGCGACGCCGGTTCCTTCGACGCCGGCAACGTCCCGCGCAAGCTTGAGAAGAAGAAGGCCAACACCGTTAAAGACACCAAGGGCCCGTACTTTGCCGAATACAAGATCGAAGCTCCCGCCGACGGCCAATATCAGATCGATGTCCTGGAGCAGGAGAAGGGCGCCGGCACGGCGGACCTTTGGGTGAATGGCGTCTGGATGAAGCGCGGTGCCGACCCAGTTCAGAATCGCGAGGCCTCGCCCGAGGCCGGCGGCTGGAGCTATCTCGCGATCGTCCCGCTCAAAAAAGGCGACAACCTCATTCGCCTCGAACACGCTGCTCGGTTTCCCTACTTCGAGAAGTTACTCCTCTCGCCCAATACGTTGGCTAATATCCCGCTTTCTCAGGTGCAGATCGCCACTAAGTATGGCGTGAATCCCAGTTTCCTCGAGCAGTTAGTCGAGTACATGAAGCGGAGCAACGGCGCCACCGCGTCGGTCCTTTATGCCTGGGAAATTCTGGGCACTGATGCTCCGCGTTCGGCATGGGCCTCCCCCGTAGCCAAGTTATTTGACGGAATCGCCGGACCTGAAGCCCTGGCCGCGAAGTACGAGACTCTTTTCCAGCAGGCGTTGAGGGAAGGCAAGACCGCCACCGACCCGGGCGTCAAAGCACTTCACGAGTTCCTCACCGAAAAGTTCGGCCCCTTCCGCGCTCCC
The DNA here is from genome assembly GCA_022843605.1 of Bryobacter sp. Taxonomy (GTDB): domain Bacteria; phylum Acidobacteriota; class Terriglobia; order Bryobacterales; family Bryobacteraceae; genus JALHNI01. The sequence goes on from JALHNI010000168.1 coordinate 4,011, forward strand.
GGCAATGCGCGTCGCTACTATGCGAAGACGGTGCGCGAGCAACTCATGGCGATGGAAGCTGACGCCAAACGCCTCGAGGATGCCACGCCCGACTACCCCAGGGCCATGGGCGTCCGCGATGGCCAGATCGCCGATACCTCCATCCACACCCGCGGTAGCCATTGGACCCTCGGCACCCAAGTGCCCCGCCGCTTCCTGCGCGTGATCTCCGGCGACAATCAGACACCCATTGGAACCAGCGAAAGCGGTCGCCTGCAACTCGCCCAGTGGATGACGCAGAAGGATCATCCTCTCACCAGTCGCGTGATGGCCAATCGAATCTGGCGCTGGCATTTCGGCAAAGGTATCGTCCCCAGCGTCGATAACTTCGGCCGGCTCGGGGAAAAGCCTACAAATCAGCCGTTGCTCGATTGGCTGGCCGTGGAGTTCGTTCAACAGGGCTGGTCGATCAAGGCTATGCACCGCCAGATCATGCTCTCGAATGTCTATCAGCTCAGCACGGACCTCGATACCCGCTTTACTGAGGTGGACCCCGAGAACACCCTGCTTTGGCGCGCCAATCGCCGCCGCTTGGAGGGCGAAGCGATCCGTGACGGCATCATGAGCGTGTCCGGCGGACTTACGTTCGATACCGGCGGCAGTATCCTCACTTACAAGGATCGCCAGTACGTGGCCAACACGTCGAAAGGGAGTAGTGTCGATTATGACCGGCCCATTCGCGCGGCTTACATCCCTGTCCTGCGCAGTTCGCTCTATGAAGTCTTCCAGGCTTTTGACCTGCCGGACCCCACCACTTCCAACGGTGACCGCGATGCCACCGTGGTCGCGCCGCAGGCGCTTTTCATGATGAATAGCTCCGTCATGCTGAACCACAGTAAGAAAATGGCCGAGAGCCTGTTGAGCCAAAGCAATCTCGATGATCAGGGCCGCATTCGTGCTGCTTATGAACGGGCCCTGGGCCGCCCGCCTTCATCCCGAGAAGTCGATCAAGCTCTTACTTTCCTCGCTCGCATGGAGCAGGAATGGAAGGGCAACAAAGTCAACGCCTGGCAGAGTTATTGTAAGTCTTTGCTCGGCTCCAGCGAATTTATCTATCTGAACTAATCAAATGAACCGCCACTGGAATAGCCATCTCAATCGCACTCTTTCGCGCCGTGAACTGTTGCAGGTTTCGAGCGCCGGTTTCGGCAGCCTGGCCTTGGCGGGCCTGCTGGGACAGGAAGCCGCCCAGGCGGCGAGTGCCGGCGCCAAGGCAGCCGGACCTTTGGATGTGAGGCAGCCGCACTTTCCGGCCCGCGCCAAGCGCGTCATCTTCCTCTTTATGCACGGCGGCCCTTCACAAGTCGATACCTTCGACTACAAACCGCTCCTCAAACGCGACCACGGCAAGCCGTTGCCCTTCGCGCGGCCCAAGGTTGTCTCCAGCGAGACCTTCAACCTGCTGCAATCGCCCTGGGGCTTCAAGCAATACGGGCAAAGCGGCGCCTGGGTGAGCGACTTGTTTCCGGAGATTGCCAAGCACGTCGACGATATCTGCTTCGTTAAGTCGATGTACGGCTCCAACAGCCGCCATGGCGGCGCGCTGCTGGAGTTGCATACCGGCTCCGATACCTTTGTCCGGCCCAGCATGGGCTCCTGGGTTACTTACGGCCTGGGTACAGAAAACTCGTCCATGCCCGGCTATCTCACGATCTGCCCCACCCAAAGCCATGGCGGCGCGAACAATTTCGGCTCAGCGTTTCTGCCCGCGCCTTACGCCGGCACGGCCATTGGTTCCGTGGGCATTGCCGCGCGCGACGCCCGCATTCCATTTATCCGCAACACGGAGACGCCGCGGCCGATCCAGCGCATGGAAATTGACTACACCCAGACGCTAAACCGCCAGCAACTGGAAGTCACCGGGCACGATCGGGCGCTTGAGGGTCGCATTGAGTCCTTCGAACTCGCCTTCCGCATGCAGGCCGAAGCACCTGACCTCCAGGACTTGAGCCAGGAAAGCGAAGTGACAAAGAAGATGTACGGCTTGGACAATCCCATCACCGAAGACTTTGGCCGCCAATGCCTCATGGCGCGCCGTTTCTCGGAGAAGGGTGTCCGTTTCGTACAGGTGAGCCATACCTATAAGTGGGATCAGCACGAGCGCCTGAAGCGCGATCATGAATCGAACGCCGCTGAGGTCGACAAGCCCATCGCCGCTCTGCTGCATGACCTGAAGGTTCGCGGCTTACTCGAAGACACGCTCGTCCTGTGGGGCGGTGAGTTCGGCCGGACACCGACGGCGCAAGGCTCCGACGGCCGCGACCATAATCCTGAGGCTTTCACCATGTGGATGGCCGGAGGCGGGGTGAAGCCCGGCCTCTCCTACGGCGCGACCGACGACTACGGATATTACTCCGTCGAGAACAAGGTGCACTTCCACGATTTGCACGCCACCATCCTGCACCTGCTCGGCATGGACCATCTCCGGCTGACTTACCGTTATGCCGGCCGCGACTTCCGTCTCACCGACGTTCACGGAAACGTGGTGAAGGGGTTGCTCGCCTAAGCTTCCAGGCTTTTCAGGATGGCTGGGCCGTACTTCGTGGCCATCCGCGGACTCACTCCGGACACGGCCAATAAGTCGTCCGTGTCAAACGGCTCGGCTTCCACAATCGCCTGAAGCACCTTGTCCGAGAAAATGCGGAAGGCCGGTACGCCTTGTTTTTTGGCTTCGGCCAGGCGCCAGGCCTTGAGCGCTTTCTCGCGAGGGTTTGCCGCTTCCGCCGCTTGCTTGCGGGCGGGTTTGGTAGCTTTCCTGACCTTCGACTTAGTCGTGCGCGACTTTCTGCCCGGCCGTTCCTTAATCAGTAACTCGTACTCCGTGCCCGGTTGACTGCCCTCCCAAGTCAGCGTGACCTTACGGAATGCGATCTCACGCCCCTCCGCCTTAAAGGTGGCCTCCTTGATTTCGAGCAAGCCCGCCCGCGCCATGGCGGCGAGTAACTGCTCGAACGTGTCGCGGTCCATGCTGCCGCCGAACTCGGTGTGTAGCTTGCCGGTGGAGCGGCCATCGGCTTTGCGCAGTGCGGCCATGACGTTCTCCGCCGCGGTCTGTTCCGGCACGGAAGGCGCCCGGAAGACTTGTGCCTCACAGCTCTCTGGCGCGCAGAAGTCGCAGAGACCGCAGGGTTCTTTGGCTCCGGCATGGTCACCGAAATGGGCCACCAGCGCGCTCATCCGGCAGCGGCTCTCATCGGTAAAGCGCAGCATGCTCTGCAACTGGGTGACGCGCTGGCCGATCTGCCCGCGGTAGGGCTCGCGCCAGCCATCGGTACCGCGAGTCACGTTTTCAGCGAAGTCGACAATTGCGCCGCCGTGAATCCACAGCTTCTCCAGCGCCTTGTCGAAGGTCTCGGCATTGATCTTCAAGCGCTCCTGTAACTCCTCCTTCGGCTTCGGTTCGGCGCCTAGGGCGGCAAAGATTTTGTCCAGCACCGCGATGTCGGGATAGTCGCGTTCGTGGAAGTAGTCGTGGGTGTGGCGATCCGCGTAGGAGTGCATCAGCACGGCCCGCGAGGGCAGTCCGTCACGCCCGGCGCGGCCGATCTCCTGATAGTAGCCTTCGACGCTCGAGGGCAACGCCGTATGGATCACCGTGCGCACATCGGGCTTGTCGATGCCCATGCCGAAGGCGATGGTGGCGACGATGACGTCGAGCTTGCCCTCGAGAAAGCTGCTCTGCACTTTCTGGCGCACGCCGGCGGCGAGCCCCGCATGATAGGCGGCGGCGGGAAAGTGGCGCTTGAGTTCCTGGGCGAATTCGTCGGTCTTGGCGCGGGTGGGCGCATAGACAATCGCCGGACGGCGCGAGGCGTCCTGCAGATACTCGCGCACCAGATCGACGCGCTCACCGGGCGCGGCTTCCACCACTTCAATGGCCAGGTTGTCGCGGCGAAAGCCCTGAATAAAGCGGCCCTGTTCGCCCAGGTGCAGCTGCTCGGCGATGTCGTTCTGCACCACCGGAGTGGCGGTCGCCGTCAGAGCGATCACCGGCGCGGGCCGCAGCAAGGGCAGATACTGGCCCAGCGTCCGATAGTCAGGCCGGAAGTCATGGCCCCATTGGGAGATGCAATGCGCCTCGTCGACGGCCACCAGGGCCGGTTTCCGCTTGGCGAGCATTTCGGGGAAGCCGGGAACGCGCAGCCTCTCCGGCGCGATAAAGAGAAATTGCAGGTTGCCCTGCAGGTAGTCGACGCAGGCCTGGCGCGAGTCGGTCCGATCCCTGCCGGAATGGATGCGTTCGACCGCGAAGCCTCGCTCTTTCAACTTGGCTACTTGGTCTTCCATCAAAGCGATCAGCGGACTGATGACCAGCGTCGTTCCGCCCAAGGCGAGGCCTGGCAGTTGGTAACAGAGGCTCTTGCCCGCGCCCGTCGGCATCACGAGCAGCACGTCATGGCCTTCCACTACGGCGCGGCAAACGGCCTCCTGACTCGGGCGGAACTTGGGGAAGCCGAACGCCGACTGTAGCAGCGCGGGCAGATCGTCCTTGCCCCCCTCCCAGGTAGCCAGCGCGGTGCGCTCGACCGGCGCTGCCGCGTCGACAGCACTGGCGGCACTTGCGGCGCGGGCCTGTTTCGCCGGTGCTGCCACCTTGCCCACGACTTCGCGCACATAGTCTTCAATGCCTTTTACGAATGGCGGTAGCTCGGCCTGGCCGCGCTCGATGCGCTTCAGGTAGGCTTCCCACTGCCCGGTCATCATCGGGCTTTTCACTTCCGGATGCACCACTTCAATCAGGTGGATGCCTTTGTCGGTCGCTTCCAGCGTCTTGCCTTGCCGCTGGATGTAGCCCCGCTTCAGCAGGACTTCGATGATGGCGGCGCGCGTGGCGGGGGTGCCAAGGCCAGTCTCCTTCATCGCGTCCGAGAGCTCTTTTTCGTCCAGCGTTTTGCCGGCGGTCTGCATGGCGGTCAGCAGCGTGGCGTCGTTGAAGCGCTTGGGCGGACGAGTCTTCTTGAGCACGCTTTCCGCGTCGAGTACGTCCTGCGCTTGGGCCGCCTGCAGGATCGCGGGAAGGGCCTGTCCCAAGTCAGGATCGTCGCCCTTCTTTCCCTTTTTATCGAAGACGATATCGAGAACTTTCCAGCCCATTTGGCGCACAACGGTGCCGGTGGAGTGATACCGATCGATGGTGCCAGCGTTGGTAATCGTGGTCACCACCGTCGTTACTTCGGTGACGAAGTCATCATGCCAGGCGGCGAGCAGGCGGCGGCAAACTAAGTCATACAGCCGCCGTTCGTCTTCGGAGAGACGAGCCTTTTCGGGCGAAGTCGCCGTGGGGATGATGGCGTGGTGATCGGTGATTTTGGCGTCATCGATGTAACGGCTGCCGAGGGGCCGGCTACCCGTGCCGGGGGCGACCAACCCGTCGTAACCAGGGCCGATAGCTTTAATCACCGCGGGCAGAGTAGCGGCGATCGTCTTTGAAAGATGCCGGCTGTCGGTACGCGGATAGCTGAGTAACTTATGCGTCTCGTACAAAGCCTGTGCGGTGTCGAGCGTCTTCTGGGCGCTGAAGCCATAAAGCCGATTTGCGTGGCGTTGCAACTCGGCGAGGTCGTAGAGGCCGGGCGGCACCATGCGCTTCGCCTCCGGCTGGACAGATTCGATTCTGGCCTCGCCCGACTTGGCGCGCGCCACGATCTCTTTGGCCTCATCGGTCTGAGCCGGCAGCCGCATGGCCTGCTGCATCGTCTCGTTCTTCGCCAGCGGCCGGTACCAGGTGCCCTGGTAACTGGGCCGCGGCTTCGTCGCTTTGCTATCCTGCGGCGAGAAGGTCGCCACCACTTCGCGATACTCTTCGGGCACAAAGGCGCGCACGGCGAGTTCGCGTTCCACGATCATCGCCAGCGTGGGGGTTTGCACCCGGCCCACGGAAAGCTCTTCGTCAAAGGCAAGAGAATAGGCGCGTGAGAGATTCATGCCCACCAGCCAGTCGGCCCGGCTGCGGCCGCGCGCGGCATCGCCCAGGCCATCGTAATCGTGGGCGCTCTTGAGGGCCGCGAAGCCTTCGCGAATTGCCTCAGCCGTCAGCGACGAGATCCACAGCCGCTCCACCGGCTTACTGGTTTGGGCGGCGTCATAGATGTAGCGAAAGATCAGTTCGCCTTCGCGTCCGGCGTCAGTGGCGCAGACGATGCGGCCCACCTTGGGCGAGTTCAGAATCTGACGAACTACCTCGAACTGGTCCTTGGTTTTGTCATAGACCACCAGTGGCCACTCTTCGGGCAACATCGGCAACAAGTGACGCCGCCATTGCTTCCACTCCGGCCGGATCTCGTGCGGCTGCGCGAGCGATACCAGGTGGCCGATCGCCCAGGTGACGATGTAACCACCGCCATGCAGGTAGCCATCGCCCCTCTGGTTGGCACCGAGCACCTTGGCGATGTCGCGCGCCACGGAAGGCTTTTCCGCAACGACGGCGACGGTGGAGGGGGCGGAAACGGAGGGAATAGCCAAGGCGACCTTTTATTGTAGCGAGCCTGGGATCGGTCGGTACTTGGCGGCGCTACACTCATGCTTGAGATGAGTTTGGAACTGGGTCCGTTCCTTCTGTCTGGCGATGCCGCAGGTCACTGAGGATGTGAAGTGGGGCAACGATCTGGTCTTCTGCATTGCGAAAAAGATGTTCGCCGTCCTCTCGCTGGAAGCAGTCTCGCCGGAACCGGGCGCCGTCCTGATGGCGTTCAAGTGCTCGCCGGAAGTTTTTGCGGAACTGGTGGAACGGCCGGGCATCATCCCGGCGCCGTACTTGGCAAGGGCGTATTGGGTGGCGCTGGAAGACGCTGACGCCTTAACGCGCCGCGAACTGCAACCGCTGCTACGTGCGGCCTACGACCAGGTCGTGGCCAAATTACCGAAGCGAGTGCAGGCTACAATTGCCAAGCCACCCGGCCGCCAATGACCGTGGCGACGGGGCCGCCTTTGAAGGCGCGGCCGTCGAAGGGTGAGTTGCGGCTCTTTGACGGGGACTTCGACAGGTCGTAGGTCCACGGGCGGTGCAGGTCGAAGATGGTGAGGTCGCCGGGTAGACCGGGCGTCAGGCGGCCGCGGCCCAGGCGCATGGTGCGCTCCGCGCCGTTCGTGAACAGCGAGACCATGTGGGAGAGCGTGATCTTGCCCGGATGGACGAGCCGTTCCAGGGTAAGCGGGATCGCCGTTTCCAGTCCGAGAATGCCAAATGGGCAGCGCTCGAAGGCCTGCGCCTTCAGGCCAGGGGCGTGCGGCGCGTGGTCCGTCGCGATGGAGTCCACCACTCCGGATTCAATGCCGTCGAAAGCCGCATCGATGTCGCAGCAGCCGCGCAACGGGGGCTTCATCTTATAGTTGCCATCCAGCGTCACCAACTCGTCGTCGCTCAAGGTGAAGTGATGCGGCGTGATCTCGCAGGTGACGGGCAGGCCCAGTGCTTTGGCGTGCTCCACCATTGCGATGGCGTAGCGAGTAGAGATGTGAGCCACGTGGTAGCGCGCGCCCGTGAGTTCGGCCAGAATCAGATCGCGGGCCACCATGATGTCCTCAGCGGCGGAAGGCATACCCTTCAAGCCAAGTTTCAGGGACGTAACGCCTTCGTGCAGCGTGGCAGTGGTGGTGAGGGTCAAGTCCTCGCAATGGTCGATCACGGGGATGTCGAGTTGCTTGGCCAACTCCATGGCGTCGCGCATCAACTGCGAGTTCATGACGGGACGGCCATCGTCAGAGATCGCGACGGCTCCGGCTTTCACCATGCCGGCGATGTCCGCCAACTGCTCTCCGGCACTGCCGATGGAGATGGCGCCAATGGGATGCACATGCACCGGCGTGACGCGTTTGGCCTGCTCGATGATGTACCGCGTCACCTCCGCCGAATCGTTCACCGGTTTCGTGTTTGGCATGCAGCAGACGGTGGTGAAGCCGCCGACCAAAGCGCACTGGGCGCCGCTGGCGATGGTCTCGCTGTCTTCAAAACCAGGTTCCCGAAAATGGACATGGATGTCGTAGAAGCCGGGCGCGACGATGCAACCGGTGGCATCGAAGACCTCCGCTCCCGCGGCGGTGAGGTTGTGCCCGATCGAGCGAATCTCGCCATCGACGATGGCGACATCGGCGATCGTGTCGAGTTGCTGAGCCGGGTCAATCACCCGGCCGTTCTTAACGATGAGTGTCAATCGACACGCTCCACCAGGAGCACTTTCTCCAGGCCGTCAATCTCTTCGAATTTTACTTCGATGATCTCGTTTGCGGAAGTCGGCACCAGGCGGCCCACATAGCGGGCCTCGATGGGCAGTTCGCGCCATCCACGGTCGATCAAACACAGCAGTTGGATGCGCGCCGGACGTCCGCGCTCAAACAACGCATCGAGCGCGGCGCGCACTGTACGGCCCGTGTAAAGGACGTCGTCGGTGAGGATGAGATCCTTGCCGGTGATGTCGAAGTCGATCGTGGTGGAGTTCAGTACGGGGCGGCTGCCGACCGTGGAGAGGTCGTCCCGGTAGAGGTTGATGTCGAGCGTGCCCACCGGGACCTCAAGCTTTTCCAGCTCGTTGATTTTACGGGCCAGCCGATCGGCCAGCGGAACCCCTCGCCGCCGGATGCCAATAAAGGCCAGCTTGCTCAAGTCCTTGCTATTCTCGAGAATTTCGTGCGCCAGCCGGACGAGAGTGCGGTCCATCTCCGAGGCGGACATCAATTGCTTTTTTTCGCGCGTTACGGCCATCTTGCCACTGAGCGTAGCATGACATCGACGCCCGGCACTCTAACTACGGTTGGGGATCTTCGTGTACCACGACGCGGCGGCGGATGATGCCGGTGGGCATGCGGTACCAGGTGGTGATCATGACGACGAACAACACGATCATGGCCGCGAAGGTAGCGGCACCGCCGATAATCATGTAGTCAACGCTGCGTCGTGGGGCGGGGATCAACTGCATCATGACCGCGATGGAAACGGCGAAAGACAACGCCACGCCGACCACCAACAACGCCAAGCGGAGGAACCGCGGAGGCATGAGCCTTCAGTGTACCTTAAGGCAGTTTGCCTTGCCCCGATGGATCTCTGGTTCGAAGGTTTGCTGCCCATAGCCGTTAGCGCACCAACGCGTCGCAGCCAAATGAACTCGAAGTTGCCGCAGCGCTGCACCGATCCAGGTCTTAATCGTACCCAAGGGCAGCTTCAGCCGATGTGCCATTTCCGATTGCGAGAGTCCTTCGAAATAGGCCAAATGAAGCAAATGACGATGCTGCGGCTTCAATCGTTCCATGGCCACCCGGACGCGGCTCGCCTCGGGCAAGGATTCCAACTCACGGACTTCTTCGCCCCCGGACATCGTGGGCATCAAGTCGTTAATCGAGACCTCGAATCGTGCGCGTTGTCCGTTATGCGACCGCCAGTGGTCAATTGCTGAGTTGCGCGCGATCGTCATCACCCAACCCGACAGGCTACCGCGTGTCACATCAAAGCTCGGCACTCGGTGCCAAACCCGGAGGAAGATGTCTTGTGTCAGATCCTCCGCTGTCGCTTGGTCTCGAACCACCCGCAGGGCAGTCGCATAGACCAGATTCCCGTACAGGTCGTAGAGCTCGGCGAGCGCCGTCGTATCGCGAGCCAGCAGGCGCTGGATCAAGAATTCCGT
>JALHNI010000169.1 GCA_022843605.1 Bryobacter sp.
AAAGGCGCGGTTGAGGCCCGCGACGAGTGTTGCGCGCAAATCGGCCAAAGCCATTTCCCTGACGTCGCCGGAGTCAGAGATGTCAGCAACCCATTTTTCATCTGTGCGCACAAGAAAGGTCAATCGATGAGAACTCTCAGGAGTAGCAATTGTAAAACATCACTATGCTACCAGCTAACTGCACCGCAATGGTATCCGTTCCGGCCCAGCGATGACAGGGCAAGGCCTTATCCGGGGCCTGCCCGGATGTTTAGCGCACACTCTTGCGGAGGAACTCCGCGGTAGGCTCCGCCACATGTTTGTGCTCAACAGCGACTGCGTAGTTCAAGGTCCGCATTGTTTTGGAATCGAATTTCCCGGACAACTCGGACAAGGCGACCGACGGCGCCGGGTTTCCCTCGATGCGCGCCCGGCGAACGACGATGCATGCCTCGTATGCTGGGAATGCGCTTCGGTCATCTTCGAGCATGGTTTAGTCTTGACGCCACCGCATTGTGACACGGTGAGAACACCGCTCTCCTCATTCGACGGCAACGACGCCACGCATCAACGAGTCGTTCGCGCCGCTTGGATGTGAACTCTCAAACCACCACTGGCCCACCTTAGTGGCGCGGAACCGCACTTTGAGAACGCCTCTGCCCTTCGGCGGGATCGTCGATCGAAGCATAAGATGAGGAATCAACACCCCGTGGTCGGTGTCGAGGCTCGTGAATCGCAACTCGACCAATTCCCCTTTCCTGACACGAATCTCCGCGGGATGGAAGTGGTAACGCTGGGCGGTAATGTTTATCACCCGATCCGGCGTTTCAGGTTCCGCGCCCGAGGCAAGGGCCAAAATCAGGAGCACACCCAGTAGTAATCTTTTCATCAGAAATACCACCCCAATCCAAGGTGGAGTCCGTCTCTCATCCGGCCCGTAATGCTGCGGTTACCACTGAAAATGTAATCCAACTTGAGGGCGACGTCCTGAATAGGCCGATACGTAATGCCGGTAACGATTGCGTTTCGCTGGTATTCTGAAATCGGGCTAAGTCCAGAGGGCATGGCCAACTGGGTATTAAATCTTTCGTACCGAGTGAAAGCTAGCAACTCACCATGAGCCTCCTGTGGGAAGAGGTTCCAGGATGGCTCGATGTACCACCCGCCCAACTGGCTGGCGACGTTCGGATTCCTCCCGGACTCTTCGGAGATGGTTTTGTTGATTTCGCCGGCTTGGGTGATCCACACGCGCGCGAACAAAGCGCGCAGATGAAAACGCCCTCTCCCGTATTGACCGTCAAACTCCCCGATGTTGACCCTCGGGTTGAGCGATTTTAGCTCAAATCCCGACCCACTGGTATACCCGCTCGCGCCGAGTTGTAGGCCACGAATCCCGAGGTACTCGACTCGACCGACTTGCGCTGGTCTGCTCAAGTTCGTGAAGAGTTGGCCCCCTTGCCGGCCGCCACGTATGCCATCGGCTGCGGCGAAGCGGGCTGCATTCAACCCTCCCATCACGTAGGCTCGATAACGCCATCCCTGCCCGAACTGCCCGGTGACCCCGACCCCGGCATCCCGCCACCCAGAAGGGATGATGAAGGTCTCCACCAGTGGCCTGTTCACGCCATTAAAGCTTGTGGGTTCATGCTTTTCATTGATGATACCGATGGGTGCGAGCAAGATACCGGCGCGCACCGAGAAACGTGGGGTCGCGAGAAAATCGAGATACGCTTGCCCGAGAATGATCTTTCGAACATCGTCCACTGCCTCGTCTGCCGACGGCTCAACCTCGAGAGCGCTTGAAAACCGGAGTCTTGGGTTGAATCTGTGCCCAAAATACAAGACAAACCGTTCCACTCCAGCGTTTCCAGCCACCCCAGGACGCTTTCCGTAACGAAACTCCGCATAGCCGCTGACTACATTCCGCAGTTCCGAAGCCGGCTCATCGGAACCGCCCTCCATGGTCACGTCACCCATCGGCTCATCGATCGTCTTCACCGGCGTTAGGTTGACTTCCGGCCCGCCAGCGTCAGTCGGGTTCGTCTGCCTGCCGCTGCGGGCCAAGACCTCGGCCATCTTCGCTTCAAGCAACGCAATCCGCTGATCCAAAGTGGAATTGCTTGCTGGAATCTCGATGTTCAGCCCGCGCAGTTGACGCTCGATTGACGCCACCCGCTCTTCCAGCGTCGGCACCTGGGCGTGTGCGATTGCCGAAAACAAGGCAGCTACGATCATCCCGGCGATCCAGGTCCTGATCGTCCGAAAGAACGCCCCGGGATCTGCGGCGGTTAGCAATCCAACGCCAACGCACACGTCATCTTTGCGCTTAGAATCCACGCGCCCCGGTTGGGCTAGTGTGCCAGATCCAATGGATCCTCGCCATTTCATGCGGGCTTTCTCCAATCCACCATCCACGCCGAATGTTACTCATTTGGTTTGCGTGTTGAGAGCGAGTGAAACTGCTGCATTCGCGAAATCATCTATAGTTTCCTTTGAGATAGGACCTTCACGCAGTGCGAGTACCAAAGGGGATCACGGTGCCTCGAAGTCCCAGAAGAGTTCAAAAGTGCTTGGGAGTTCCTCAATGTAAGCGACGCTGTATTCTAGCGGCGTCTTACCCCCTGCAGGAAATACTTTCGAAACACGGTGGCGGTCTGCTCTGTTCGGTCTCCTTCGCGACTGCGCGGCCTTTGTTTTCCTTGGTTGGGGTAAAGACGATCGCGTCAAACCGCTTTAAAGGGAGAAAGGGTACTCTGATGGACGATCTAAAGGCGCTGGTAAGAGATCTGGACGCAATGATCGCGAATGCCGAGATGGTAGAAACAACTGGCAAGTTCTACTCCGACGACTGTGTCTTTCAGGAGGGCAACAAGCCGCCTCGGACTGGGGGACGGTCGGCCACAAGGAGTATCTAAATTAGCAGCATTCCTCAAGACCGTAACGAAGGTGAACGCCCTGACACTGTACAGCCAGAAACCTCGACCATCGCATGGATGTGCAATCCGCGGAGACACAGGGAGCGCATCCGTGCGTCACGATCAGAGGTAACGCGTTTTCGTGTTTCGAACGGACATGAATGAAGTGAATGTCCAGCCTATCGATCTCAGTGAGGCACTGTGGCAGGGCATTCAGTTTCGCCTCGATCTTGCGCCAATCGTACTCCGTCGCCCAATAGCGCGCGAGCGCCTGGATCGATGCGCCTGCGAAAGCCTTGACGTGTCGCCCGGTCAACGCCACTCGAAGGATTTAGTACAATTAAGGGGTCAGGGGCCCCGTGCATCCTCACCGCGTCGCAGCCATTGGGCGCGGATTCCGAACTCGCTGGGAGCTCGAGGAGGTTGCCTGAATTCAGAGATCGCAATTCCATCCGATTTCCTCCAGAAATGGCAGCGGATCGTCGACCTTCTCGCAAACATCATGCGTGTCCCGTCGGCGGTAGTGACCAAAATGGAACTGCCAGCCTGCACCTCTTACAGGACTATAGTATCCAGCAACTCGAAGGGAAATCCTTTTCCTACTGACGAGATCTTCTCTATGGATATCGGAACCTTTTGCGAGACCGTAATCAAGAATCGTCAGCCGCTGCTCGTCGTGAACGGGCTGGAAGACGATGCCTGGAAGTCGGCTCCAGAGATGGGTGTGGGGATGGTTTCCTACCTCGGATATCCCGTTTCCTGGCCCGACGGCCGGATCTTCGGAACCATCTGCGTTCTCGACAACCAAACGAACCACTACAACGATCTGTACCAGGAGTTGCTGCTGCAGTGCCGCGATGTCCTGCAAGCAGATCTCCAGACGTTGGCCCGCTTGAGCGGTGAACTTAAAGAGGTCCAGGATGAGTTGAAACAGGAGCGCGATCGATTGCGGTTGCTTCTGAACATCACCAACAGCATGATGTCGAAGCTCGATCTCGGGCATCTCGTGGCGGCACTTTCTAAGGAACTAGGGAGCCTGGCGAAATCCGATTTGTGCGCTTTGATGCTTCCGGATTCCGACCGCGAGCAGTTGCGCATAGCGACTCTTTACCAGTCGGATGTTGGAGGCGCAATCGGTAAAGACATGACGGTCCCCATCAAAGGATCGATATCCGGCCATGTCTTCCGAACAGCTAAAAGCATTCGAATCGATAACATTGACGAGGCGCGTTACGCCTCCGAGATATTTGAAAATCCTGACGGCCACGGCTTCAAAGAACGGGTGATGGCGGAGGGCTTGAAATCCGCCTGCTGTTTCCCGCTCCTAAGCAAGGGCAGCGTGCTTGGAGTCTTGACTGCCGCCAGACGAACTGAGCGCGGATTCACGACCGACGATGAAGTCTTCCTGGAGCAATTGGCCCACCAGGTTGCCATCGCTGTCCGGAATGCGCTGGAGTTTGGAGAAGCGACGAGAAACCTCGACAGCTTGACGGAGCAGAAGCGTTACTTACAGGAAGAAATTCGGAGTGAGTATAACTTCGGCAAAGTTGTCGGCGCAAGCCGAGGATTGAAGGCCGTGCTCGAACAGGTATCGGTTGTGGCGCCAACCGATTCCGGAGTTCTCATTCTGGGCGAAACCGGGACCGGCAAAGAACTTATCGCCCGGGCGATTCATGAATCGAGTCCCCGTAAGGACCAGGCCTTCGTGAAGCTCAATTGCGCCGCGATCCCCCTGGGACTTTTGGAAAGTGAACTTTTCGGCCACGAGAAGGGTGCATTTACCGGCGCCATAGCGCCGAAGTTTGGGCGCTTCGAATTGGCGAACAAGGGCACGCTCTTTCTCGATGAGGTTGGCGACATCCCTCTCGAGTTACAACCGAAGTTGCTGCGTGTTCTGCAAGAGCAGGAGTTTGAGAGGTTAGGCAGCAACCGAACTCACAAAGTTAACGTTCGCATTGTGGCGGCCACTCATCGTGATCTCGCGACGATGATCAGCCGGCAAATGTTTCGCGAAGACCTTTATTACCGCCTTAAGATCTTTCCCGTTGCTATTCCGCCATTACGGCAACGAACGGAAGACATCCCCTTGCTCGTACACCATTTTGTCGGCGTGTACTCGCGAAAAATGAATAAGACCATCAACAGCATCCCCAAGGCTGTAATGGAGGCCTTACTGCGATACGCTTGGCCGGGAAATGTTCGCGAACTACAAAACTTTCTGGAGCGGGCCGTGATCCTTTCTCCTGACTCCGTTCTGCGCGCGCCTATCGCCGAGTTGGCGCCGTTCGACCAGGTTCCACAAGCTCCACCAGCAGTGAATGTCCTCGAACAGACAGAGCGCGAACAAATTCTCCGTGCTCTCGAGCAAAGCAAATGGGTCGTGGGCGGACCGAATGGGGCCGCCGCACGGCTGGGGCTGAAACGAACTTCACTGGTTTATCGGATTAAGAAGCTTGGGATCAGTCGCGCCGATTCAGCCGACGGAAGTCAGAGCTGAAAGATCCGCTGTGTCGGAGTTCTCTCCTTTTTCCGTCACTCCCAATAGAACTCCTCGGAGGCGTTGATCATGTCAAGTCCTTGTAGAGAAGACGCTTAACGGTCGGCCTGTAGCCCAACAGGACTTCGGCCATTCACTTGCTTCCTCTCTGATAGGAGAATTAAATGGCGCCGCCCATCTCATGCACAAATCGGCTTCTAAAGGATCTTCCGGCGATCTGTGGCGAGATCCTGTCTCGCCACAGATCGTTATCGAATGCAGGCCCGAACCGGGTGGCTCAAATTATGTCCCGTGATTGCCTTTTGCGCACGGATGAAAAATGGGTTGCCGACATCTCTTGTTCAGGCCAAGTCAGGGAAATGGCGGTGGCCGAATTGCGCGCGACCCTCGTCGCGGGCCTCGGCCGCGCTTTTCGCCAATCGGAAGTCGGTTCAACGCTGATCGAAGATGCGGCGCAAGAGGCTCTCTTGCGCATTGTGGACCGCATCCAAACCTTTCGCGGCGACAGCCGCTTCGCTACTTGGGCAATGGCCATCGCAACTCGGGCCATGCTCAGCCAATTGAGGCGAGCCCATTGGAAAAACGTCTCTTTGGATGAGATGGCGGCGGCGGGTTTGATCCCCCCTTTAGCGACCGTCGTTTCAAACGACGAGAATCTGGACCGATTGCGCCTTCTGGAAGTGGTTCGGACCTCGATCGAGAACGATCTCACGGAGCGGCAACGCCAAACGATACAGGCTGAATTGGCAGGCGCACCTCCCGAGGTGATTGCGGAAAGAATGGGCTCCAACCGAAATGCGGTCTATAGACTTATTCACGATGCAAGAACCCGGCTGAGACGTGCCATTCTCGATGCAGGGTGGACCGAATCCTCTGTTAAGTCGGTTCTGAAAGGTTTTGCCACACACGGCTGAGCGGAATCCCCAGAAGCAACCACCCGGAAGTATCGCTGTTTCAGATTTGCTCATGGTGTTCTCCGAAGGTCTTTCACTGCCAAATCACCAGGCTGATGCAGGCGACGTCGAACAGGCGTAATAATTGGCGAGACGCTAGACACGCTGAGTCCTTTCAACGCGACAGTCTACTTCTTGGTTGGTAGAGGATCGAGGATAGGCTTATGAAACTTCACGTAGACCACGTCCTCGTGCGCATTGGCAATATTACACCCTGCGCATTCGCGAACGGGACGCTCGGACGCGGATGGCGGGTACGGAGGTGGCGCGCTTGATTGAAGTTGAAGCAGCCCAGAGCTCTAAGTGTTTTCGGAGCGCTTGCTATCCTTCACTGAGACATGGAGCCGTCAACCTTCCCAGGGAAATAGCGAAATAGCCCTGATACCACGGCGGCGACGAGGAGAAGCAAGGCGGCGGAAGAACCGCCCGTTCGATTGTCATTGAGCTTCCCTCACTTGAGTAATGTAGGAGCCATATCCTTCCGATTCCATCTCGTCGAGAGGGATGAATCGCAAAGAAGCCGAGTTGATGCAATAACTCAATCCACCACGATCTTTTGGACCGTCTTCGAAAGCATGACCGAGGTGGCTAGACTCGGACGCGCCTGCCATTCGTCCTCGACGAAGCCGCCCAACACCTTTTCGATGAACACGACCTTGCCGTCCCGCTGTTTGCGTACTAGAGAACGGTCGAGCCTGCTGGTAGTCCGCCAGCGACGAAAACGAGTCCGCGCCCAAACGATTGGTGTAGTCATTGGACCCGCAGCGGATCCAGTCCGGTACGTTGATCCCCGTCTTGACCTTGTGTTTGCCCGCGAGTACGAGACGATCCAGTTGAAGGCGAAGTGAGCCTCAGTGCGTAGTGCATCCGCTTGGGCGCCTCCCGCGGTGAATGCGTCAACTACGACGAGCTTCGGGCGAATGCGTAAGGCTGATGGTCGGTGCCGAGTAGCGCCCAAACAGAATCCGGAACTGGCTCAGCAGCTTTGGCGTGATCACCCCGCGATGGTTGAAGATCGCCTGATCTTCGCGGAAGCCAACACTGAAACCGGCTTCCGGCAGTACGAATCCCCCCACGCCTTGATTCCGTGAGAACCGGTCCTGGTAGGAATATTGCCAAAAGGCGACGTTGCGCTCCGTGAATTGATGAGTGATCCTTGCCGAAAACTCGGTATTCCTCACTGGAGTTGGCGAGATGTGTTGAAGGAGTCGCTGATGCTGGCGGGAACAGGATTGGCGCTCGGCATCGTCAGCTCCATAGGAGCGACGCTGTTGGCACAATCGCTCCGTTTTGATTCATTGATTCATTGTTGTTCGGCATGAACTCGCGTGATCCGGTCACGTACGCTGCAACTGCGACCATCCTGACGGCGGTCGCTATTTCTGCCAGTCTGGTGCCGGCGCTTCGCGCCTCGCACACAGCTTCTGACGACAAGCGCGAGTTGAGGGTGCATCTCTTCTATCCGGCCGACGTTAAGGCCACCGGCTCAACTGCCGTTTACGTTCCGGATGCTGAGGTGATGCGCGGTCCGTGGAATGAGGCGATGATGGCGCGCATCACGGCGATGCGCGTTCATTGCGTGGAGAACGCAGCTTTGCCACCGGGCAAGGCGCGCTATCCCGTTGTCTTGTTCTCTCCTGGCGGAGGCCTCAAGGCGCTGACTTACCACGTCTTCCTGGAGGACTTAGCGAGCCGCGGCTGGATCGTCGCCGCGCTCGATCCCCCTTACAATGCGCGCGCTATTCGCATGCCCGATGGCCGCGTGCTCGGCAACCTCAAGCCGGAGGAGCGGGGTTGGCCCCAGCCGAAGAATCCTCAGGAGGGGCAGAGGTTCTACATGGAACGCAACTGGCACTGGTCGCGCGATGTCAGCTTTGTGATCGACCAGTTAGAAGCGCTGGACAAGGGCAAGGGCCAATTCGCGGGGCGGCTCGACCTGCAAAGCGGCGTCGGTGTTTACGGCCATTCGCGCGGCGGACAAGTAGCGGCCACAGTGCGAATCCTCGACAGCCGGGTGCGCGGCGGCATCAACATCGACGGCATGGTGGGTGACTACGCTGTGCTTCCCGCGAAGGAGAATGACACGGCGGTGGGCGCGTCGCCGTTTCCGTGGATCCAGAAGCCGCTGCCCCCTCCGCCCACCGATGAGCAGCTTCAACGCGCAAAGCGCACGCGCGTAGAGTTTGAGGCCGATTTCGAGCGCGTGATGAACAAGTGGAAGCGCCAACTTGGCGCTATCGAAGGCGGCGCAATGCGCGTCACGCTCAACCGCCCCGGCGTCGGGCATATCGACTTCTCCGATGAACCGTATTGGGACGGCACGATGGCCGACGCCAATCGCGCCGGCCGGTTGCGGACGATCGTTGAAGCTCGACATTGGGTGCACGCGTTTTCCCGAGGGAACAATTCGGGGCGAATGGGCCAGGCTAAAGCGGCTTGCCGCGGACAAATCCACGGAGGTAACCGTACACACATTCGGCAAACTCTGGCCCTAGCAAACTATGGCCGACCATCTGCGGGCAAACAACTCGGAACCCACATAACTCCAGCCTGACGGCACAGTCGCACTATTCTTGTTACCAGGCGGTTTCAGGCCTCAAACATACCAACTCCGGGCGACGCGCCTAGTCTAGGCGCCGCTCAATTGCCTTGACTTCTTCTCGCCAGCCAACACTTCAGCGCGGTCAAGACTCCCAAGGTTGCGGCGAGAACGAGTAGCACCTCTTGATCCGCAACGGGCACCGTCCCAAACAAATGCTCTCTGTTCGACGTCGCAATGCTTGAGATCAGGCCCAAGATCGCAACTCCGGTGGCCGCGAGCCCAATCGTGATGTCCCAGCGCTTGTTCACATGAACCTTCTTTCCAAGGAACCCGCTGTGTCCGACTCGGGAGGGCTTGGCTATAGGGGCCGAATGTCCACCAAGCCCTTTTTCGAAAGCCATTGGGCCATGGCGGAATTTACGACTACGTTCAGCGACACGTCGCGCTTTTCGGCGGCGGCGCGAATCTTCTTGTACAGTTCATCGGACATGAACATGTTTACTTCGGGGGCCTTCGCTTCCATGGTGATGTCCACCAGCGGCATCTTCAGGAAGTCGGCCGATTCGAGAGCGTCGATCATGTACGCGCTGAGTTCACCCCGGCGCTTCATCAACGTGCGCAACGCGTCGTCCAGGGTGTTCAACAGACGGTACGCCAGACGGATGTGGTTCTCCACATCAGCACCTCCCGGCTTCTGCCGGACGACCATCTTTTGTCCGGCTGGAACTACAGCCACAAAGCGTTCTTTGGGGTTCTTTGCCATACCATCTAGATGGTACGACATCAGCCGGACGATGTGAAGCGAAAAATTCCAGTGCTGGCGCAGGTTCAGTAAGGCCGGTAAGGCGCATCGAACAGCAGGTCCCGGTTTACCCGCACGTTAAAGCGGTACCCGATGTCCACTTTGATCTTCGGTTGGATGTAGAGATTCCGGCGAGTTGCTTCCGCGCCGATTTGCGCCATGTTCTGCGCCGCTGCCTGGCCCGCCAGTTCCTGTGGGCTCGGCACCGTGAACACGTTGTTGCGGCGGTTGACCGTGAGCTGCCCGGCGGCAGCGAAGAGGCTGGTGAGCGCCCCCATGCCGAACAGCCGGCCGTAATGGTTGTCCACCTTGTCGCGCAGACCGGTCATGCCTTTGGCGTCCTGGCCGGACATCCCTTCGAGCACTATCGACGATCCGTCCGGGAAGATGATCCGGTCCCACGTGACCTGAATTCCACTTTGGCCGTAGCTGATCCGCGACGAGTAGTTGCCCACCAGCCGGGAGCCCTGCGGGATCAACAGATGCTTGCCGGTTGCCGTGTCGTAGACGTTCTCCCGCACCAGCCCCTTGATCTCACCCGGCAGATCCGAGTTGAGCGCCTGTTCGAGCACGGCGGGGATGTCCCAACTGGCTTTGATTTCGTACGGCCCGAGCGCCTTGACCCTCGTGCGATTGAGGTAGGTGTCCTGGTTGCCGGCCTTGGCGCGGTCAAGAAACTCTTCCTTTTCGTCTTGCGCGTTTTGAAGTTTGTACTCCTCGGCCGCTGACACTGATTGTCCGCCGATCGAGATTCGCGGCACGCTGCCTTGCGCATTTGCGGCACGTGCGGCGAGACTGTCGGCTCCAGGTCCTCGTAACGCCTGCAGCAACTGCGTCATTTGCGCCATGTCGGATTGGGCAGTCGGCAGGCTGCTAGATGTTCCACCGCCTCTGCCTGCCGCCTCACGCGCGGCGGTTGGAGCGTCCATGGCTTCCAACTCCCGTTGCAGTGCGAGTTCGCGGCGGCGATCTTGCGGCGATTGCTGCTGCGGCGCCGGCGAAGCTGCCGGATACACAGTCGATGCTGGCGGGGGAGAAGCCGTCACGACCGCCGGTTGAGGTTTGGCCGGGCGATAAGTAAGCGGCGGCGCGGTGAGTTCTTCGGGCTTCTCCAACGAGGCTGGCTGTTCTCGGACATCGCCCGCTGGCCGCGCCGGGACCTTCGATGCGATGGTTTTCCCGACATCGGTCGCAGCGGTTACGTTTCGCCCATCGGCTGGTTGAAAGCCCAGTTTGAACTGGCGGTCGGACCGCGTCGCGATGCCGTAGAACAGCAGCAGGCCGACCACGCCCAGTATTGCCAACCCCAGGATTCCGGCGCGTTTCGAGAGACGGACCGCGTTCGGAGGTTTCGGATCGAGGTCCAGGTGTGTCGGCCCGTGGAGGTCGTTCTCTTTGATGGCCATGGCGCACCTCTACTTTTGCTCCGGCTCGGCTGTCGCCGTGGCTGGGTCGGTCACAACCTTGCCCAGCAACTTGCCAGCGTCTTTGCCGCGATAGGTCCCGCGAACGATGTCGGCTCGGCGTTGCTTCTTACCGACACCAAGAATCAGCGCGCCGCGCTCGAAGAGCCGGTCCACGATGTACATGTCGCCTTTGACCCGGTAATTCACCATCTCGGGACCGTTGGCTCCAACAACCACCAGTACCGGGGCCTCGCGCACGGTGGCTCCGGCTGACATCTGGACGAACGTCTTGCGACCGTCGTCCACCACCCGAACGGGACGGAGGAACTCATCGCCACCGGAGATCCGGTAGTCGAAGTAGAGGTTCTCCAAGCCCTCGACCGGTGCGACCGCTGACGCCTCGGCCTGTTGCTTGCGTTGCCTGGCTTCCTCCTGACGGAAGTGTTGCTGCCATCGCGCGGCTTCATCGTCGGGATAGGCGAACGCCACGCGGGCGAGGTAGTCTTCCGGCTTGCTGACGAGCCGGACGTAGTAGGCGCGGCGATCCGTTGGCACAAGGAGATTCGTGTCGAGGCCCGCTTGCTTGGGCTTGATGACGATCATCTGCGCCTCCGGCTTTCCTGCCGTAGCCGGTGAGATCGTCCAACGAACCGAGTCGCCGATGTGCGGCTCACCCACAATCTTCTCGCCAGGTTCGAGTTCGAGCACGCACACGCGAAGCGGCGCGCACACGATGGTGGGCAAGCCCGCGCCAAAGGTGTAGAGGACGCGTCCGTCTTTGCCGGGCGCGGGCTCGTGTTTCTCGCTCATCCAATTCTTGCCGAGCGCGAGCGCTCCCTCGGCGGATTGCGAGAGCGGAATACTCTTCAGTGGGTCAGCGGCAGCTATGGTCTCAACCTTCGCCGAACCGGGTGCGGGCGGTGGCGTGTTCTGGACTGGCGCGTCCTCTTGCAACTTGTTCAGGATCTGGCTGAACGGGTACTGCTGCGGATCGGGTGTGCCGGGCGGTGGTTGCCTCCGCACCGTCACCGGTGGCGGACTGGCGGGAGGCTGCGACGCCTCTTGCGCCGTCGCCGTGATCCCGGCTGCCAACAGGAAGGGAAAGAGTTTCATGGCGGTCCTCCTTTTACAAGACACGGCTCCAACTGGCTTGGGTGACGTAGATGCCGAGCGGGTTGATGCGGGCGAGCGCTTCGTCCGTGGGCGGATTCACGACAAGTGTGAATGCGCCTTTCCAGCGTTGCGGCTCACCGATCACCGTGCCCGCCAGGCTTCGCGTGGTTTCGACCCATTCGACTTCGTAGGTCTTCTCCGACGAGGGGAAGATCGCCTTCACCTCGACATCCACCGTCTGCTTCGCCGCGCGCTCGTGCGGCGGGTCATTCCGGAAGTACTCGCTAATCGAGACTTGGGCCGGCGAACCGGCTGCGATCATCGCGTAGGTGCGGTCGATTGCCTTGCGTTGGGCGATGCCGTCCATCGAGACCAGACGCCAATCGGCGATCCACGAGTTGAGCGCCGCGCGCTTAAGGCGGTCATCGGCTACAGTGGCCTGTTCGGCCGGACCGCTGGCAACCGTTCGCCCGAGGCTGTCCACGGCCACGACATAAGGGACGATGCGGGCCTGCTTTGAAATCACGATCATGCCGCCCACGGCGAGGAAGGCGACGGCCGCCGCGACGAAGAATGCGGCCCGCCAGTTGCGGGCGCGAGTGATGAGATCGCCGTAGCGCTCATCCCACTCCTTGCGAGCGGCGAGATACGGATTGTGAACGGCGGGAGCCTTTTCCTTCGTTTGTTGCGCCGCGCTTTGCTCGGCGTGTTTGCGCGCGCCGAGCGGATTCCAGAGCGATGTGGTCGCCATGCGTTCTCATGCCTCCTTTTTCATTCGCCACCATGCAAGTTGAGTTGGGCGGGTCCGCCGCCGCCCGCGCCATCCGGCGGCAGAGCTTGGCGCAGACCTTGCGTGAAGCGTCCCGAGTGATCGAGTGCCTGTTCGGCGATCTCCGCCGCGTTGGCTAGTTTCTCCATCGAAGAGCTCTCCGCAGGTGGAGATGGCTTCGCGGGTGCCACGGTCATCGGGCTGGAATTCTTCATCGGCGAGGTGATCGTTTGCGGGCTGGTGATCGTCTGCGGATTCTGAAGTGATGCGTTCTCCGCCGGCAACGGTGGCGGCGAGGGCTGGTCCGGCGGACGGGTCCCGAAGTGGCCGTACACTACGTTTGATGGTGCGGAGTCTGGTTGATCCGCTACGCCGGTCATCGGCGCGGTGTTCTTCATTAGATCGGAAGAGCG
>JALHNI010000170.1 GCA_022843605.1 Bryobacter sp.
CGCCAATCAGTGATACGGATGCGGAAGTGACACTTTCCGCGCCCCGACCGGAGGCCGACGCGTTAGTTGGCGGTCTGATCCAAATTGAGGCCGAAATACTTCGGATCACCGCTGTCTCCATTGACGGCCTGAGCTACTCGGTTGAACGCGCCTCGCATGAATCCCAGCCTGCAGCTCATGGCGTTGGATCGCCCTTATACTACTTGGAGAGCAGCGTTTTCGTCATTCCCTTTGTAAGAGACTTCTTCGGCAGCCCAGCAAGTGGCCAGTACACCCAACCACTCTACTGGCCGGATGTCCGCGTGGCAGCTGCGGAGATGACAGTCACGAACATCTACGGTTCCTCAGCCATCACGCGACGTAACTTGACCCTAAATTCGACCTTAGGTCTCCGCACACTATCAGGCGGCCAACTGACCCTACAGGTGGACGGCCCGCTTGCTATTGGATCAAGCGTCACGCCGATCCTATTGGTCGAGCGCCTCCAAGCGATCCGAGAAGTCTACGCGGTCGTTGCCGAGGCGCCTTCAGGCGACTCGATTGTTGCGCGAGTTTTACGCGGCGGCGTTCCTTACGCCGACCTCACGATCATCTCGGGCATGACGCAGTCGAACACCGTCAGCGGCTTTGGACTACCCCCGTTGGAATCGGGTGAGCGGCTTACGGTCGACATCCTCAATGTGCCGTCGTCGGCGTCGGGCGCCCCTGGTCGTGACCTGACCGTTACCCTCAGTCGATAGCGGACGCCACCATCCCCCCACGCCGGTTCGGCGAAAGATGCTCTAATTGAGATGAAAGGAGATCCCGATGGAAGTCGAAATGAAAATTCGGACGTTGATGATGGATCCCGTCACGCAAATGCCCATCGTGATCCTTCGCGATGTGGCGGGCGAGACGATCCTGCCGATTTGGGTCGGTGTGTATGAGGCGAATGCCATCGCCTTGGAGATCGAAAAGGTTTCTACTCCCCGGCCAATGACGCACGATTTGATCAAGACCATCGTCACCGGTCTCGATGTCACCGTACAGAAGGTCGTCGTCAATGAACTGAGGGACGACACTTTCTATGCATTGATCTGGATGGACAAGAATGGGGAGTCGGTTTCGGTCGACGCCCGGCCAAGCGACGCACTGGCGCTGGCCCTTCGGCTCGATTGCCCGATCTTCGTGGATGATCAGGTGCTCAAGACATCGAAGATGGTGACGACGGCCAGCGACAAAAACAACAACGAGGAGCTGCGCCGCTGGCTCGAGCAGTTGAACGACGAGGACTTTGGCCGCTACAAAATGTAGACGATGAGCGAGAGTAAGCTCGTCCGCCTTGCGGAACTCAAGATTGAATTGGTACCCGCTGACTTGAGCGGCTTTTTTGTGCTCAGTCGAGACGGCTTCGTCTGTCTCGTCGAGCGCACTGAGTCGGATCCTCCCGGATTCGGCCCTCTTGGCTCCGTGTGCAAACTGACCGATCAAGGCTTCGCAGTGGCCCTGTGGAACGGTGAGCAGGTATCCTTCGTATCGAAGGGAAGCCGTCAATCAGCAACGAATGAGGAATTGGCGCTATTCCGCAGTTTCGCCCGCGATCTCCGGGCCGCCCTGGCCGATTAAGTTACCATACGAAATTGTCGCCATTTCTAATCGCAATCGCGGGACCATCGGGCGCCGGAAAGAGCTACCTTGCTCACCATTTGGCGACCTCCCTGCCCGCTCCCGCCGCTGTGCTCTCACTCGATTCCTACTATCGCGAACTGAACGGCCTAAACTACGCCGCAAGATGCGGCGTGAACTTCGACCACCCCAATGCCTTGGACAAGTTGCTCCTCGTCGATCAGATTCGCGATGTAGCTGCCGGTCACCCCATCCGGCGACCCGTGTACCAGTTCGATACCCACTCGCGGGCACCCGAATCAGAAGCGTTCGTTCCTCCGCCCTTCGTTATCCTCGAAGGGATTTTTGCGCTCTACTTCGAAGAGATTCGCTCTTTGACCGACGTCAAGATATTCGTCGAGACTCCAGACGGACTCTGCTTCCATCGGCGCCTCGAACGCGATACCGTCGAGCGGGAAAGGTCGGTCGAATCTGTGACCGAGCAATACAGCGCGACGGTGCGACCGATGGCTCTTGAGCATGTTCGCCCAACCGCCGCCTTCTCTGACCTCGTGCTGTCCGGTAACCGGCCAATCTCCGAATCTGTCAGTGAGGTTCTCGCGCTGATTCATGCTAGCGCGCTGAACAAAGGTTGATCTGTTGAACGAATCCGTCGCCGAAGCCCTTCAGATCAGCCTGGTACGCGTTCCCGGTCATTCGTAAATCGGTACTCGACGTGAAGCCGCTGACCGTCAATTCGCATGCGCTCGTCAAAGTAACGCCCGAGACATCATCCTGGCCGATCCCGCCCAGGTAGGTTGTATAAGCCAAAGCCGTACCCGCCGGCGCGTTCGGCACAACCTTCGCGATGAACCCGTCGACAACGCCGTTATTCGCTCGCTGCAACGAGTCGCCACGCAAAGGAAAATCGGTCGATAGCGTATAGCCCACTACGAAAACCTCATTCTGCGCATTCACCGCCACCGCTCGCGCCACATCACCACCCGAGCCGCCCAACAACGTCGAGTAAAGAATCGGCTCTGGAGCCGCCGGATCCAGCCGCACACGCATCACAAAAGCATCTCCCCGACCAGCGGCGGAAGCTTGCGCCGATCCCGAAGTCGTCGGAAAGTTCGCCGACAACGAATATCCCGCCACAATCAGCGCTCCTGTCGAGTCCCAAGCCAACGCCGTCGGCACATCCGCGTCCGCCCCGCCCCAAAGCGTGGAGTAGGTCGCGCCGCCGTCAGCCGGGTTGATCCGCACCAGAAACACATCACTGACGCCGCGAAATGCGCGCTGCGGCGCATTTGGACTCACCGGAAACCCCTGCGACGACGTGTAGCCCGTCACATAGATCAGACCTTGGGCATCTCCCACCACGCCCGTAGCCGTGTCCGTTGATTCCCCCCCGAGTCGCGATGCGTACACCAGAGTTTCCGATGCGACTCCCAGATTCATATCCAGCACTGCCACCCAGGCATCCCAACCGCCCACCTGCTGATTCTGGAAGGCCGTCGCCGTCGTAGGAAACGTTTCAGAGTTCGTATATCCGCCGACATAAACCTTGCCATCGCGCACGGACAAGGTGCTGCAAGCATCAGCCCGCGTACCACCCAGATACGTCGCGTAGACCATTGCCGGGTCGCCGCCCACCCTCGGATCCAGCTTCAGAACAAAAGCGTCTCGGTCGCCACCCGGCGTACCCTGAAACGCCGCGCCCGCCAAGGGAAAGTTGATCGACGTCGTTACGCCGCACATATAAATGAAATCGCCATCAGCCACCATCGCTGTCGGCTCATCAATGCCATCGCCGCCGATATAGCTCGCGTAGGTCAGCGCTTCCTCGCCCGACTTGGTGGGGTCGATTCTCGCCAGAAAAATCTCTCGGCCGCCGCCGGAGGTGTTCCGGTAGGCATCGCCCGCCAGGGGAAATGTGTCTGAGGTCGTGTGGCCGGTCAGCCAGATCTGGCCTTTGTTGTCTACCGCGGAAGCCGTCACCGTATCAAAAAGATCAGTTCCCAGGTAGGAACTGTAGCGGACTTGGCTTTGCGCGATCGCGCACACCGCGAGGGCGAGAAATAAAATGACGTTTTTAAGCATGAATCGTTCAACCCGAAGCACGAACACTTCTCTCCTTATTCTAGCGGGGCGCGATCATGGAAAGCGAATCGACCGAACCCGCGGTGCGAGGGAAGCGCGTCGCATATGCCTCTAAATACTTGAGTCCCGCCCCCGTGTTGTAGATCACGATCTTGTCGGACGCCTTCAAGAACCCCGAATTTAACAATTCCTTGCATGCCGCCACGCACGCCGCGCCCTCCGGAGCCACGAACATGCCCTCCTGCTTCGCCAACTCGATCCCCCAATCGAGCGATGCCTCATCGGTCACCGCGATCGCCGTTCCTCCGCTTTGACGCACCGCCTGCAGCACCAGGAAATCGCCCAGTGGTTTCGGCACCCGCAAGCCGCTCGATACGGTGGTGGCGTTCTGCCAAAACTCGCTGCGTTCTGTTCCTTGCTCAAAAGCCCGCACGATCGGCTGACAGCCCGTCGCCTGCACCGCAATCATCTTCGGGCGCCGCGAACCAATCCACCCCATCTGCTCCATCTCATCGAAGGCCTTCCACATCCCGATCAGTCCGACGCCCCCGCCGGTCGGGTAAAAGATCACGTCCGGAAGTTGCCACCCCATCTGCTCAGCCAGTTCGTACCCCATCGTCTTCTTGCCCTCGATGCGGTAGGGCTCCTTGAGCGTACTCACCTCGAACCAGCCCTCAGCGTCCTTCTTCTCGGCCACCATCCGCGCACAGTCACTGATGAGCCCATCCACCAAAGTCACTTGCGCACCGAAGCTTTTGCATTCGATGTAGTTCGATTGGGGCACATCCTGTGGCATGAAAATGTGTGCTTCCATTCCCGCCGCCGCCGCGTAGGCCGCCATGGCGCTCGCCGCGTTCCCGGCCGAAGGAATCGCCACTTTCTTAACCCCTAATTCCTTGCACATCGAAATGGCACAAGACAGCCCTCGGGCTTTAAAGCTGCCGGTCGGGTTCACGCCCTCGTCTTTCACCCACAACTGCTCGCACCCCAACAACGCAGCCAAACGAGGCGTCCGCACTAATGGCGACCAGCCCTCGCCCAAGGACACGATGTTTGCGGGATTCTTCACCGGCAGCACCGGCGCATACCGCCACATGCTCCGCGGACCGTCCGCAATCCACTCCCGGTTCCAACTCTCCCGTGCTTTTGGCAGGTCATACCGCACCAGGAGCGGCCAACCCTCCGCGCTCAGATTGTGCAGTTTTCCCGCCTCGTAACGCGTACCCGTGAACGAACAAGCCAAATGATCAACAATCGTCATCCGGCCTTCAGAATACAGCACCCATGAGGCCGGGCCGCCGTTGCTAGGCCATTAAGGCTGGGCAATATCGAACGTCGCGGTCAGGAATTGCCAATCCGGGATTTCATAGGCCCGTAACGCGGTCTTTACCGGGATGGTCATATCCTTGGCCTCAAACGGCAGCACCCCGGACACCGGCGTCTTAATCGTGAACAGCGCCGGCTCATCCGACTTCGCTGTCTTGGTCCGCACCTGCAGGTTCAGATCGAACGGAGCCAGTTCACCAGCGGAATGATTCACGATGATGAACTTCAGTTGGACCTGCTGCTTGCTCTCCACAATCCTGAACCCGACCACTTCCACGTATTTAGCCAACGGGCTATTTCCCGCCGGTTGCGATGCGGCCTCTTCCATGGCCGCTCCCGGCGCAACACTCCCTTTGTCCCGCATGAAGTGAAATACTCCGTATCCCACCGCAGCCACACCCAGGATCGAGAGCACCGCGATCAACCAACTCGGCAGTCCTCCCGCCGGTGGCGGCAACGGGGCATCGTACGAAGAGGCGGGGACGCTCGACCCACCGCCGTAAGAGAACGAGGGTGGAGGTGCCTCCTGAGGAACCGTCCCCATCAGCGGCGGTTGGACGTAAGCCTGAGTGGCCGCCGGAACTACCGGAGCCGGAGCAACCGGAGGCGGCGCGTACACCGGCGCCGGGGCCGGGATTGGTGCCGGAGTGGGCACCGGGGCCGGAGCCGCTGCCGCTTTTTCGCGCGCCGCGCAGTTCGGACAGTCATTATAGGAAGGGGGAACTTCGGTACCGCACTTCGGACAAATCCACGTGAACATTCTTTTGCCTTGGTTCCTTTGCTCTCTCTCTAGTGTAGGCTGCCCGTTAACCGACGCGCAGCTTTGGAGGCCCGTTACGTGAAGTTCTATCGCCGAGCGACCGGCAATCCCCACCGGATTGCCGTATTTCCTGGAAGTTTTAACCCGCCCACCGTGGCCCACCTCGCTCTCGCCGAAGCCGCCCTAGGCCTTACTGACGAGATCATCTTCGTCTTACCCGAAACCTTCCCGCACAAGGACTTCTCCGGCGTTGGCTTCGATGGGCGGCTCGACCTGCTCCTTGGCGCCGCCGCAGATCCTCGCTATTCCGTTGCCAGCACCGGGGGCGGCCTATTCATCGACATGGCCCGCGAACTGCGCCCGCACTACGGCCCCAGCAGCGAGTTCCATTTTCTCTGCGGACGGGATGCCGCCGAGCGCATCGTCGACTGGGACTACGGCGACCTGACGACGCTTCCCGCCATGTTCAAGACCTTCAGCCTACTGGTCGCCGCGCGGGCCGGTCATTATGAGCCACCCGTTGAGTTCGCCGCCTCCATCGCCCCGCTCCAAATGCAGCGCGACTTCAGCGATGTCTCGGCCACTGAAGTTCGCCGGTTGGTCGCGATGGGGGGCGACTGGCAGTCCCTAATTCCGGCGAGCATTTGGGGGCGAATCCCCACCCTCTACCGCGCCCAGACCCTCGCCCCATAACGCCGCGCGAACCGCACACCTTCACCGGCGCCCAGCAGGCAAACGACCGTCGCGAGCGCGTCCGCCAGCATGCCGCTCGACGCTTTCACGCTGGCCACCACACCGTTCGTCAGACCCATCCCTGTTCGAGGATCGACGATATGGGAGTACCGCTTTCCGCCGATCTCCAGATACTGCTCGGTAGCGCCCGACGTCGACACCCCGGCCCTCCGCAGTTCGATCGTCTCGGCCACGCTCTCCAACCCAATCCGCCAGGCCCGCCCGTCCCCCGCCACCAGATCGCCGCTCACAGCGACAAGCACGCGACGTTCACCGGCCGCGCGCATCACCCGGACCGCTTCATCGGCCGCGTAGCCCTTGGCGATCCCGCCCAGGTCCAGCCGGGTGCCCGCTTTCAGATTCCGATAACCCTGGGCCCGGGCTGCCGCAATCTCCACCGCTGAAGGCAACTGCCGCGCACGCCGGGCCGTGCGCCACAAATCGAAGAGCGCCGTCTGCGTCGGATCGAACGCCCCATCTGTCTCGCGAGCCAGACGCATCGAAAGCTCCAATGGCCGGCGTAAATCGGCGCTCACCCGCGCGGAATCAAAACGATTCACTTCGCTGTCCGGCCGGTAGTTGGAAAGCCGCAGATCCAACTCGCGAATCCGGGCGAACGCTTTCGTCATCGCCGCTTCCGCTCGGGACGGATTCTGGCTTTCCACCGTGATCCGCACCAGCGTCCCCATGTGAGGTTCACTACGCTCGAGCCGCTCCAATGGCAGCGCCGCCGCCAGCAGCATCTGCCGTCGTGTCACTCGTTTTCGACGCCGTTGTTCCAGGCGCGGTGCATGATGGACACGCTGGGCACCACCGCCGGCCGAACCAGGCGGAAGCCGAGAGACTGTGCATCCGTCATATACCAGATACTCTTCGGAATCTGCGGATCTTGCATCTTCCAGGACGGGTCGGACGCCGCGCGCGCCCCACAACGCAACTTCTTTGCCGTATCCGTCCAACCGCCGCCGCGGGCCACATGCGGATACGGCCCAGTGCTCGGCGCCCACTCACTCGCTGACGACTGTGCGGCCCGGTAGGGTGCATATCCGTCCAGCGTCCACTCCATGACGTTGCCCAACATGTCGTGCAGACCCCAGGCATTCGGTTTCTTCTTGCCGACCTGTGCGTACCCGCCATCCGTATTGCTGACAAACCACGCGTACTCTTTGAGGTCGCCGGGCTCTTCCCCGCCCGCCCGGCACGCGTACTCCCATTCCGCCTCCGTTGGCAGCCGGTAGAAATGGCCCGTCTTCGCGCTTAGCCATTGCGCGTATTTGTTGGCCGCGTGATGCGTCATCGAGATCGCCGGAAAGCCATTCAACCCCATCCCAAAGCTCATCTCCACGTACGGCTTCGTCGGACGGCTAACGCCGTCCACGATGGGATCCTTGGCGGCCTTCTCGGTGTCATTAGCAAACATGAAGAGCCGGTATTCGTCCCAGGTCACTTCGGTCTTCTGCATCCAGAAGGCCTCTACCTTCATCTCCCGCTTCGGCAACTCGTCCTTTTCCGTTCCGCCCATCGTGAACTGGCCAGCCGGAATCGGCAACATCTCAAAGGAGGCGTCGGCCCCGGGAATCGTCTGCTGATAGGCCTTGCCCACGGCGGCGGCCGGCCGTGACATCACCTTCTTGCGGATCAAGGCGGTCAGGCCTTCATCGTCCTTGCCGGCCTTTTCCGGCAACTTCAAGATACGGTCAGCCGGCCATGCCGCACCCTCCGCAATCCACGCCCCGATCAGGGCCCTCTCGGCCACCGGCAACGGCTGGCCGCCCGGAGGCATCGCCCCCGGCTGATTCGGATCCATGTTAATCACCCGCGTCAGGTTGGCATTCAGATTCTTCGCCGCCGCCGCGCGGCTGTGCAGGCGAACTCCGCCCGCACCCTTCGCTTCGGCATGGCAAGGCAGGCAGGCACGAACGAGAATCGGCTCTACGTCGTTAAAGGGCACTGCGCTGAACGCAAGCAGCGGAATAGCAATTTGCAGCATCTCTCCTTGATGCTAGCGCGCCCGGGCTATCCTGGCGGGATGAGCCGCCTGCTATTGTCGCTGGCCTTCGCCAGCGCTGCCTTCTCCCAAACTCCC
This sequence comes from Bryobacter sp., assembly GCA_022843605.1. GTDB lineage: Bacteria > Acidobacteriota > Terriglobia > Bryobacterales > Bryobacteraceae > JALHNI01. The sequence goes on from JALHNI010000170.1 coordinate 8,592, forward strand.
GCACCGAATCTCGAATGGATTAAGGCCAATTACACCAAGTACGAATACCGGGTTCCCATGCGCGACGGCACGAAGCTGTTCACCTCCGTCTACCAGCCAAAGGATCAGTCGCAGACCTGGCCCATCATGCTGATGCGCACCCCTTATGGCGTCGCGCCCTATGGCGTTGACCAGTACCGGGAGCAAATGGGCACCAACCCCTGGCTCGCCCGGGACAAGTACATCTTCGTCTTTCAGGACGTCCGCGGCACCCGCATGAGTGAAGGCCAATTCACGAACATGACGCCGCACAAGGCCGCTAAGCGCGCCCGCGAGTTCGATGAAAGCAGCGACACCTACGACACCATCGACTGGCTCGTGAAAAGCCTACCGAACAACAACGCCAAAGTCTGTACCTGGGGCACATCCTATCCGGGCTTCTACACCGCGGCCGGCATGATCGACGCCCACCCCGCCCATAAGTGCGCCATCCCCCAGGCCCCCATCATGGACTGGTTCACCGGCGACGACTTCCATCACAACGGTGCTCTCTTCCTGCCCCACGCCTTCAATTTCTTCTCCCGTTTCGGCCGGCCACGGCCCGAACCGCGCACCACCGCGGCCGACGCCTTCGACTACAAAACGCCCGACGGCTATGACTTCTTCCAGCGCCTTGGGCCGTTGGTCAACGCCAACGAAAAGTACTTCAAGAACGACGTCGCCTTCTGGAACGACCTGATGAAGAACGACACCTACAACGAATTCTGGAAGTCGCGCAACCTGCGGCCTCATATCAAGGGGGTGAAGCCCGCCGTCCTTACCGTAGGTGGCTGGTTCGACGCCGAGAACCTGTACGGCGCGCTGCAACTCTTCAAGACCATCGAGAAGCAGAGCCCCACCACGGAGCACACGCTGGTGATGGGCCCGTGGTGCCACGGCTGTTGGAACCGGGCCGGTAGTGAGCAACTCGGCGACATCCGTTTCAACGACAAGACCGGCCCCTGGTATCTGGAGCATGTTGAGTTCCCCTTCGTCCGCAAACACCTGAAAGGCGCTGGCGACTGGAAACCAACCAAGACGATTCTGTTTGAAACCGGCGCCAATCAATGGCGGCGCGGCGATACATGGCCGCCCGCCAACGCGATTCAGCGCTCCCTCTACGCCCGCGCCGGGGGGTTGCTCAGCTTTGACGCTCCCACTGAACCGGCGGCCTTTGACGAATACATCAGTGATCCGGCCAAGCCCGTCCCCTACACCGACCGTACCGGCCCCGCCATGATGGCCGACTACATCGTCGGCGATCAACGCTTCGCCTCCCGCCGCACCGATGTCGTCACCTACATGACTCCCGAACTCACCGAGGACCTCACGCTGGTGGGAGACCTCACCCACAGCCTATGGGTCTCCACCTCCGGCACGGACTCGGACTTCATCGTGAAGCTCATCGACGTCTATCCAGACAATTACCCGGATCCCGATCCCAACCCCACAAAAGTCCGCATGGGCGGTTACCAGCAGCTCATCCGCGGCGAAGTGATGCGCGGCAAGTTCCGCGAGAGCTTCGAAAAGCCCGTGCCCTTTAAGCCAGGCCAGCCCACGCTGGTGGAGTTCACCGTCAATGACATCTTCCACAACTTCCGGACCGGGCACCGCTTGATGATCCAGATTCAGAGCAGCTGGTTCCCGCTGGTGGACCGCAATCCCCAGCAGTTCCTCAACATCAACCTCGCTAAGGAATCCGACTTCCGCAAAGCCACCCAACGGATCCATCGTTCAAGCGGCATGCCCACCGGAATCCGGGTCCGGGTACTGCCGCCTCCCGCTGAGGCCTCCAAGTCGAGATAAGATATTGATAATCGATGTGCGCCTGTAGCTCAGCTGGATAGAGCAAATGGCTTCGAACCATTAGGTCGGGAGTTCGAATCTCTCCGGGCGCACCACCCAGCAGTTCCCCCTTTACTTTCGTGACGGGTAGATATAGGTTAGGAACGTTTTGCCGCACCTGAGGACGACTTTTCTTGTTGTTTCTTTCTATTTGGGGGCTATTTTTTGCTCCCTGTTGCCGCTCGTTTGCCTAGCGATTGCTTCCTCTCTGCCCTTCACAGAACTGGTCCTTTTTGGCCCTTGGCTGGCAGCCATCACCGCTGGCGCCGCCTTGATTGCCTGGGCGGTGGTGCCGCGCCAAACTCACCTACCGCTCGACGGCATCCCGCTCAATCCCGCACAGCAGCCGGAACTGGTGGAGTTCATGAACGAAGTGGCTCAGCGTACAGGCCAGCCCCTGCCCTCCCTGGTGCTGATCACGGCGGACGCCCGCACGGCCACCGGCTTCTATTCGGGCTTCGCCGGCATCGGCAGCCAGCGCGTGCTCTCCATCGGCCTACCCTATTTCGCCGTCCTCGAACGCGATGAACTGGCCGCCCTTCTGGCACACGAACTCGGACACTTTTACAGGGGCAGCATGTTCGCCTGGGCCTGGATTGTCGAAACCCAAAAAGCTGTCGCACGCCTGTTCGCCGCGCTGGAACGTTGGGCGCCCCGCCTGATTCCCGTTTTCCAACTGCTCTTCGAGCCCTTCGTACGCGCCTGCCTGGCGGCTTCCCGCCAGCAGGAGTTCGCCGCCGACCGCTTCGCGGCCGAGCACTACGGAGCGGACGTCGTCCAACGCGTTCTCGAAAAGAATCAGCGATTGACCTTTCAGTTCCATATCTACTTCGAGAGTGAGTTGCTGCCACTTCTCCGACTGGGGTGGGCGCCGCCCTTGTTGAGCGGTTTTTCGGGCTTTAGCCGTCGCTTTCGGCCGGGGAACGTGCTCAATTTCCTCAGTGAGACCCCGGTTGAGTTAATGCACGAATCCGGGGCCGGGGTGGAAGGGGCCTTTGAAACTCATCCCAGTGTTCAGACCCGAATCGAGGCAGTGGATCGGCAGCCCGACGCCGCCGTAGCGCCTTCTCACCCCGCGCAGGCGTTGCTGCGAGACATCGGCGAACTGGAAGCCCGTCTGCTCGCCTGGGAAGCCCGCAAACGCGATCTACTGGAACCGCAATCGATTCCCTGGGCAGAACTCCTCGATCGTTTTCATCGGCCCCGCTGGGAACTGGCCGGCGAAAGCCAGGAGTTTGAAGGCAAGACGGTCGCGCAACTGCCTGAGATCATCGATGCGTCCGGCGTCGAACTTGTCGGGGCTCACTTTGCTGACGGCGTCCGGGAACGCCTCCAACACATTGCCGAGACGCTGTGCGCGGCCCTTGAACGTGATGGCTGGCAACCGGATGCATGGTCGCCTGGCGAGCCCCTCATCATGGTGAAAGGCGACCGGCAGGTAGAACCTTTCACCGCGGTCTCCCGCCTCGCCTGGAAGCAGATCGCCTTCTTCGAGTGGGAAGACGAGTGCGCCGACCTCGGCATCGCCGGTCTGGCCCTTACTACGCCCTCTTACCAAAGCGCCTGACGCAGCGCCTCAAGTTAGCCCCACACAGCCAGTTCTACCGACTGAGGCGTTTGACGGACGCACTGAAAAGTCGCTCGCACATCACAACTGCAACCGGCACACTCAACGGCAGCAGCTGACCAGGATTGCAGCCGTAGGAAGTAATCGATCCAAACAGAGAGCATCAACGACAAGACGATAAGGACAATATGAAACAAGGTCGCTTTCCGTCCGTATGCTAACCCGACAACCGGCTCGTCAATATTCCGGCAAGGACACCCATCACGATGACGCCGACCAGAAACATTCCTCCAATCACAATAATCAGATTCACTGGTAACACGATACCTTTCCCAGCTATCTTAGCGACCCCCCGGCTTTCGGCGCTCCGAGGTGCGTGTCATCGACTCTTCACGGTACCTGGCAATAAGGTTTGATGGCAAAAACCTCGTCCTAATGGCAAAATCGGTGCCAGACCAAAACCGGTGCCAGACAAAATCGGTGCCAGACACGCTGGCGGGGAACCGAGATGGAACGTCACATTCCAAATTGAGACAGTTTCTCGTCTCGTTGCGTTGAAGCAATTTCCGGAAACGGTTGGGGCAGCACGGTGTCCGGGCGGAATCGCGGGGTCTCGTTGGGTATTCTTGGGATTTTCTCAGGTTCCGTTTGGGGCACTTGTCCTTTCGATTCAAGCAAATGCTCAGGTTCGTTTTCGGAAAAAGATTTTTCAGGTTGCGGGGCAGATGGGGCGGTCCGGGTAGGCCAGGGAGACGGGGTAGGGACTGCGCCAGCCGCGATACGCATTGAGTCCGGCGTGGACGGCGGCCATGACCGCGCGATGGGCTTCCGGGAAGGATTTGAGCGCGCTTTGGATCGCGTGGTTGATGATGGGCCAGAGTTCTTCCTCTTTGGGCGCGTAGGTTGGATCGGCCGGAACGAGGATGACTTGGTGGTCGCCGGGTTGCTTGGCCAAGCGTTCATTGGCCAGCGCGGCTTCGTGAGTTATCTGCTGGGCGGCGAGTTCGGCCGCCGGGAGCAGGGTCCAATGAAGGTCGGACTCGAAGTCGGCGTCGAGGAATGAGTCGTAGTCGATGTCACGGTAAGTTTGCATGGAATCCTCC
>JALHNI010000171.1 GCA_022843605.1 Bryobacter sp.
CCGCTCCACCACCATTCTGTGTGTGCGCCGGGATGGGAAAGTGGTAATCGCGGGCGATGGCCAAGTCACTTTTGGCCAGGAAGTCCTGAAAGCCTCCGCCCGTAAACTCCGCCGCCTCTACAAAGATAAGATCATTGCCGGCTTCGCCGGCTCTACGGCCGACGCCTTCGCTCTTTTCTCGCGCTTCGAAACCAAACTGGAGCAGCACAACGGGAATTTGCAGCGCTCCGTGATTGAACTCGCCAAGGATTGGCGGACTGATCGCGCCCTACGCCACCTCGAAGCCTTGCTGATCGTCGCCGACGAGAAGAATACCTACATTGTTAGCGGTAACGGCGACGTCATCGACCCTGACGATCAGATCGCCGCCATCGGCTCCGGCGCCTCGTTCGCCAAGGCCGCCGCCCTGGCACTCCTCGAAAACACGGCCTACAGCGCTCGCGAGATCGTTGAGAAGTCCATGAAGATCGCCGGCGACATCTGCATCTACACCAATCACCACATCATTCTTGAGGAGCTCGGCTAGTGGTGATCTACTTACCCCAACCCACCGACGACGACTCGGCCATTCTGGACGAACTGACTCCCCGCGAGATTGTTCGGGAACTCGACAAGTACGTGGTTGGCCAGGCCGACGCCAAGAAGGCAATCGCCATTGCCTTGCGCAATCGCGTGCGCCGTCAAAAGCTTCCACCGGAGATGGCCGATGAGGTGATGCCGAAGAACATCCTCATGATCGGGCCCACCGGCGTCGGTAAGACGGAACTCGCCCGCCGCCTGGCTAAACTGGCCAATTCGCCGTTTCTGAAGGTGGAAGCGAGTAAGTTCACCGAAGTCGGCTATGTCGGACGGGACGTGGAGTCGATGATCCGCGACTTAGTCGAAATCTCTATCGACATGGTGCGCGAAGAGAAGCTGGATGAAGTGGCTGACCGCGCCGAAGCCGCCGCGGAGAACCTCCTGCTGGATCTTTTAGTGCCGCCCGCTGCGGAAGGCGACGACCCGGCCGCCCTGGAGCGCTCCCGCGAAAAGATGCGCGATCGCCTGCGCGCCGGCAAGCTCGACGAAAAGAACGTCGAACTGGAAGTGAAAGAACGTGGGCCGCGCATGGAATTAGGCGGCAGCATGGGCAACGAAGAGATGGATGTCAACTTCAAGGACATCCTCGCCAGTATGTTCTCGCCCAAGTCGCGCAAACGCAAGATGCGCGTCGTGGACGCCTTTGATTACCTGGTCCAAGAGGAAGAAGAAAAACTCCTCGATATGGATCACGTCACCCGCATCGCCACGGAGCGCGTCGAGCGCAACGGCATGATCTTCCTGGATGAAATCGACAAGATCGCCGGCCGCGAAGGCGGTTCCGGTCCCGACATCAGCCGCGAAGGCGTCCAGCGCGACATCCTGCCCATTGTCGAAGGCACCACAGTCAACACGCGCTATGGATTCGTCCGCACGGACCATATTCTCTTCATCGCCGCCGGCGCGTTTCACGTCTCCAAACCCAGCGATCTCATTCCTGAGTTACAAGGGCGCTTTCCCATCCGCGTGGAACTGAAGCCACTTACCGAAGCCGACTTCATCCGCATTCTCAAGGAACCCAAGAATGCGCTCATTAAGCAATACGTCGCCCTGATGGAGACCGAGGGCGTGAAGCTCAACTTCACTACCGATGCCATCGAAGCCCTGGCCAGCCTGGCGGCCCGGGTCAACGAAAGCAATGAGAATATTGGCGCCCGCCGACTCCACACCATTCTCGAAAAAGTGCTGGAAGAGATTTCGTTTGAGGGCCCGGATCTCAAGAAGAAGAACGTCAAGATCGACGGCGCCTACGTGCGCAAGGCCTTAACCGACATTGTTCAGGATCAGGACCTGAGCCGCTACATCCTATGAGGTTGGCGTTTTCCCTGATTGCGTTCGTGGGGCTTGCCGGGTGCGGCTATGTTGGTGACCCCTTGCCGCCCGCCCTCAACATTCCGAAACCGGTGCTCGACCTTCGAGTCATCGAACGCGGCCAGAAGATTGAAGCCGCTTTTACCATGCCCATCGAGACCGGCGAGGGCTTGCCCGTGCTCAATGCGGGCCGCGTCGATCTGCGGATCGGCCCCGCCCCGCCACCGCCGTTCGACTTGAATGCCTGGCTCGCTGGATCTCGAGAGGTCTTTGTGGAATGGCCCCCCATCCCCGTGCCCCCGGCCGGCGCGCCCACCGTCACTCAGTCCTTCGACGCACAGCCCTGGGCCGGCAAGGATGTCATCGTCGGCGTCCGGCTCACCAGCCCGTCGGGCCGGCTGGGAGGCATGTCAAATCTCGTCGCCCTCAGTGTAATTCCACCCCTCAGCGCCCCGGGCCACTTTACCGCCGAATCCCGCGCCGATGGCATCCTGGTTCGCTGGACCGCGCCGCCCCAACCGGGAACTAACTATCGGCTCACCCGCCAGATTGGCGACGAGCCCGCACAGACCATTGCCGACTTACCGGACACTCAGTATCTTGACTTAGTCACAAATTTCGGTCCCACTTACCGCTACACCGTACAGAGTTACGTGCGGGCTGGCGACATCAATGCCGTTAGCAATGCCTCCGCACCGCTGGCCGTCGCACACCTGGATCACTTTCCTCCCAGCGTACCTACCGGTCTCGCGATTCTGGCGGGTGCAACAACCATTGAACTCGGCTGGGATCGCAACACCGACGCCGACCTGGCTGGTTACCGCATCTACCGCGCGGTGGGCGACGGCCCGTTCGTCCGCCTCTCCGGCGAAGTGCAACCGCCGTCGTTCCGCGATGCCCAGATACAATCGGGCCAGCGTTACCGCTACGCCATCGCCGCAGTCGACCGGCTGGGCAACGAGAGTGCGCGCTCCGAGCCGGCCGAAGTCGAGGCTCCCTAATCTCTTGAAAGGCCAATATGTCCTCCAATAGCTCTCCGGCGCGCGACGTCGAAGTCACTCGCCTATCGAACGGTATCCGGGTTATTACCGAGCGCATGCCGCATGTGCGCAGCATTGCCGTCGGGGTTTGGGTCGGCACCGGCTCCCGCTCCGAACATCCCCGGGAGATCGGCATCAGCCATTTTCTTGAGCACATGCTCTTCAAGGGCACCCATACCCGCACCGCGGAAGGCATCGCCCGCGAGGTGGACTCCATCGGCGGCAACCTGGACGCCTTCACCGGCAAAGAACTCGTCGGCTTCAACATCAAAGTCCTCGACGAACATCTGCCCATCGCCCTCGACATTCTCGCTGATCTGGTGCTGCATCCCCGCTTCGATCCCGAAGATCTCGAGAAAGAGAAGGGCGTCATTCTGGAAGAGCTCAAGATGGAGCTCGACAATCCCGAGTACGTCGTCCATGAGTTATTCACCAGCCGATTCTGGCCAGATCATCCACTCTCAAAATCGATCCTCGGTTCCCGTAAAACGATACAAAGCTTCACCCGTGATCAGTTAGCGAAGTACCATGCGTCCATTTACGTGCCGGAGAATCTGATGATCACCGCCGCCGGCAACCTGAACCACTCAAGGCTGATCGAGTTGGCCGAGCAGCACTTTGCCGGTGTGTCGGGCCAGTTACCGAAATTGCCTGATCCTCCAGCCGTCACCGGCGCCGAGATCACCGTAAAGAAGAAGCGGCTGCAGCAGGCCCTCGTCTGCGTCGGCGTTCCCGCTCTCCCGATTGCCCATCCGCGCCGTTACTCGTGGTTCGTCCTCAATACGCTCATGGGCGGCGGCATGAGTTCGCGTCTCTTCCAGAGCATTCGCGAACGGCAGGGCCTGGCCTATTCGGTCTTCTCCGAATTGAATCTGTATCGAGACACCGGCTGCTTCGGTATCTACGCGGGTACCGCCGCCACCACCGTCGACAAGGTGATCGCCTCCGTCATCGAAGAGTTCCGCAAGCTCAAAGCCGACGGCATTCCGGCCGAAGAACTGCGCCGCTCCAAAGATCACATGAAGGGCTCGCTGATGCTGAGCCTGGAATCCACCGGCTCCCGGATGTCCAATCTCGCCCGTCAGTTTATGTACTTCGATCGTTATCATTCGCTCGACGAAATGGTTCGCCTCACGGAGTCCGTCACCGCGGAAGATGTCCTGGCCATGGCGGGCGAGTCTTTCCAGCCGGAGAAGCTGGCCGTGACGGTTCTGGGCCCGCTTGATAGTGTAGTTGCCGAACGCCAGTTACTCGCCTAGCTCCCCTTCCTCGGGGACGCGTTCGCGCTTCCTGATAAAATTTCGGGAGAGGAGGCGCCTGATGCGAATCTCTAGACGGCATCTCTTGCGCGGCGCCGGAACCGGGATTGCCGCCGGTATCGGCGCGGCGATCGGATTGCCGCTGCTCGAGATGATGAAGGCTCCCACCGTCGCGCCCAAGCGCCTTATGGTGGTTTACGCGCCCAGCGGGAAGATCATGCCGTACTGGACGCCCTCCGCCACCGGCACCGGCTTCACCCTGCCACGGACCCTGGCCTCCCTCGAACCGCACCGCGGCCAGATCGCCGTGCTCAGCGGACTGGCCGCCAATCAGGGCAACTCTCTTGGCGATGGCGATGGCGATCACGCCCGGGCGGCCTCGTGCTACCTCACCGGTGCCCGTCCGCGCAAGACCGAAGGATCCGACATCCGTTGTGGTATTTCCATGGACCAGATTGCGGCCCGGCACTTTGCCGCCGGCACCCGCTTCCCTTCCCTCGAGCTCACCTGCGAAGACAGCCGCCAAGTGGGTGCCTGCGATAGCTACAGTTGCGTCTATCAGAACATCTCCTGGAAGTCCGAAACGCAGCCCATGGCCCCGGAAATGAATCCGCGGACCGTGTTTGAACGCCTCTTCGGCGATGCCAGCCTCACCCCAGCCCAGCGCGCTGCCCGGCGTAGCGTCCTGGACCTCACCCTCAACGAGACCGCCCGCCTCACCAACGAACTCGGCTCCACCGACAAGCGCAAACTCGATGAATACCTCACCTCCCTGCGGGAGATCGAGCGCCGGCTGGACCACGCCGGGCCTTCCCCCGAGGTTCCCGCTCCGGCCGGCATTCCCGTCAGCTATCGCGAGCATGCCCGTCTCATGCTCGATCTCTCAGTGCTGGCCTTCGCCACAGGATCCACCCGCATGATTACCTTCATGCTGGCGCGCGAAGGCGGCTTCCGTACGTATCCCGAAGTCGGTGTCTCCGAGGCGCATCACTCCTGCACCCACCACGGCGGCAACCCTGATCTCATCGAAAAAGTGGCCCGGATCAACGCCCTTCACGTCGAGCAGTTCGCCTACTTCCTCGGAAAAATGAAATCCACCGCCGACGGAGAGGCCTCGCTTCTCGACACCACTTTAGCCCTGTATGGAGCATCCATCGGCGATCCCAACACGCATGACCACGGCAACCTGCCCACCCTCATCGCCGGCGCTAAGCTCGGCGGCGGCCGCCACCTTCGCTATCCCCAAGGTACCCCCGTCGCGAATCTCCACCTCTCCCTCCTGGACCTGGCCGGCGTGCCTGTCGACTGGCTCGGCGACGCGAGCGGTCGGCTGAATCACCTCACAGACCTCACCGCCGGTTAAAGCGGGCGATATGCGCAGGCTCACTCGCCGATGATCTTCACCAAGACGCGTTTTGAGCGGCGTCCGTCGAACTCGCCGTAGAAGATCTGTTCCCACGGTCCGAAGTCGAGCTTGCCTTTAGTGACGGCGACCACCACTTCGCGGCCCATAATCGACCGCTTCAGGTGAGCGTCAGCGTTATCTTCGCCAGTGTCGTTGTGACGGTACTGACGGATCGGCTCATGGGGCGCGAGCCCCTCCAGCCAGCGCTCGAAATCCTGATGCAGCCCGCCCTCGTCGTCGTTGATGAAGACGCTCGCGGTGATGTGCATCGCATTCACCAGGCACAGTCCCTCGGCGATGGCGCTTTCGGCGAGTGCCTTTTCCACTTGCGGCGTGATGTTCAGGTAGGCTCGCCGCGTGGGGATGTCGAAGCGAAGTTCTTTGCGGAAGGAGCGCATGCGACCGCCCGCGCCCTAACGGACTGAGATCAGTTCGACGTCGAAGATCAGCGCCGCGTGAGGCGGAATATCGCCGCCAGCGCCGCGCGCCCCATAGCCAAGCTCGGAAGGGATGTAGAGCCGGTACTTGGATCCGGTGGGCATCAGCTGCAAACCCTCAGTCCAACCAGGAATCACCCGATTCAGCGGGAATGAGATCGTCTGCTTGCGTTGATAGCTCGAGTCGAAAACCTTTCCATCAATCAAGCGGCCTTCGTAATGGACCTCGACGGTACTCACCGGGCCAGGCTGAGGGCCGGCGCCTTCACGCAGAACTTCATACTGCAGGCCGGACGCCGTCGTCCGTATGCCTTCCTTCTTTGCGTTCTCTTCAAGAAACTTTTTACCGGCGTCCATGGGATCTCCTCTCCCTCTAGTTTGCCTGATCTGCCGGGCCAGCCACCGGCTACTTGTAGGTCCCGATCCAGGCCATCACCTCTTCCTCCAGGATGTCCAGGGGCAAGGCACCATTGCGCAGAATGACATCGTGAAACACGCGCACGTCAAACCTGGTGCCGAGGGCCTGCTCCGCCTTCTTCCGTAAGGATAGAATGCGCAGCCCGCCAATCTTGTACGCCAAAGCCTGACCCGGGTTGCCGATGTAGCGGTCCACTTCAGAGGCGATGAAGTCGTCATTCAGCCACCCGCCCTTGCCGGGTGCCATGGCCGCGATCATCTGGTCGCGTGACCATCCCAGCGCGTGCACTCCGGTATCCACTACCAGTCGGGCGGCGCGCATCATCTCTGTCTGCAGGCGCCCGTAGCGTTCATAGGGGCTCGCATACATACCCAGTTCTTCGCCGAGTGACTCGGCATACAACCCCCAACCTTCACTGAAGGCGGTGTAGCGGCCGACTTTGCGGAAGTCCGGCATGTTTTCCATCTCGCGGGCGAGCGCGACCTGTAGGTGGTGTCCTGGCACCGCCTCGTGCAAAATGAGAGACTCCATGCAGCAGCGCGACTGCTTTTCCGGGTCAACGGTGCGCAGGTAGAAATAGCCGGCGCGCGAGCCGTCCAAAGCCGGCGCCCGGTAGTACGGCGCGGCCGTGCGCGCGATGGCCGCGGGGATCGCTTCCACGCCGTAGGGCATGCGCGGCAACTTGAGAAAGAGCTTGGGTAACAGCGGGTCAATGCGCTTGGAGATGTCGCGGCCGTGCGCCAGAATCTCAGCCTCAGACCGGAAAAGCATGGCCGGTGCGCTCAGCACTTTTGCCTCAAACTCCTCCGGCGTCCCACTGAAGCCAGTGGACGCGCGAATCGCCGCCATCTCCTTCGCGATGCGGTCCATCTCCTGGCGCCCGATCGCGTGGATCTCCTGAGCTGTCATCTTGGTAGTGGTGTGCTGCCCGATGAGCACCTGATAGAGTTCCGCGCCATTGAAATTGCCGGCGAGCCCATCGGAGGCACGCGTGGCCGGCGAATAGGTAGCCTTCAGATAAGTGCTGAGTTTGCGGATGGCCGGCTGGTAGCTCTGCTGGTAGGCAAGCGTCGCGGCGTCCCTCAGCCGGCGTTGTTCCTGTTCGGGGATCGAGGCGGGCATCTGCCGGAAGGCCTTTAACAGCGGGCTTTGCTGAGCCGTGGGCGCCGCCTGAGACTGGTAGATACCGGCCGCAATCTCGACACTGCGCCGCGGGGCCTGAAGCTTGCGCCGGAGCCCCTCGTTCGCGGCCGCGATCAGGCTGTCGGCCATCGGCGCGATCGCCTCCAGGCGCTTGATGAGCTTCTCGTAGTCCTGAACCGTGCGTACCGGCGTCGAGTCAATGGTGGAGAGCACGGTTCGCACTGGTCCCCCGTAGTGACTGGCGACGCTGAAGTACGACTCAAGATCGATCGATTCGAGTTCACGATCGATGGCATCGATAAAGAGGCGGTGGTTCAGGCGCTCCGCAACCGGCAGCGAACTGGTGACGTGCCGGCGCGCCCGGTCCCGGTAACCGCGCAATGTGCTCCGGCGGCGCTCGACGGCGGTAGGAGAGTAGTCTGTCCAGCGATCGTTGTACTCGTGCCGTCCTGCGCTGGTTGCGCGTTCAGGAAACTCTCGCAGCGAGTATTCATGGTATTCGCGGTAGAGCGCATTCAGTTCCTGGACGGGTGATTGCGCGGAGAGGGAAAGCGTAAAGACGAGCAACAGCAACGGATAAAGCAAGCGGCGCATGAATCGAGTCTAGCGCCCTGCCGGAAAAACTACAGCCACCATCGTCGGCTACTTCCGCGGCACCTGGATCCGCGCCAGGTACATTGCGGTTCGGTCCTCGTGTGAGGAGTAGTAACTCATCCACAATTTCCCGTCGTGCCAGACGAAGCCCGGGTAACTGCTGTCCTTGCCGCTGGGCAGCGTGAGTACGGGCTGGTAGCTTTCGAGCGTGAGGCGGGCGAGCACCGTCACCGGATCGCCGTTCGGCGGGCTCCGGAAGTAGCGGCCCCCCGCCCACATCGTTCCGTCCGGCAACACGATCAGGTTCGGCCCACCGATAAAGACTCCCGCGTCCTTCCACGTCCACTCCCGGTAGGGCGGTTTGGCATGGCCAATCATCGCCGTATTCCGTTCGCCCCATGTCCGCCGCATCAACGCCACCATCGTGTCGTCCTTCAAGAAGCGAACCGTGGTCTCGTCCGCGCCATCTACCTTCGTCTCCACCACGGTCTCCCAGTCCACGCCGTTGCGGCTGCGCACCAGATCCGCGCGGCGCGGATTGCCGGGCTCCGTCTTGCCATAGGAGCCATACTTCGCCACGCCATAGGCCCAGCCCTTGTGCCAGGTCACACGCCAGAGCCAATCACCCTCGCGCAGCACCCGCCGGGGGGCGGTCCATGTCCGGCCGTCCCGGGAGAACGCGACGCGCGGCTGCCGGCCTCCGTAGGTCGCATTCCGGTAGATCGAGCCACCCATGGTCAGCATCAGCCGCCCATCGGCAGTCACCGAAAGATGCGGGTCCCGCAAGTCGACTCCATCCTCCTCCACCACGGCCAGCGATTCCCACTGTTTCGCGTCTCGCGAAGCAATCACTCGTACCTTGCCATCGTCCTTCAACAGGCTGCCCCCGGCCACATGGCGCACGCCTTCCCGGAAGACGCAAAGCCACCGTCCTTCGTGGCGCAGCAGGTCTCCAAAGGCGCTGTGCGGAGCCTGGCCCCAGATGCGCTCCACTCCCTCCAGTACTGGATCCGCCGCGAAGCCGGGTGTCAGGAGAGAGAAAAGGGCGATTGCCGCGCGGAAACTCATGCCGCGAGTCTATCCGATCTGCGGTCAGGTTTCTGTGATGGCAATCGCACGGACGGGACATCCGTCCCCGCCCACAATGTTCAGCGGCAGGGCGATAAACTCCACCTCCGCCTGTGTGATCCGATCCAGATTGGCCAATCCTTCCACGATCACCACCCCGCCGCGGAACAGCGTCTGGTGCACAGCCGTAAGTTCCTCCAGATTGTTCACGTCCGCCACCGAGGGCGGTTCGACGCCGATCAACGCCACCTGACGCTCCACCAGCCATTGGGCCAACTCCAACGAAATCCGCGGTAGTTCCTCACGATAAGCTGGCGTGCCGATGCGTTTTGACCAGTCGGTCCGGATCAATAGGCGGTCACCCGCATGGACCGTGCCCAGGCACCGCTCCACGTCTTCGACGGTGTGTAACTGACGGGGCTGCGCGGGCGCAAGATTCACGATGCGCGCGATCCCGCAGCACGTGGCCAGATCCTGCTGATCCAGCGTAGCGCCTTCGGGCAGAAAGTGACGGGGCGCATCCATGTGTGTCCCGGAATGCGAGTAAAGCGTTAAGGTGGTGGCGTTCCAGCCTTCCTTGCCGATCGTCTTCACTGGAGTCACGTTCACGCCAGGCATTGCCGTGGAAACGGGCAGGCTCAGGTCGATCACGATCCGGCTCTTGACGAGCGAAACCGGCCGATTCCGGCGGGCGGATTCATAGAGCGCCTCTACGACGCGCAGAGACTTCCCATACTCGCGCGGCGACGTCTCGCACACTGCTTCGCCATTGAGGACCTCCAGGAAGTGCCGCTGGCAGGCATAAACGCAGTCGCCACCGAAGCCCTGCCGGGGATGCGCATACTCGTGGACCACGGCCGGCTGGCCCAAAGGTTTAATGCGAATCGTTCCGTCGAATCCCAGCCAGATACTGCCGCCGTCGCCTTCCACCAGCACCTCGCCGAAGGTGTACCGGAAATCGTCGCTCAGGGATTCGTTGTAGCGGTTGGCATCCCATACGGCCTCGGCACCGGTCGCGAAGCGAAACATCAGGCGGCCCGAGTCTTCCCCGGCGATCACCGGATTGAGCCGCCGCAGGCTGGCCGAACACTCTTCAATCTCTCCACCCAGGTAGCGAAACGTGTCGACAAAATGCACGCCGGTTTCGTGCACCAGCAATCGCGGCATGCTGCGGAAATACGGCTGGCGGGCGAGATAGGCCGCCTCTCCCCAACCGTCGCCCATCCGCGAGTGCACGGCGATGGAGTGCAGCCGGCTGCCGATCGCGCCCGCAGTCAACAACCGCTTGATCTCGCGGTACCAAGGTTGGAAGCGGAAGTTTTCGTGCACCATGAACGGCGCCGCGGAGTTGGCCCCAACCTCGATGATCTGTTTGGCCGTTGAGAAATCGGCCGCCAGCGGCTTCTGGCAGATAACCGCGAGTCCACGCTCGACCGCGAGTTCCACCAGTTCCAGCCGTCCCGCCGGCGGTGTGGCGATGTCCACAAAATCGAGATCTGGCCGTTCCATGGCCGCGCGCGGATCGGTTGATGCGTCAGCAATGCCGTGCTTGGCAGCAGTCTGTCTCGCTTTTGCGCCATCCAGGTCGCAAACACAGGCAATCTCAACTCCCGGCAACCGGTTCCAGGCATCGAGGTGAAAGTCGCTAAAGTATCCAGCGCCGATCACGACGCCGCGGCGCACACTCATGAAATTGCCTCCAACGTCATTATCAGCTCAATCCCATTTCCCCCTGCTCATCGCCGCCGGACAAGTCAGGGACACGGGGGCCGCAGTGAAAACCTGTTCACTCAGTATATTAAGCAAATGTTGCTGACCAGGGGCAAATCTTCGCCGAGTCGTTTGAATAATCCTTGAAAATGTCACGCAGATGCCTTGGCATGGACTTCGCAAATGATATATGATCGATCCCACGAAAGGATCATCTATGATTCGCGCCCTGTCGACGCTTGCGCTGGTGTTGGCCACCAGCACCGTTTTTCTCAACGCCCAATCTGTTTCCGGTAGGATCTCCGGAACGATCGTGGATCCTCAAAATGCGGCCATTGTTGGCGCGGAGGTGATCCTAGTCAGCGAAGGCACCGGCGAACGGCAGACGCGATTATCCAACGAGGCCGGGGTCTTTCTGTTCCCGAGCCTGCCCCCTGGATCATATACAATTCGAGCGAGTCAAGCTGGCTTCGTACCCAAGGAGCGGAAGAATGTCGTCCTTTCGGCTGACGGCAGCGTGTCGCTCGGCTCGATCGCTTTGACGGTAGGCGCGGTGACCGACTCCGTGCAAGTCGAAACGTCCGGCACGATGGTGGACCTCGACAAATCCGGCCAAAGCCAGGTCGTTACCAATGCCGAGATGAAGACCCTCATGGCGGCCAGTCGCGATGTCATGTCGGTGATGAAGATTCTGCCCGGCGTGTCGCAGCAGAGTTTCGGGCAGAACCAGTCGATTGGCGGTTCTATCTCGGGCTCGGAACTCAACAACTTCTCAGGTACGCGAGCCAAGTGGAACTCCGTCAAGCTCGATGGGCAACCCGGGCAGAACCTCGATCAGATGAATCGCTTCAGTGTTCCCATCGCCTGGGATGCGGTTGAGGAGGTGACGGTACAGCCGAACTCCTATCTGGCCGAACACGGCCGCTCGTCCGGTGTTCATATCAACGTCGTGTCCAAGTCCGGGACCAACGAACTGCATGGGTCCGGGTATTGGTTCAAGCGGCACGAGCAGTTTAACGCCTCGAATTTCTTCAACAACCGCGATGGATTGCCCCGGCCGATCGGGCGATACAGCTCCTACGGAGCTTCAGTGGGCGGCCCGGTGAAGAAGGACAAGCTCTTCTTCTTTTTCAGTCAGGAGTTCTGGCGTGTCACCCAAGCGGCACCGATTCAGCGCACCACGCTGCCGACCGACTTGGAAAAGCGCGGAGATTTTTCGCAATCCGTGGAACAGAATGGCCGTCTCGTGGTGGTGAACGATCCGGTGTCGCGGCAACCTTTACCCGGCAATGTTGTGCCGGCCAGCCTTCTGGACAAGCACGGCCTCGCGATGCTCGCCGTGATGCCCGTCCCCAACTCGCCAGCCACATTCCTGGCTCAGGGCTTCAACAACATCATGCAGCAGCGCATCGAGATTCCCAAGAAGCAGACGCAGTTCAAAGTGGATTGGCTGCCGACGGCGAAAGACCGCATCAGCGTTCGGCCCCGTTGGTTCGACCAGGACTTGCGCGGCCAAACCGGAGTCTGCTGCTCAATCAATGCCAACTTTGAGGTGCAGCCCCACCACTACAATTTTCTGAACCGTGCCCAAGCCGTCACATGGACCCGAACGGTTACCCCCAACCTGGTCAATGAACTGAGCGGCGGCTGGTTCACGAGCCAGGAGAAAGGGAACCTCACCGACCGTTTCGACCTTTCCAAGTACAAGCGGGAGAACAATGGACTGGCTGATCTGCCGCAACTGTTTCCAGATGCCAACCAGGCCGGCCTCATCCCCGGTATGCAGTTCGTCGGCGTCCCCAACCCTCCATCGCTCACCTACGACGACCGCACTCCCATTGCGGCCCGTGATGACCGGTTCAATTTGCAGAACCAAGCCAATTGGCTGCGCGGCACGCACAACGTCAAGGCCGGCGTGTTTTTCGAGTCGCAGTGGGCGAGCGAGGGACCGCGAATTGGCAGTTCTGCTGACCTGGGCGGCCGTTTCCTCTTCAATCGCGACGCGAACAATCCCCTCGATACCAACCACCCCTTCGCCAACGCCGCCTTTGGCGTGTTTCGTGAGTACCGGCAAGCGAGCCGCTATTCGAGCGGAGCCGCGAGCATGTATCTATT
>JALHNI010000172.1 GCA_022843605.1 Bryobacter sp.
ACGACGTCCTCGTCCGCACCGAGTTCACCGCCCTCTCCACCGGCACCGAACTCGGTAACTACGAAGGCCGCTCCGAAGAACTCCCCGGCGCACCCAAGTACCCGCGCCGCACCGGCTATTGCAATGTCGGAGTCGTCGAACAGACCGGAGCCCTGGTCACCCGCTTTCGCCCCGGTGACCGTGTCCTCTCCCTGCTTCCCCATGTCTCGGCCTTTGTCGCCCCTGAAACATCTTTGCTCGTCGATGTTCCGGCCACGGTAGACCCCGCTCAGGCCTCCCTGAGCTACTTAACCCAACTCGGCCTAGCCGCCCTGCGTCAGGCGCGTTACGAAGCAGGCGAACCCGTCACCGTCATCGGCCTGGGCATTATCGGCCTGGCCACCGTGGCCATTGCCAAAGCTATGGGCGCCCAGGTTACGGCCGTCGCCAATTCCCGTCTGCGTGCCGCCGCCGCGCTGCGCATGGGCGCTCACCGCATCTTGCTCTCCAGTGACCCCGTTGAGCCCAACACGTCGCCCCTCATCATCCTCACCGCGAACAGTTGGCCCGCCTATCGCACAGCCGTGGAAATGGCCGACTACGGCGCGCGCATCGCCGTACTCGGCTTCCCTGGGCGAGCCGAAGAGCCCCCCGCGTTTAACCCCCTCGATCCCGCCTGGTTCTACGGCAAACAGCTCCAGCTCATCGGTGCCGGCTATTCGCCTCGCATCGATTGCCCCACCGCCGCCATCCGGTTTAACCTGCGCCGCAACCTCGAATTCATTCTTCGGACCATGGAAACCGGTACCGTCAATCTACTCCCGATGATCACTCACCGCTTGCCTGCCTCCCGCATGGTGGAGGCTTACGAACTCGCAAGCCAACGCGAGAAGTCGCTCATCGCAGCCGTCTTCTCCTGGGAGTTGTCGTGATTCTGAAACCGCTCGGCCGCACCGGCCTGAACCTCTCCGCCATTTCCCTCGGCACCGTCGAGCTAGGTATGGATTACGGCTTGCCCGGCAGTAGCGCGCGCCCCACCACCGCCGACGCCGAAAAGCTGATCCATCATGCCCTCGATTCCGGCATCAATCACCTCGATACCGCTCGTGCCTACGGCGACAGTGAGACCATCATTGGCGCCGCCCTGGGCCCCCGCCGCCGCGACGTTATCATTACCAGCAAGGTCGTCATCAAAGACGACTTACAGGCCCTCACCGCGAGCGTCGAGACCAGCCTCGCTCAATTGCGCACCGACTATCTCGATATCCTGATGTTGCACACGCCGCCCACCGATGAAGCGGTGGATCACTTACTCCGCTTGAAGGACCGCGGGTGGTACCGCCACCTCGGCGCCAGCGTCTACGGCAATGGTGCGGCAATCTCCGCCATCCACGCCGGTGTTTTCGATTGCCTGCAGATCGCCTTCAGCCCCCTCGACAGGCGTCCCGAAACGGATCTCTTCGCCCTCGCCGAACAAGCCAACGTCGGCATGGTCGCCCGATCCGTCCTATTAAAAGGTGCATTGACGCCTCGTTATCGTGACTTATCCCCGGCTTTCGCCGACTTACAAGCCGCTGTCGCGCGCCTCGACGCGATCGGCATCCCCTTGCCCGAACTGGGTTACCGATACGTCCTGGGTGAGCCGCGTCTGGCAACGGCGCTCGTCGGCACCGCCCATATCCACGAATTGAACGAGATCCTTCGCTACGCCGAACTCGGGCCACTCCCCAGCGAGATTCAAGTCCGCATCCGGCAAGAACCCTTGCTCCCCGAACAATGGCTCAACCCTGGACTCTGGCCGTCAGGGTAGGGTGATGCCCCCATCCACCTTCAGGACGCTGCCCGTAATATAGGAAGCTTGCGGAGAAACTAAATAACTAATCGCCGAAGCGATCTCTTCGGGCGCCGCCAAGCGGCCCCACGGTAACCGCGGGCCTTGCTCCTGAATCTGCTCTTCGGTGAAAAATTTCCGTTCGCCGGGAGTATCGGTCCAGCCGGGTTCCACACAATTCACGCGGATCCGGTGCGGCGCCAACTCGCCGGCCCACGTTTTGGCCATTTGGTTCACGGCCGCTTTCGCCCCGTTATAGGCGGTGGAGTTCGCGTAACCGCGCTCGGCGTGCACCGAACTCACCATCACGATCGCCCCGCCGGCTCCCTGCCTCACCATCGTCCGCGCCGCCAACTGCGTACAGTGAAAAACGCCCCACAGCGTAACGGCCCATACCCGCTCCACGTCGGCTGGATCCGTCTCCAGAAACGGCGCGCGGATATTGATGGCCGCGTTGTTCACCAACGCATCCACCCGCTCAAGCCCCGCAAAGAGCGCCTCGACACTGGCCCGGTCGCTGACATCCGTCCGGACAAACGCGAGCCCCTCCTCATCGGGCGGCCTCAAATCCGCCACCACGACGGCGAAGCCGTCGCTCTGCAACTGCCGGGCCGTCGCCAATCCAATCCCTCGTCCGCCACCCGTCACTACCGCGATTCGCATAGCCTTCATCTTCGCATCTACACTGGTAAACGATGGAGTATCCGAAGTCAGCGCGCTTACTCGAAGAGAACAAGCGCTTCATTCCCGGCGGCGTAGTCAGTGTAAATCGTGGCACCCAACCGGAGATCGCCTTCGCCCGCGGACAAGGCGCCTACATTTGGGACGAAGACGGCAATCGATATATCGACTATCACGCCGCCTTCGCGCCCCACTTCCTGGGCCACAACGACCCGCACGTCAGCGAGGCCGTCGCCCGCTGCCTGCAGGACCATTCCAGCCTCTTCGGCAGCGGCACCACGCGCGCCGAAGGTCGTCTCGCCGAGCTGATTTGCTCGAACATCCCGTTTGTCGACTCCATCCAGATTCTGAACACAGGTAGCGAAGCCACTTATCAGGCCATGCGTCTGGCCCGCGCCCTCACCCAACGCGACCACGTCATCGTCATGCAGGGCGGGTACAACGGCTGGCACAACGACGTCGCGTGCAACCTGATGACTCCCCTCGAAAGCCTGGGGCCGCGGGTCAGCCCCGGCGAGTATCCGTTCCGACCCATCAGCGCCGGCATCCCCGAAGCGCATCAGTCTCTCGTCCACGCCGTCAACTTCAACGACCTCGACTCGGTGGAATGGGTCTGTCAGAAGTACCCCACGGCTTGCGTCATTACCGAGCCGATCCTGCAGAACATCGGCATCGTCCACCCGCTGCCAGGCTATCTTGAAGGCCTGCGCGCGCTGGCTGATCGCTTCGGCTTCTTACTCATCCTCGACGAAGTAAAAACGGGGTTTCGCCACGCTCTGGGCGGCTATGCCTCGATAGCGGGAGTTACGCCGGACCTCGTGGTTTACGGAAAAGCCGTGGCCAACGGTTACCCCATCGCCATCCTGGGTGGACGCAAAGAACTGATGGATGCGTTTGTTGACCCGAACCCGGCAAAGCGAGTCCTGCTCGCGGGTACTTACAACGCGCATCCGGTGCCGACGGCCGCCGCCATCGCCACGATCGAGCGCTTGCTCGATCCTTCCGTCTACGAGCACGTCGAAGCCCTGGGCCAGCGCATGCAA
This sequence comes from Bryobacter sp., assembly GCA_022843605.1. Classification (GTDB taxonomy): domain Bacteria; phylum Acidobacteriota; class Terriglobia; order Bryobacterales; family Bryobacteraceae; genus JALHNI01. Next base: position 3,535 of record JALHNI010000172.1, read on the forward strand.
ACCGGCCTCGAAACAATCTTCGGTGGCCAGGTCCGGGTTGGCCGGCAGGGTTCGGCTTTTTGTCCCTACTTCATGGACCATCTGCCGGTGGACTGGCACGACCTGGCCCAGCATCACGATAGCCAACTCGACCAACTCCTGCGCCAGCAGATGATCCGCCAGGGCATTTACACCTTCCCGCTGCCGATGAAGCAATGGTCCATCTCAGCGGCTCACACCGAACAGGATATCGACGACACCCTGGCAGCATTTTCGCACTCCCTGGAATCCGTCTCAGTCGCAGCAAGATGAACCGGACGCCGTATTCGGCGTCAACCAACGGCTCACACGGATCACGCCCAGACCGAGCAGCCAGCAGCTAACGGTGAGAAAAGCGGCATTCGCCAGCACGGCGGGATAACCCAACTGTCCGGCATCAAGGAAGGGATACGGATAAAGTCCCGTCACGGCCCCACGGGCGAGCAAGTAGGCAAAGTAGGTTAACGGGTACACGAGCCACAAGAGAGCGAGTCTTCTTGCGAGTTCGACCTTGGGCGCCTTGAAGATCCAGTAGCCGACGTATAGCACCGGAGTCACATCATGCAATAAGACGTCCGCCGCTTTCTGCGCACCATGAGGATTCCAGATGTGGCGCAAGAGCAGCGAGTAGGTAATGCCCACCATCGAGATGTAGAGAGCGATTCCGGCCTGTACCGCCGGGCGCCTAAAGAACTTGATGGACGGAAACCAGGCGATGGCGGTTGTCGCGGCGGCCACCAGCAGATTGGTCAGAATCGTAAAGTAACTAAGGCAATTGACGATTCCAACTAGGACGCTCGCCCCTTGCTCAAGCCTAAGCTCGACAATCAGGTAAAGCTGGAGGGCGAGTGCCGCCCAGCCAAGCATCGCGATCAGGCCGGCCATCTATTCGCCTCGGAGTTCGACGATCGTGGCGCCGGATCCGCCTTCGTAACCCTCGGCCTGATAATGCTTCGCCACGAGTGGATGGCCACGGAGTAAGTCATGAATCTGGCGCTTGAGTATGCCCATGCCATGGCCATGGACAATCCGAATGCGTTCCACGGAGGCTAGCGATGATTGGTCAAGAAACTTCTCCACCTCATCGCAAGCCTCTTCGGCACGCTTTCCGATAACATTCAGTTCACGGGATAGAGTCGATTCGCCACGCGAACTCTGGAAGCTGACATTGCGGGGGAGCTTGGCCTTTTCCGCAGATTCCGGCAGAATCTCAATCACATCGGTCCGGGGAACCTGCAGCTTCAGGAAGCCGACTTCCACCTCGATGTTGTCAGAGCCTATCAGGCGGCGGACGCGGGCGATCTCGCGAATCCCCTTCAGCCGGACCCGAACGCCTTCGCGCAATTGCGCATCCACCGTCAGCGCCACAGTCGCCGCAGGCCCCAACTTTTCGATGCGTTCCTTAAACTCGCGCTCGACTTTAGCCGTTTTCACCCTGGCCTTGGTAACTGCTTGTTTCTGATCAAGTTCATCGAGCGTTTGAGCCGCCGTGGCTCGGAAGTCAGCCAACGCTTCATTGAAGTCGCGCTCGAGCGACGCGAACTTCTGCGCTTCCCGTTTAGCAAGATCAGCGGTCAACTGTTCCTCGCGCAACCGGAGTTTGGCCCGTTCGCGGGAGAGCGCTTCCTCATGTTCTCGAGCCGCCGCGACGCGCACGTGAAGCTCATCCAGAAACTTCGCGATGTCCCGTTCAGCCGTCCCCATCAGGGAGCGCGCATGCGCAATCAAACGAGGTGGGATCCCAAGCCGCGATGCAATATCGAGGCCAGCCGACTTACCCGGCGCCCCGGTACGCAGCAGGTAAGTTGGCTCCAGCGTCTCCTCGTTAAAGCCCATCGAACCGTTGACGACGCCGGGGGTCGTGGCCCCATAAACTTTCACCGCCATCAGGTGAGTGGAAGCGAGACAAAATGCGCCGACGGTGCGGAAGTCGTCGAGTAGGGCCACCGCCAACGCCCCACCTTCTTCCGGGTCTGTCGCGCGACCCAGTTCATCGAGTAAGATGAGCGAATCCGGAGTGACTAACTCCTGCATCGCCTTCACCCGCACCACATGCGAGGAAAAGCTCGAAAGCGATTCGGCAATCGACTGGCTATCGCCAATATCGGCAAGTATCTGATCAAATACCGGCAACTCGGCCTCTTCCGCCGGCACTGGAAGGCCGGATTGAGCCATGAGCGCAAGTAAGCCAATACACTTCATGGCCACCGTCTTGCCACCCGTATTGGGACCGCTGATTAACAGCGTGCGATGATGCGTATCGAGCGTCAGGTTGAGGGGCGTCACCGGCTTCCGCTGGCGGCGTAGCACGTCCGCCAGCAGCGGATGACGCGCATTCTTCAGCTTCAGTTGCGGAGCATTTTCTGGAGAGAGCACCGGCACCGTGCAATCGAAGATCTGCGCAAAGTGAGCCTTGCCAAAGATAAAGTCGAGATCGGCGAGCGCGATGGAGGCCGCGGAGATCGCGTGTCGCTCTTCACGGAGGCGAAGCGTCAGCTCCCGCAGAATGCGGTGAATTTCACGTAACTCTTCGTCATTCAATCGCACGAGATCGTTGTTCAGTTCGATGGTTTCGAGCGGCTCGACAAAGACGGTCTGCCCACTGGCGGACGAGCCATGAACCACGCCGGGGATGCGGCCTTTCTGGCTCGGCACGAGTGGAACAACAAACCGGTCATTGCGCAGCGTGACGAAATTTTCCTGCAGCACCCCATCCTCGCCATGGGCCTTGAGGAATCGGCTCAACGAATCCTGGATGGATTTCTGCTGCCGCAGACGGTCACGGCGCAGACGCGCCAGGGCGGGGCTAGCTTCATCGGTGAGCGTGCCATCGGGCAGAATCTTTCCGGAGAGTTCAGAGAGCGTACGGGAAAAATCGCCGATGGCGCCCGCGTGCGCCGCTAGGCGAGGGTAACTCGAAGCCACATCCATCACGGCGGTACGCAGGTCACGAGCCCGATCGAGCAAACTGGTGAGCGCATAAATCTCGGTGGCGTCCAGAATGGCGCCTTCAATGCGAAGCTTCTGCAGGGTAACGGTAGGGTCCGGAAGGTTCGTGAACCGAAGAGGCGCTTCACCGAAACGCAGGTAGCGAATGGCCTCCTCACAGTCGGCGAGACTGGATTCTAACTCGACACGATCAGTGGACGGGGCCAAAGCATCCAGCCGTTCGCGGCCCATAGGCGAATGCACCTCACGCCGCAGAAGCGCGCGAAGCGATTCGTATTCCAGTAGATCAAGGCTCCAAAGGTTCATGTGGTGATAAAGGCCCGCTCGATGACAGGCAAGGTACCCGGCGTAACTTCTAAGGACGCGAGTTCGGCGCGAGTGAACCAACGAACGTCAGCCGCATCGTCGCCTGCTTTTAGTGTGCCACTCTCCACGCGGCAAAGGTAATCAAGGAGAACGAAGTGATACTCGGTGCGGCCCTCGTCATCTTCGATGATGCGCTCGTAGATCTCTGAAAGACGAATCACGGTGACTTCCAAACCGGTTTCCTCCCGGACTTCCCGATGGAGTGCATCCACCACCGGCTCGCCCAGTTCCACCAGTCCGCCCGGGATTGACCAGTAGCCGACGTAGGGCGGCTTGCCGCGCCGGCACATCAGGATCCGCCCATCGGCGATGATCAGTGCACCCACACCAAGAAACGGACGATCAGGATAGCGGCGGCTCACTGTCTCATTGTCCTCACTTCTTATAGACTGTGTTCGATGCTGCGCAGAGAGTTTCTTTTCACATCAGTGGCAGCCACCGCAGCTGCACCGAAGCCGAACATCGTCATCTTCCTGGCGGACGATCTCGGCTGGAACGACGTTGGCTATCACGGTTCATCCATTCGTACTCCTTCCATCGACCAGTTGGCCAAAGAGGGCTTGCGTCTGGAGCGCTGCTACTCTTACCCGGTCTGCTCGCCAACCCGGAGTGCGCTGATGACGGGCCGCTCGCCGATGCGGCTGGGTGTCGCTTACCATGTCATCCGGCCTTGGCTCGATTTCGGCGTCTCGACGAAAGAACATTTTATGCCCCAAACGTTCCGGGCGGCGGGATATCAGACCGCGATTCTCGGCAAGTGGCATCTGGGCCACTCGAAGAAGGAGTATTGGCCCAACCAGCGGGGCTTCGACTACGCCTACGGACATGTGAATGGCGAACTCGACTACTTCACCCACATTCGCGATGGCGGTCTGGACTGGCATCGCAACGGACAGCCGCTGCGTGAAGAAGGCTACACCACCGACTTACTCGCAGCAGCGGGGGACCGGTGGATTCGAGAGCGGGACAAATCGCGACCATTCTTTCTCTATATGCCTTTCAACGCGCCGCACGCGCCCTTACAGGCCACGCCAGAGTTATTGGAGCCTTACGCGAGTGTGGCAGAACCAAAGCGCCGGGCATACAGCGCTATGGTCGCCGGGCTGGACCGGGCGATCGGCAAAGTGTTAACCACGCTGGAACACGAGGGGCTAGGCAACAACACGCTGGTGCTGTTTCTAAGTGACAACGGAGGGCCCGTGAGTCTGGGGGCGAATAACTCGCCGCTTCGCGGCGCAAAGGGCACCTGTTACGAAGGCGGCATCCGCGTGCCCGCGATCATTCGGTTTCCGGGCCGAGTCACACCCGGGACTGAAACACAGCAGTTCATTCAGGTGGCCGACTTTCTGCCGACCCTAAGTGCGGCAGTGGGAGTGCGGCCTGCGAGTCAGCTTCCGTTGGACGGAATCAATCTGTGGCCTTTCCTGACCAGCGGCAAGATCAAGCCGCGCGAGGACATCGTCTTTGCCATCGAGAATGCCGGGGGCCAGACACTCGCGCTCTACCACCGGGGCTGGAAGCTCGTTCAAACCACCACATCCGCAGGCGCAGTCAAGAACGAGTTATACCGTCCGTACGATGACCCGCGGGAGGAGCGCGACCTGGCCCTGTCGGACGTTCCCGTCGTGAAGGAACTTAGCAGGAGAATCGAACGATGGCGCGCGCTCTATCCAGAGAACGGGGTGCGTCTGTCGAAGGGGCCGGGCACGTTCAAATCGCCGGCCGCCTGGGCCGACTTGGCGCGTTAGGGCAAGACGCGGAACGTGAGCCTCGAACCCGAGGGGCCACGATAGACACGTTGCGTCGCCTTTTGGAAATCCGTGGAAAGCGCCTTGGGAATCTCCATGAACTTCTGCGGATTTCGGTCAGTCAGCGGAAACCAACTGCTCTGTACCTGAATCATCAGGCGGTGGCCCCGCCGGAAGGTGTGGTAAGCATCGGGCATTTTGAACTCAATTCGATCGGGCTTGCCGGGCTCAAACGGAAGGGGCTTTTCGAAGCTTTGGCGAAACTTACCCCGAAAGGGTTCGCCGCGGACTAACTGCTGATAACCGCCCATCTTCGTCGGGTTCTTCTCGATCAGTTCGGGATAGTCGTTCGGGTACACGTCGATCAGCTTCACCACAAAATCGGAATCCGTTCCGGTAGTGGAAACCAGCAGACTCACGTCAATCGGTCCAGCCAGAGTCAAATCTTCCTTGAGTACGTCGCTTTCAAACGTAAGTACGTCAGGGCGCTGCGCGGCGAAACGCTGGTCATCGGTCATGTAGTCGCGGAGCATACCCAGGTAGGTGTAGCCGAGGTACGGAACCGGTTTCATCGGATCACTCAGATACTCGTCGTAACCAGACGCCGGCTCCGCCTGCCAAGCCAGTTTTCCACCAGCTCGAAGCCAAAGGCTGCGCGACTCGCCTTCCTTCGGCGGCCAGGTATCGTGCTTGTGCCAGACGTTGCGGCCCGTCTCGAACAGCCAGGCACGGGGGAAGGTTCCCTCACCCTTTCCCTTTAGGTGATACTCAAAGAAAGCGAACTCAATCTGTTCACGGTAATAGGCGCCCGTTTTCGAGGCGAAGTGGACATTGCCGACCCGATCGCCGTCGCCGCGCGACCAACCACCATGGGTCCAAGGCCCCATCACGAGAACGTTGTTGTTCGGAGGATTGTTCACTTCCATGAAGGAGTGAGTGCGCAGGGGCCCCTGTAGGTCTTCGGCGTCGAACCAGCCACCGACCGTCAGGACGGCTGGCCGGATGCCCTTTAGGTGTTTCCAAATTCCGCGGGATTTCCAGAACTCGTTGTAAGTGGTGTTTTCTGTATTCTCACGCCAATAGACGCTCTCGTTCTTGAAGTATTTCTCGTTGGCGTTGGCCAGGGAACCCATGCGCAAGAAAAAGTCATAGCCGTCAGGCGTGCCAAATTGAAAGGGAACCCGGGGAGCCGGCGCCGCCGGATCGCCTTTGCGCTCGACAAAGCCATGGTAAAAGCCGAAGTTGGCGGCGAGCATAAATGCGCCATTGTGGTAGGAGTCATCGCCTAGGTAATAGTCGGTGACGGGAGCCTGCGGCGAAGCGGCGACTAGCGCAGGGTGGGCGTCGATCATCCCGGCCGAGACGTAGAAGCCCGGGTAAGAAATCCCCCACATGCCGACCTTGCCGTTGTTCCCGGCCACGTGCTTCACCAGCCAATCGATCGTGTCGTAAGTGTCGCTACTTTCGTCGGTCTCCTTACCTGCCTTTCCGGGGCGGTGTGGGCGAACCTCCTCCCATTTGCCTTCGGAAAGAAAACGTCCGCGCACGTCCTGGTATGCGACGATATACCCGGCTTTTTGAAAGTGCTCAGAGGGACCCACGGCGCCGCGGTATTGGTCTACGCCGTAGGGCGCGACGCTGTAAGGCGTGCGCAGCAGCATGATGGGGTAATTCTTCGAGGTATCCTTGGGCACATAGACGGACGTAAAGAGTTTTGCGCCATCGCGCATGGGAATCTCGTATTCGTACTTCGTGTAAAGTTCGCGCACCAAAGCCGCGCCGGTGAGCGGCTTGGCTGCGTCCTGCGCCAAACTCGAAAAAGCAAACAGAAAGACAGCGATGAACTTCCTCATCGCCATAGGGTAGCAAGGACGGTCAGGCGTCCGGATAAACCCAGGGCGCGCGGTAAGGACGTTTCAGCAACTTGGCTGCCGCAGGGTCGCCGACAATTTGGCGGCCGTCCCATTCGACGCTGCGACCGGCGCGCCAACTCACCATGCCGAGCAGGCTGGCCGCGGTGGCGCGGTAACCGATCTCGATATCGCGCACAGGGCGGCGCTTTTGCTTAATGGCCTGCATGAAATCCGCCCAAAGTTCCTGGATGTTGTGGCCGTCGACGGTATGTAACTGGGCGTCCACGTGGATGGTGGGCTTCTTCTTGTCGAGCGGATAGAAGGTCCAGCCATCGCGCCAGCCCAGATGGAAAGTGCCTTCCGTACCGTAGAAGTAGGCGCCGATCAACGCTTGCTCGGTGGGGTTCCCGCCGTAGTGGCGTTGCTCCCAGGTGCAGAGGAAACTTTCAAACTGGAAGTTGACGGTTTGGGTATCGGGAGCATCGGTGGAGTCCTGGCGGACATAGCGTCCGGCAGTGGAGAATATCTTCTTCGGATGCGTCTCTTCGGTCCACCAGAGAATCTGGTCAAGCCAATGGACCCCCCAATCGCCGAGGGTACCGTTGGCAAAATCGAGAAACTGGCGGAAGCCGCGCGGGTGAATGGCCGGATTAAAGGCGCGCTTGGGAGCAGGACCAAGCCAAAGGTCCCAGTCCATGCCGGGCGGCGGCGCGGTGTCGGCGGTCGGCTTCGTATTGACGGCGTTCGCATGAGCGAAGGTCCGCACCAGGCCGATCTTGCCGACCTTGCCTGACTTCAAAAACTCCATGCCCGTGAGCGAGTGTGGCGACACGCGTCGATGCAATCCGACCTGAACCTGACGGTCGGACTCACGCGCCGCCTTCACCATCGCGTAGCCTTCGGCGACGGTGTGACTGATCGGCTTCTCGACGTAGACATGCGCTCCGGCCTTCACGGCATCGATCGTAGGCAGGGCGTGCCAGTGATCCGGCGTCGCGACAATGGCGATGTCGGGCCGTTCCTTGCTGAGTAACTCGCGATAGTCGCGATACTCGCGCGGCTGATCGGAGGTCAACTTACTCAGTTCGAGTTTTGCAGCCCGAATCTGATTGGGATCAGGATCGGCCAAAGCCACACAGGTGCATTCGCCGGAGGCGATCGCCTCGCGAAGAATGTTCATGCCCCACCAGCCGGAACCGATCAGGGCTGTCTTATACTTGCGACCGGGCGGCTGAGCGAGCAAGGGCGTGGCGAGGAGGAAGTCGCGGCGATCCATAGTGTTTTACGCGCGCAACTTACGCATCGTGGCCAGGCAGCGTTCAGCAACTTCGAACGGCGGTAAGTCCGCACCCTCTTGCTCGACGAGGATCACTTCCAGACCGCCCACCTTTTCGGCGGCCGAAAGAATTTCTTTCCAGGGCGAATCGCCTTCGCCCAGCAGCACGCGGTAACCCTTCTCCTTGCCCCAATCCTTGGCGTGCATACTGCGAATACGACCCTTGTGTTTCTTGATGAAAGCAACCGGATCCTGTCCGACTTCCACGCAGGTACCGACGTCCAGTTGCAGGATCACATCTTTGCCGGTGTTGGCGGCGAGCACTTCGATGGGCAATTGGCCTTCCAGCGGGCGGAACTCGCTAGCGTGATTGTGAAAGCCGGTGCGCATCTTGTGCGCCTTGAGTTTGACGGAAACGTCGTTGAGTTTCTCGCCGAGCGCCTTCCAATCGTCAATCTTCGGCATCCGTCCGCCGGCGCTGGACTGGATCAGCATCGTGCTGCCGAAGATCTGGTTGTACTCGATGGCCTTTGGCAGGTTTTCGAAGAGCGTCTTGCCGCTGTTATGGGTGCTCATGCACTTTACGTTGAGGCCGTCCATCACCTTGCGCAGTTCCTTCACGGTGGCCAAGGGGTAGTCAATGTAGGGGCCAAAGAACTCGACGACTTCGTAGCCCATTTTGCCGATCCGGGTAACCGTATCAATGGGGTCCTTCTTCAGTTCGTCGCGCACGGAATACAGCTCAAGACCAATGGGGATTTTCTTCGAACGTGCCGCCAAAACGGCAGGCAGCGTGGAGGCAAGTAACGAACGGCGCGTGAGGTTCATGACGTCCCTCATTCTATACGACCGTGAGCGCGGATGCGGTCTACTTGGACGGAATCGGACCCATCGGCGGCCCCGGCTCCATAGCTCGCCGGGGATCGTAGTTCGGGTTCTCGTAGGGCAGCTGCGCCTTGGTCTCAGCCAACCATGCCTCGAGCTTCGCGCGCATGCGTTGAGCGCGGGCGGCCTGTTGCGGCACGAGGTCGCGTTGCTCGCCGAGGTCGGTTTTTAGGTCATAAAGCTCGACGCGAGAATCCTCGAAAAAGAGGATAAGTTTCCAGTCGCCTTCGCGCAGCGCGGCTGCGGGACGGCCGAGTTGCGGGCTGTAGTGCGGGTAGTACCAGTAGAGATCCTGCCGATCCAGCTTTTGTCCGCTCAGCA
>JALHNI010000173.1 GCA_022843605.1 Bryobacter sp.
CGAAAAAAATGGGTTGATTTTGGAGATGCTCCGTTTTACACTTGCAGGTGTCTCGTTTTCAATGGGTTAGCGAGGCCAGGGTGCAAAACCCTTCCCCGACTTGAAGGGGATTGAGACAAAGCAAGTTGTTGGTGTTGTTCATAAAAATCTCCCAGTGCAAAACCCTTCCCCGACTTGAAGGGGATTGAGACGATGGCCGAATCCAGCCTGCGCTTCACGATCCAGCAAGTGCAAAACCCTTCCCCGACTTGAAGGGGATCGTGACGGTTGGGGGACCGGCCGGGAGGCCGATCCTACAGAGTGGGAAGGGCTTCGACTTCCCCTCCCCTGCGGTCGGGTTCTGCGCGGGACGGCGGGCTTGGGCTTAAACTGACGAAATATGTTCACCGCCGCCGAACTCGAGGCCGGGTGGGAGAGGGTCCGGGAGAACAACGGCTGCGCGGGGGTCGATGCCGTGACGGTGGAACGGTTCGGGACGAGTCCGCAGACGCGGCTGAAGCGGCTGCTAGCGGCAATGGATTCCGGCGAGTACCGGCCGCTGCCGCTCTGGAAATCGTCATCGAGAAAGCGCCGAGGAGTACCCGCAAGTCCGTCGCCTCATGGTTTACCGTAGGCGCAGCTCAGGAGGGTGGCGAGACCTCCCCCGGCACCACGGCCGCCGACTCTGGTCCGGTGAGATCGTCGAACCCTTCAATCTACGGGCAGTTACGACCAGGGCCAGTGGTGCGTATGTTTGCATCACCGGCTGGGGCTTGACAACAGGAAAAACACCACCTTGCGCGGTAAACGATTGAAAATGGGTAGGTTGGGGTAATCGGTCGGGACGGCTCGGAAAGGGGGTAGATGCTCCCCATTTCAGAAGTCCTTGTAGATCAAAGCGATAGAGAGAAGTTGTAACAGAATTGAAATCGAACATCGCGAAAAAAATGGGTTGATTTTGGAGATGCTCCGTTTTACACTTGCAGGTGTCTCGTTTTCAATGGGTTAGCGAGGCAAGGGTGCAAAACCCTTCCCCGACTTGAAGGGGATTGAGACTCATCCACCGCCATTCCCCAGTGTTTGATAGCGAATGTGCAAAACCCTTCCCCGACTTGAAGGGGATTGAGACCTTGCGGAGCTGGGGTGTTGGCCGACAGGGGAGCGTGCAAAACCCTTCCCCGACTTGAAGGGGATTGAGACTTCCAAAGTGCATCATACAGATTGGGCTGTTCGAACACGGTGCAAAACCCTTCCCCGACTTGAAGGGGATTGAGACGGGTGGGAGTTAGTTCCCTTGGAGTTAGCGTGATAGAGGGCGCAAAACCCTTCCCCGACTTGAAGGGGATTGAGACCAACCAAGTGCCGCACCTGGGCACGCCACGCCCTCACGTGCAAAACCCTTCCCCGACTTGAAGGGGATTGAGACAGGATGGCGAACCTCCGTCTGAACAAAGCTATCCATGTGGAAACCGCTTCCCCGACTGGAAAACATATCGAGATGGTTGGGGGGACCGGCCGGAGGCCGGTCCTACGGAGGGAGACGAATTGGGTTGGTATGGCGGGTTATTGGCGCGGAAGGGCCTCTCCGGATCGAGAGCTTTGGCTTCGCGGGGCGGCGGGCTTGGGCTTAAACTGACGGAATATGTTCACCGCCGCCGAACTCGAGGCCGGGTGGGAGAGGGTCCGGGAGAACAACGGCTGCGCGGGGGTCGATGCCGTGACGGTGGAGGGGTTCGGGACGAGTCAGCAGACGCGGCTGAAGCGGCTGCTGGCGGCAATGGATTCCGGCGAGTACCGGCCGCTGCCGCTACTGGAGATCGTCATCGAGAAAGCGCTGAGGAGCACCCGCAAACCCGTCGCCTCATCGTCGACCGTAGGCGCAACTCAGGAGGGTGTCCAGACCTCCCCCGGCACCACTGCCGCCGGCTCTGGTCCGGTGAGATCGTCGAACCCTTCAATCTACGGGCAGTTACGACCAGGGCCAGTGGTGCGTATATTTGCATCACCGGCGGGGGCTTGACAACGGGAAAAACACCGCCTTGCGCGGTAAACGATTGAAAATGGGTAGATTGGGGTAATTGGTCTGGACGGCCCCGAAAGGGGGTAGATGCTCCCCTTTTCAGAAGTCTTTGCGGATCAAGGGGATAGACAGAAATTGTAACGGAATTGAAATCGATCTTCGCGAAAAAAATGGGTTGATTTTGGAGATGCTCCGTTTTACACTTGCAGGTGTCTCGTTTTCAATGGGTTAGCGAGGCCAGGGTGCAAAACCCTTCCCCGACTTGAAGGGGATTGAGACAATTGGCCCGCCGCAATCATCGCATCGGTCTTTTCGCGGTGCAAAACCCTTCCCCGACTTGAAGGGGATTGAGACTTAGCTCTAGTCCATGCAAAGTGCGGGGGGTCGCTAGTGCAAAACCCTTCCCCGACTTGAAGGGGATTGAGACTTCGCTTTGCCGATGGAGGAGCCGGTGCTAAGAGCAGTGTGCAAAACCCTTCCCCGACTTGAAGGGGATTGAGACGAAAACAATCCGAGCGTTCCAGCAGTCCCGGTTGGGTGCAAAACCCTTCCCCGACTTGAAGGGGATTGAGACTGTTGCCACGCCTCTTGGTCGGCGGAGTTTGCCCACGGTGCAAAACCCTTCCCCGACTTGAAGGGGATTGAGACTGTCCAACACCTCACCCTCGAAATCGAACTGCGACCCGAGTGCAAAACCCTTCCCCGACTTGAAGGGGATTGAGACGAGTAGTTCGTATTGCTTCTGACCTTCGATAAGAAATCGGTGCAAAACCCTTCCCCGACTTGAAGGGGATTGAGACCGACCTGGGCAACGCCGCTGCCGGTCGTGAAAACGAGCCTGGTGGAAAACCCTTCCCCGACTTGAAGGGGATTGAGACTTGGACTTGCTTTACTCCGCAGTGGGAGGGGCCTTCGGGTGGAAAACCCTTCCCCGACTTGAAGGGGATTGAGACCGCCGTACATATTCTCGGTCAGATCCGTCGCCAAATCTGTGGAAAACCCTTCCCCGACTTGAAGGGGATTGAGACGCGGCGCGGTTGTTCATGAACCGCGGGAGAGTATACTCCTGTGGAAAACCCTTCCCCGACTCGAAGGGGATTGAGACTTGCTGTCGACAGGCTTGGCGAGCGAGGGGTCGAGACGTGGAAAACCCTTCCCCGACTTGAAGGGGATTGAGACAAATGCTGCTTAACATTCCGGTTGTACCAGTCCATGTGGAAAACCCTTCCCCGACTTGAAGGGGATTGAGACGTAAGACCGGCGGCTATTCATAAACCGCGGAATGTGGAAAACCCTTCCCGACTGCGGAGATGCTGTTACGGGGCGGTCCCGCGCCGCCAGAGTCCGATGAAGACTTGCCGAAATCCGCGCAGCCTTTGACGAAGTGGGCTAGCGGCTGACAGGTAGCGGCTGACTTACGTGGAGGCGAGGCTGACTTGGGAATGGAGCCCTAGCGAGTGGGTGTGTTGGCCGTGGGAGAGCCGCGAACAGCATCGAGCGCGCACGCAAGATCCATCACTTTGAGCCGTGAAGTCGGTGTAGCCTCTGGCCGTGACTTCGGGCAAATGCGTAGAGAGTCCGCGGGCCACTGTGCCGCTAGGCGGGGATGGGTTGCCAGAACCCGAATTCGCCAATTGCGAATCGACAGGTTTGGTAGACAACTTCGCCGGGCGCATGTGCCAGGGCCAAGAGTTCAAGTTGGCTGCCGAAACCTTTTTCACTGGAGGCGCGCCCGACGAATGGCTCAGCGGGGAGAGTCCCCATCGCAAGGGTGTGCGCAAGGAGGGGGCCTGAACCCTCAACCTGGGGATGAGTGTGGCGGAAGGTCCAGCTACCGACGGCGAGATCTCGCGGCGCTTCTTTCATCAGCGGCTTGGCGCCGACTCTTCCCCATCCATACGCCCGCTCTGAACCGAACTGACAGCGGCCGAGCGCTTGCCGAAGCTGGGCAAGTGCGTTGGCATTCAGTTCCGCATTGTGCCAAAGGTGACCGTGAAGCCACACCGCGGCGCCCGCGCGGGTGACCGGAGCGATGAACTCGGTTTCGTGCAGGCTCCCGTCGGCTTTGGAGCGGCCATCGGCGAGCGCGGTGCTGACATGGCTGTGGAGATACTTCCATTCGAAGGCGTCATCGGTCCAGGGAAAGTCCGGCCCATCCTCGCCGCCGGGAAAGAAGTACGACAGCCTTACGTTCTGGTTGATCCAGTTGGCCGCCTCGCGGTAATCGCCTTTCAGGACATCACGAGCGTACCGGGCCGTGATGGCGCCCCAAAACAAGCGCGCCGGGGCAAAGCGCCGCGTTTGAGCGAGATTACCGTAACGGCGAAATCCAACGTGCAGGGGCGACTCCAAACGGAGCCTGACCTGACACAACTTCCAATGGCTAGCCATTCCGAGCCGCGCCTTGCCTGGGTACTGATTCTGATTTCAGTGCTTTGGCTCCGTGCCTCACGTAGATGAGCGCTTGCTCCCACACGCTCTTGACGAGAATCATCCGGCCCAAATGCGCGCACACCTGGTCGGTGGTAAATCGCAGTTGGGCCCTCGGTTCGTTGGCCGGCGCCGGCAACTGAAAGGCCTTGCTGACATACTTCAGGAGCTCATCGCGAAACGCGGGCGCCATATTTTTGTCGTGCCTACTCGACCGTGTGTGCAGGAAGAGGACGCCGGCATAGATGCCGTTCTCCTGGACAATGCCCAATAACTTGGTGGCCAGATTCTCGATTTTCTCCGCTTCTTCTTGAACACCGTCCAGGATGTTGCGGGCGATCAATTGCGCTTGGTAGTCCAGGTTATCCATGGGTTTCCTTCTTGCTGAGAATCTTCAAGCGGCCAAAACCGCGAGTGCCCATTCCACCGACTCCAAGATATTCGAGGGTGCTGAGTCCGGCTAACGCCACATCCGCCGGACCATTCCAGGGTCCGATTTCCTCACCGTGATTGTCGTCGCCAACGAGTTCTTCTTTTCGGTCCTGGCTGCCTTCCTTCACCTTCAGTTGGCCGACAAACTTCCGGGTCGTCACAGGGAACTTCGCTCCCGCCAACCGGCGGTAGTCGTCGATGACCAGATCGCTCACCAAAACCGCGCCGCGAGGAATGGCTTCGTAGGTGAATAGCGCCCCATCTTCCGCCGCCCCGGTTTCCGGATTGATGCTGACGGAAGTTCGCACCTCGAGATTGCTGTTCACGATGTGCGAAAAATGGTCGGCCGCGACGACCGCAATTCGACCAGCCGCCAGCCGATCCAACTGGCCTAACTGTTGGCCAAAATCGATTGTCGCGCCCCACCGAACGTCGCTAAAGGCCAGGTAGCCCAGGTTAAGCGGCATGGATGGCTGATTCGGTCCTGGATCGGCCGGAAGAGAGGTGTGTACGCCTTCGTCTGGCACGGGGTCCACTTTGACGTCGATTGAGGCCAGGTTCTCCCTGGTTGTCACCCAGACAGGTCCTCTTCTTGAGTACACCGGAACCATCAGCACTCGGGCATCGCCGAAGCTGACGACACCGGCCTGACCGGAATCCCCGCTTTCCGAGGTGGTCCCGAAGGTGTAGATGATCGGACAATTCTTCTTGAGCGAAGCGGGCACCTTTTTGTGCTGACCGGCGGCCCAAGGCTTGCCGTAGATCATGGACGCGTAGCTGCGCGCGGCTCCCGCAAAACTCGTGCCGGGAATCTTGGGCAGATTAGTGCCCGGTTCCCTGGCGATCGTCATATCGACGCGCCCCAGCCGATAGCCGCCAGCGCCGATGTGGACGGGCTCAACCGCCTCGTACAGAATTCGATAAACCGTGTAATTTGCCATGAGCTACCTATCTTTACCTTGTGGAATCGCCGGCCGGACGCTTCTCGATGCCCAGAAAGAGCTCGATGGCGTCTTCCATCAGTCCGCTTTGTGCCGCGTTCGTGAGAAACTCGACATCCGCCGGGGATAAGCCGCGGCGCCATTCCCGGTTCTGGAGGACATCCCGGATGAACCCGGGTAAGAGGTTTAACGCGCCCCAAGCTTCGCGTTTGGCGGCCAGAAGCCCGTCGAGGGTCTTGATTTGGTTCATCGCCAAGCCAGGCTGTTCCGCGAGAAGTGTCCAAACCCGCTCGAACTCGCCCAGTTGATCGAGGCGCCACGGGCGTTGGGGCCAAGGTTCACGCCTGCGGTTGCCCGCATAGGAAATCTCGAAGCGTCGCGCGGAGCTATCGAGAAACTGGAAGTCGAAGCGGCTTGGCTCGATTTGGACGCTGTCTCCCGTCGTCAAGTCCGAGGCCAGCTTGAGTCCTTGGGTGGTTTCAAAGTAGGGATACCACTTGTCGACTTCATCGTCGATACCGCTGGTTCCCGGGTGAAAGTGCGTCGGCACGGAGAAGGAAGCGCCGTTGCTGAACGTGAGTACCCGAGCGAAGGTCTCCGGCGCGTTATCCGCCAAGGTCCATACTTCCTTCGCCGAACTCATTCCCTGGATCATCCGGCGACCGGCGTCGAGGATCGCATGGACGGGAGTAATTGCCGGGGCGTAAACGATGCCGAGATCCAGACCCAACCGGTTCTGTACTTTTCCCATTCGCTGCCGGTATCGCTGCTCAATGGTTCGGGCAGCCGTCCAGGCGGAAACGGCCGGCACGAGAAACATGACGGTCTCGGGATCGAGTTGAATCTCGATTAAGGGCTTCCAGCCGTCGCCAGCCGTGTCCGATACGAACTCGCCGAGAGCGGGTCCAAAGCGGCCCAAACGGCTATTTTCTGAACCATAGCCGGTGGGCACCTGCACTTCAAACTGCCTGCCCGCAAGGTACTCGCTCAGTTCGCCGCGAAGGCCCAATTGGTCCGCGGTGCGCGACTGATTTTCGGCGAGAACGAAGCTCGGCTCTGCGCCGCCCCGCTCGCAAACCGCACTGAACCGGTAGCCGTCGAGATCCAACAGGTAGGTGTGCTGACGGACGGGCAGGTCCGTTCCGGTGAATGTACCCGACAGGCGGAGGCGGGGTCCCGGCGAAGGTAAAGCGCTCTCGATCTCCGCCAAGGCATCTTTCCAAAACTGTTCGGCCGTTCGCCAGACGCGGGCTAAGCGGGCAAAGGATGGACTCTTGAAGCGCGGTTGGCCCTGCTTGGTTTCCCCGAGCTTCATGGTGGTCTCGATATAGCCACCTTGCCGAAGCCAGGGCTGCAGACGAAACCGGGCGGTAATCAGGGCCACCCTTCCGTGGCTATCCTGAACTTCCTCCATCCAAACCGTCCGGCCAGAGTTCGAACTCAGGCCGGAAAGCCAAGCTTCCGCCCGGCTTTGCCGGCGTTGCTCGCAAACGTGGCAAACCTTCCGGCTGAGTTCCTTCCTGCCCGGACCCATGGGACGAAGCCCACACACCGAGCACACCTCCTGCACGTTGCCGCTCCACCAAGCCTTCAACGATTCGCCAAGTACGGCAGAACGCGGTGGGGTACGTTCGATCAACGCGCCTAAACGGTAGGAGTTCTCCCCTTGGTCACCCAAAGCGAAGCCCTGATCACCACTCCATTGCAGCGTACACGTCAATTCTTTGCCTAATTCAGTGACGCGGTCCCGGTCAAGCTGCTCTTCGAACGATTGCCAGTGCGTTTGAACCAGTTGCTCCAGTTCGTTGCGCATCTGCCCAGGCCCAAACATCCCCGATACGAGAAAAACACTGCCACCCTGATCCCGATAGATCTCGTTCCCCAGGAGCCACTCAAACTCAAATGCACGGCGGACGTGATCCAGCATGTCGCCGAATAGCTTCCGACGGGCGAGAAGGTCAGGGATCCGCGTGGCGCGAGACAAAAAGTCCGAGCCATCCACGGCGACGCGAAGCAGCAGCCACCGGAAGGGACATTCTCTGGGCTCAGATTTCGGCCATGCGCCAAGCTGTAGCCCTTCCGAAAGCCCAGCTTTAAAGAAAGCAGCGCCCATGGCGCCGATGTCGGCGACGGTCACGTCGTTGATGGGGCGCCGCGTATCAGCAGAAGCTCTACGCATCGCTTCTGAAACAGTGTCAAACTCCTTTCGTGTCCATTCGGGCTTCTGAAGTGCGCGCAACGCCTGAGCCAAGGTGTTGATTGTTTCGTTCGGGTCTTCGATCGGGCCGGCTAGGCCAAAAACAGTGCAAAGCTCTCGAGGTTTCTCTGGGCCGTCAGCGTCAGTCCTGGCCTTGGCAACTTGCTCCTGCTCGACATTTCGCTTCTCCTGGCCCGACGCCTGTTCGTGGCTCCATGCCATGAGTTCAGCCAAGCGAAACGTCTGTGCGAAGGTTTTGTGGATGGACTTGTCCCGGTCAAACCAGAACCAGGGGTGAAAAGCCGCAAGGTCGGTAACTGAATAGGACGGGGGATCGTTAAAGGGTTCCGGCAGGGTAACTGCCGGAATCGACTCGAGTTGCAGATCGGCGAGTTCCACACTGGTTCGAGCGAGGTCCGATTGCGGGGAAAACCGATTCGCTACGAGTGGATTTGCCGCTTCGTTGATCGTCCGACCGCTCACCAGCACGTAGTTGCTCTTCTGCCGCTGATCCTCCCGAAAGGCCGGCGCTACCTTTCCAACGTTGTGGAGAAGTGCGCCCAATTCCGCCAGAAGAATTTCCTTACGGAGCTTTCCGAGCTTCGTGACTAGGTGACTCAGCACAGTTGCTCC
Organism: Bryobacter sp.; assembly: GCA_022843605.1. Taxonomy (GTDB): domain Bacteria; phylum Acidobacteriota; class Terriglobia; order Bryobacterales; family Bryobacteraceae; genus JALHNI01. The sequence continues at coordinate 8,633 of JALHNI010000173.1, forward strand.
TGCAACTGCTTGGCAATCGCCGCGATTCCACTTAAACTGCTGATCTTGTGCGAGACTCGCTCGCGTGGAGCGACGGGTGCTTGAACGATCGGAACGGGAGGGCGTTTGCTGAAGGCAAGCGCCTTGTCGTACTGCTGCAAGTCATTCTTCTTCATCGCCTTCAGTTCAGCCTCTCCGCGAACCCTGAACGTGCCATCCGGGTTCAGGTATTCGTCCCGAAGAACGCCAGGGGCTTTCATGTACTTCGGTAGGGGTTCGGATGCGGTAACTACAGGGGCTTTCTCGGGCGCCAGGACGTTCAGCTTGAACCAGCCATCGGTGACGTTATCAAGCGCCACGCCAAAACCGCTGGAGGTTTTAGCGCCGAACCCACCCAGCGTCATCATCCACCTGAGCGGCTCAGCGAGGCTGGCCAAATCATTCAGAGCCTCCTGCTGGAGCTCAGCACTGGTGGCGCCTGAAAGGTCGTGGCCCACCCACAACAGTGTGAACCGTCCCTTGGTCCCCATCGGGACGGACTCATAGAAGACGGGCATGCCGGTGCGTTTCGACCGGGAGTGCGGATTCAAAACCTCAAAACCGAACTGATCGAAAAAGGTGGAGTAGAACTGTAACCGTCCCCGGGAAAATTCTTCGGCATCCTCAGAATCATTTTCCTTCTTCGTCGATCCGAACAGCTTTGTTTGCGATGCTTGGACGTCGGGATGTGCCAGGCGAAACGCGGCGCGCAAGGCCCCTTTCCACGAGGTTCCCGGAAGGACCGGACAGCCGAACGCCCGCTCCCGCCTTACGGGATTCTCCGTGGGATAAAAAATGTCATCGTGCTTGGTCAGAAGCGGCCGGTTCAGAGTAAAGTCGAACTCCAAGACCCATGAGCCTTCGGGGAGCCGCCCGATCTCGATGTGGGGCGCAGTCGGAAGGAGTTGGACTTTCTTGATCCGCGTTTCTCGCCACCTCTTGAACCACTCTCCGCCCCAACCCTTGGCTTGTGGCCAAGTCTCCATCACGCCATGTACCAAACCGGGTGAAAGCGCGGGGTCGAGTGTAATCGATAGCCCGTCCAGCGCGTGTTCGGCCTTGCCCTTGGCATGATTCTCCGGCGAGCCATCGATTTTTGCGCTGACCAGACCGCCCTGCCACGCGCACCAGTCAAAACTCACGATGCACCACCAATCGACCGGACGAAGCGGCCATAGTCGTTCTCGTGGGGTACGACTGTATCCCGAGCCGAGTTGAACTCGCGCCAGACAACGGTGGGGGGAAAGTATCCCTTGATTGCGTCTAGCACTCGATCACGATTGAGAATCACCACACGGGGCTCACGTACTTCCGGCGTTGGCATGGGCCGGTACTGCGCGGGTACCCATCCCCAGCAACGGTACTCCCACCGTCCCGCTCCAGCCGGGTAGGGAATGGAGATATGAATCTTGCTGCCTTCTCGTTCCTTGCCCTGTACTTTTCCCATCAGAAAGTGACGTTCCTGCTGGGTGCAATTCGGCGTCCGCAGAAGGCCACGCAACTCGAACTTGGTTTTAAACAACTGCCTGTCGTCAGCACTCGTCACGGGGATTCGAGCGAAGAACATACTCCGCAGCGAGGGAAGGGCCGGATCCACCGGACCCCGACTTTCCAGGTGACTGATCCACTCAGTGAGGGCAGATAGGTTTCGCGGTTCTTTCGATTCGCTTCGCGATACTCCAAAGCCGAGCTGCGTTTTGGCGCCGACTCCGCCCGCGGCTCCGGCGAAGAACAACACATCCTTGATCACTTCCAGGATCTGCGGGTTTCCGTTTCGCAAGATGAGCGTGACTTGGAACTTTCCATGCCGGGCTGCGCTCTTGAGGTACCACTTAGAAACCGTCGGATCTTTGCCGGTGGTCTTAATCGCCGGATGTGAATGAAGCAACGACCGGCGAAGGCCGGGATACGAATGGCTCACATCGCCAACCAACTCTATGCGGAGACTAAACTGACGCTTCCATCCGGTAGCTCCCATCAGCCGGCTAACGGCGTCAATCGCAGCCAATGCTTCAGCCAGTTGTAACCTGCCGGAGACCTCGGCGGGTGCTTCGGTCAAGTCAGCTACCGCATGCCCGGCACCCCTCGCAAGAACTTCAAGCCACCAACGAATCGAGCCGAGGATGGAAGTCTCGAGCGTCCGACCGGCCGACACTCCATTTGCATCACCAGTCCATAGCGGCGTCAGGCTCTCGAACTCGTAAGTGGTGGATAGGGGAAGCGCCACGAGGTTAGAGATTACACCGGCTCAAAAAATTAGTCAAGAATTCCCCGATTTCGAAGACGGTTGCGTTCTCGAATCCTGTTGCAGCTATGATGATGTGAAGTGCAAGCGGAGCGAAACGATGGGTAACAAGATGGGAAAAGCGGTCGCATGAGCTTCTTACGTCCCAGGCGCCAGAGCCTGCTCGATAAGGCCATCCGTTTCCGGGGCGAGTTGCTGGCGTTCCTCGGCCTGGCAACACTCTGGGGGGTGATGCTGAATCTTCTCGCCTCGGCCCTATGGGAGTTCGGAGTGAGCTGTGCACTTAAGCAGATAAACAATGTCCTACCTGCGTGGTCGCACTGGCCACTGGCACTGGTGGCAATCCTGGCCACCGTCGCGGTGGCCCTGTGGCTGCTGGCAAACGCACTGGCTTCGAGCCTGGAGGAAATTCGGCGATTTACTGTCGTCGTCCCAGTGTTCGCCACCCAGCAAGACCTCCAGCTTTTGGCCGTCGAGCGGTATTACGGTTCAAAGACAATCATGGAGACGTTCCAGTCGACGGCCAATGGAACGAACCTGATGGATCTTTACCGCGGCTACCGGGCTGACGCCGACTTGAAGGGAAGACCTTTTCAGGGGGAGCTCTACGATCGGTTTGCCCGGGTCCTGCCGCTCGCGATGATCACGTCGCTGCGCCGGGCCAATGATTTCTTTCTGGGCGTCAACGGGCTGTATCACGGAGTGGAGTACTTCAGCGGCCATGATGCCGTTGACACTGAGGTGGTGCTGCGCGAGCCGAGAATGCTCCCGCTGTCTAGCAAGCTGGCGCCCATCCCGTTGCCGCCCGGGTGCACCGTGGCTGTCGAAGCAGACAAGCAGGAACGGCACGGCAAGAGTATTCCGAGAGTCGTGATTACGTTTCCCCGAGGACAAGTTGTGATCCGGTTTCACAGTCAATACTCATTGATGAGCGATGGTTATCACGGCCGGTCCCTTAGGGTTCTACGAGGGCAGATCAAGCCGCCAACTTCGTTGTTCTCGATTAATGGCGACGCGCCTTCCCTGTGGCCGATGGAATTCGCGTGTTCGATCCGCGTTCATTTCCGAACCTCGGGGTTTACAATTCTTAACGAGGACATTGAGGACTACGCCAGTTGGATCGACGATTTAGTTGAGCGGCTGGAGGATACCTGGAGTTGGGAAGCCTATATTGAGATCAACGGCTTGGGAAACAATTGAAGACCTTTAGAAGTCCGGGTGCCTTGCCGGAGCGAGATTCGACGATGGGCCGAGTGTTGTGTTTTGCAATATCTGGGGGGGGCTTGACCACGGGAAAAGCACGAGGAGGCTTGCAATAATTGGAAATTGGAGGCGATAAGATCTGGTACGTCCCACCTGCCAATCACAATCGAGGAAAATTTCCCACCACGCACATTCCAAACGACTTAGTCGCCACCTCCCTCCCAAGTACGAGTAAGCCGATGTTACTCTCATCCTCGGAGGATTCCATGCAGACTTACCGCGACATCGACTACGACTCATTCCTCGACGCCGACTTCGATTCCGACCTTCATTGGATCCTGCTCCCCGCGGCCGAACTCGCCGCCCAGCAGATAACTCGCGAAGCGGCGCTCGCTAACGAGCGCTTGGCCCAGCAACAGGGGAGCTTGGTGGTGCCGGACATTTGGCAGGGGATACCAGATCAGGAAAGTTGGGGTGAGTGAAGACGCAAGTGGGGGTATGGGCGTCGGGGTGACGCTCGGGGAGGGGTAGGATGGACGCGGGGAGCAGGAACGCGGGCTGGGGGCAACGACGCGGGGAACGCCGGGTCAGTTGGCTGGCGGGCCGGTCGCAAAGTTCAGGGGGCGGTTGTGGC
>JALHNI010000174.1 GCA_022843605.1 Bryobacter sp.
TGCGCAATCGACTGCGCGGCGTCTGGCCCTGCCGTTTCCTGCGGGGCGGCATCGCTGCCCTCCACCGAAACGAAGTACTCGTACCATTTCTTCGACATAGCAATGTTATTGTGGCACGGCGCGATCAGCATTACAGCCGCTTGGTTGAAGGGGCCTAGTCAGGTTCGCCGAAGACTTTGCACGCCGTGCCGGCCAGGATGTTTCGCTTGGCGTCCTCTCCGATCTCCAGGTCCAGCAGTTTGGTGAACTCAATCGCCAGATTCTCTGGCAGATCGCTGCCCGCCATCAACCGATCGCTCGGCACTCGCTGCAGCACTTCCAGTACTTGATGCGGCATCAGGCTGGAGAGCTCCAGGTAGATGTTCGGGAACAGCGATGCCGCGACAATCGCCTCTCCCAGAAAGATGCCGCCTCCACCGCAGTGCGCCAGAATGAACTTCAACTCCGGATACTGCCGGGCGGCGAGCAGGTACATCGAGGGCATGGAAAACGGGATGCCCGAACCGGTGTGCACAATCAGCGCCATGCCGTTCTCTAGCGCCGTCTCAAACAGAAACGCGCTCGACTCCAACAGCGGATTCAGCGCCTGATACTGTGGCTGAAACTTCAGCGCCCGAAAGCCATGCTGCTCCCGGCAGCGCCGGACTTCGGCACGGAACTCAGCCTCCGGCACATAAGGATTCAGGCAAGCCGCGCCGACCAGGCGGCCCGGATACCGCCGCATCGCCGCCCCGATCTCGTCATGCTGGCCGCGATAGTCATCAACCACCGGGAACGGAATGGCCACCGAGTAGTCCACTCCGAAACGATCCATCGCCGCCACCATGTCGGCGGCATGATGGCGACGGCCGCTATGCCGCGCGGTGCCAATGTGGATGTGCGTATCGAACAGCCGAAAGCCATTTCTCATTAAGAACCCGTCACTTGCCTCAGCAAGTTAAAGAAGCTTTTCTTGCGTTCCGTGTTGATTCCCCAGTTCACCGGCGGACACTGGTAGCCGTCGGAATAGTCGCTCGCACCGGGGTCGAAGTAGCCCCACGAAGCGTACTGCGAGATCGCGGCCATCATGTTGTTCTCCGGCTTGTCGAAGTCGAAATGGTCGTCCTCGTTGAACAGAATGGGCATCGGCCGGTAGCCCTGCACGGCGCGCGTCAGCCGCACCATCTCCGCGATTCGCTTGGGATCCTTTACCCCGTTGCCATGCACCAGCAGGAAGTCCGAACTCTTCACCACGTTGGGCAGCGGAATGGCATTGCCGCCGTAGGATGTGCCCGTCAGCAGCCGCCGGCCCTTCCTATTCATGCCTTTCACCAGCTCAATCAACTCGTGGATGCGCGCCGGCTTCAGAATCTCATGGTCATAGGCCTTCACGTTTGTCTCGTTATTCACCTCAACCAGAATGTTGCGATAGTCGCGGTCCAGCAGCCAATTGGTGGCGTTCGTAACCGCGCGCCGGATGCCTGCTTCGTCCTTCACCACTTGATCCTGTCCGAAGTAGAAATAGCCGACGATCACCACCATGCCGAGTTCGTCAGCGCGGTTGAGAATGCGCTCCAGCCGTTTCATCACGTCGGGTAACAAACTGCCGTCGGCGGCAATGCCGGAGGTGTGCCAAGACTGGCTCTTCGAATAGCCTTCCGGACTTCCGCCCTGCAGGTTGACGGTGAATGAAAGCAACCCGTGCTGCCGCCAAACCGGCATCGCCGCCAGGAACTCCCGCACATTGCGTTCGGCATCCCATTTCTTCGTATCCGGATAGGCCCACTTCGCCACCGTCTGCGGATTCTTGTCGTCGAAGGTAGCCTGCACCATGCGTGAATTCATCAGCAGGCCTTCGATCTTGTGGCCCTGGTAGGACCTTCCCTTGTAAGTGGGCTGGCCGTTGATGAAGAACTGGTCACCACGAATGGCGACTTCAGTCTTGCGCGCAGCGGCGGTCAACATGGTCGGCGCGGCCGCCATGTGCAGTAGGGTTCGTCTGGTAATCATTGGCATATCAATCTCACGCGAATTAGATGTCAGAATCTGGGTTAGATTCTATCCCGCTTTGCCAGCTCGAAACTCGACCAGACTGGCTGCGCGTTCACGATATATTCTCAGGGATGCTTTGTCTGCTCCCGCGCCGCCACTTCCTCGCGATGTTAACCGCTGGTGCGCCGGACTTGGCCCCAGGTCTCGGCGGCCGTGGTTGTGTCCTACGCAATGGCCAACTCGTCACCGAATGGGGTGATCAGGCCCTGCGCCGGGACGTTCTCTCCTCGGCCAAACCCGTCATGACCACGCTGCTCTTCTTTGCCATTCAGGAACGGAAATTGCGCAGTCTGGACACCCGCCTGGCAGACTATGGCTGGGAACTCGCCCCGAAGGACCGGTCGATGACCTTCGCCCACCTCACCTCCATGACCAGCGGCTACGGCCGCCCCGAAGCGCCCGGCACAGCCTGGGCCTACAACGACTACGCCGACAACCTCTACCAGAAAACTCTCTACGATCGACTCTTTCAACAGCCGCCGGAGGAAGTCGGTGCGCGTCTCGCCAACGCCCTCGGCCTGCAGGATGGCCTCGCCTTCCGCGCCACCAACCGGCGTCTCTCGACCTCCGTTCGCGACTTCGCCCGCATCGCCCAGTTCTGGCTGGACCGTGGTCAATGGCAAGGCCGCCAGATCCTGCCCGAACGCCTCTTTCGCCGCTACTGCCGCCCCCAAACGCCGCGCGACCTGCCGCACACCCGCCAAGCCGAAACCGACGACTACCTCAAACTCGGCACCTTCGGCGGCGGCTCCGATCATTTCACCGAATTCGGTGCCGGCATCTACGGCGGCAACTGGTGGTTCAACTCCACCGGACGCCTGCACCCCAAATCCATCACCTGGCCCGCCGCCCCCAAGGACACCTTCATGTCCATCGGAGCCGGTGGCAACTGCGCCGTCATGATCCCGAGCCAGAAGACCGTACTGGTGGCGATGGGCGCCAATTGGGGCAAGTTAGAACCGGGCAATCCGGCCTGGCTCACCAACCAACACCTTCAAACCCTGCTGCGGGAACCGGTGCGAGGATAACGTGCCCCGTGCCATTCTGCTCGGCCTCCTCTTCCTGCTCTCCTGGATTCTCTATCTTGACCGCGCGGCCATCTCCACCGCGAAGGACCTCATTTCGAGGGACCTAAGCCTGTCGAACGACGCGATGGGCGTCGTCTTCGGCTCCTTCGCCCTGGCCTATGCCCTGGGCCAGATTCCGGCCGGCTGGTTCGCCGACCGCTATGGCCCGCGACTCACCTTAACCGTCGTCGTCGCCGCCTGGAGTGGTTTCACGGCCCTCACCGGCCTGGCGCCCGAGTTTGCCACTCTCGTCGTGATTCGTTTCCTGTTCGGCCTCGCGGAAGCCGGTGCCTTTCCGGCTTCCGCGCGCGCCTTCTACACCTGGTTGCCTCCGGAACTTCATGGACGCGCCAACGGCATCATCTTCTCCGGTTCGCGCCTCGGCGCCGCCCTTTCGTTCCCCATCCTCGCCGGCCTGCTCGACGGCTTCGGTTGGCGCGTAGCGTTTTTTCTGCTGGGTCTGCCGGGCCTGATCTGGGCCGCCGTGTGGTACCTCTGGTTCCGCGATCGTCCCACCCCTTCCCAGGCCACGCAGGAACTTCCGCTCGCGCGCATCTTTCGTTCACGCGCCATGCTACAGGTGATGGCCCAGTATTTCGCCAGCAACTTCACCTTCTTCCTCTGCCTTTCCTGGATGCTGCCTTACCTGATGGAACGCTACCACCTCACCCGCGAACTGGCCTCCTGGTACTCGATGACCATCCTGCTGGTGGGTGCCACCGCGCAATGGCTCTCCGGCTTCCTCACGGACTGGCTCTATCGCGCCGCACCTCGCTGGAGCCGCCGCGGACCTGCCATCGGTGGCTTTCTCCTTGCCGCCACCGCCCTCGCCCTTCTCTCCCGTGCCGGCACCGTCGAGATGGCCGTTGCCTTATTCACCATCGCGACCTTCGGTACCGAAATGACCATCAGCCCCAGTTGGGCCTTTTGTATTGACCTCGGCGGAGGCCGGTCCGGCTCGGTCTCAGGCGCCATGAATATGGTGGGCAACCTCGGCGCTTTCGTGAGTGCCAGTGCTTTTCCCGCATTGGCGCGGTGGAATGGGGGCGATGCCGGGCTCTACTTCCTGCTGGCCGCCACACTGAACCTCACCAGCGCCCTACTGTGGCTCAGGATGCCCTTAGCGAAGCCAGCAGACGTTTGAAGGCGGCAGTTCCCCGGTTCCCACAATCTATACTGGAGAGACCCCGTCGTTTCAGGAGCCTTTTCCCATGTACTTACCCTTTGTCCGCCTATTCTGCCTACTCTCGATCTTCATCTTCGCGTGGGGACAAACCTCAACGACACAGTTTTCCGGCACCGTCATTGATTCGTCCGGATCAGTCGTGCCGGGCGCTGACATCACTGCCACCAATGAAGCGACCGGCCTCAAATACCGGCTCACCACCACGGATGCCGGCCTCTACGCCTTTCCGTCGGTGCCCGTGGGCTCTTATACGCTTACCATCGAGAAGGTTGGCTTCAAGCGTTTCGCCCTCACCGGGATCGTGCTGCAAATCAACACGCCGGCCACCGTCAATGCCACCCTCGACGTCGGCTCGGCCGCGGAGACCGTACAGGTAGAAGCCTCCGCCGACCTGCTGCAAGTGAATAACGCCACCCTGGGCAATGTCGTCGAGCGCAAAGCCATTGAAGCTCTGCCCCTCAACGGCCGCAACCCGCTTAACTTATTGATTTATGAGCCCGGCGTGGTACAGCGCTCGGGCGGTACCATCAGCGTGAACGGCTCTCGAACGGGCGCGGTCAACGTCACCATCGACGGCATTGAAGCCAACGAAAGCACCAACCCGAATCCGGTAAATAATATCTTCCGTTTGAACCCGGACAACGTCCAGGAATTCAAAGTCACCACCTCGAATCCATCCGCCGAGGAAGGCCGGAATTCCGGCGCCAACGTCTCCGTCGCCACGCGCAGCGGCACCAATCAGATTCATGGCACCCTCTTCGAGTTCTTCCGCAATACGGCCCTAAATTCGAGTGAGTTCTATTCGAAGGCGCAAGGACTGGAGAAGCCGATCATCAAGTTGAACCAGTACGGCTTTGAACTCGGTGGCCCCATCCGTAAGAACAAGACCTTTTTCTTCGGCAGTTGGCAGGGACAGAAGGTTAACTTCGCTGACCCCGTCGACAAAGCCTTCGGCGAAAGTGTCGATCTCTATACCCAGACCGCGCTCACCGGCGTCTTCCGTTACTTTGTCGTCGATCAGCGCACTCCGTTTACCGTGAACGGCCAGCGCATAACGCAAAATACTCCGCTCCTGGTGAATCGCGCTACCGGTCAACTCGCCGACGGCGTGCGTGCCTGCGCCAGCCCCACCGATGCGAACTGCGTAGCTAGTTACAACATCTTTCAGAACGACCCTTCCCGCCGTGGACTCGATCCTTCCGTGCGAAGCGTCCTCGGCGCCTATCCCGCCCCCAATCAGTATTCTGCCGGTGACGGACTCAATACTGGTAACTACGTTTGGAACTCGCCCTTTCAGATTCGCGGACCCCAGTATCTGGCCCGCATCGACCACGTCATCAGCGAGAAACACAATCTATTCGGCCGCCTGCTGGGTGCGGAGCAAAACACCCTGAGCGGCGATCCGCTCAATGGTCGGCCCCAGGTGTTGCCCGGCTTTCCGGCCCGCGGCGAAGTCTTTCGTCCCGCTTACAACGTGGCGATCGGCTTGCGCAGTGTGTTGAGCCCCCGTCTCGTCAACGAATTCACCGTGGGCTATTCCCGCTTCAATTTCCTCTTCACGCAAGGCGAGGCGAATCCCCTCTATCCCAATACCCCCCGCTTCACCTTCAATAACTCCGACGTCGACTACACTTCCACTCCGCGCACTCAGCGCGCCGTGAATACTTATCAGATCATCAACAACCTCACGTATGTTACCGGCGCGCACGTGATGAAGTTCGGGGCCAATATTCGTCTTTATCAGCACAATGACCGGCGCGGCGATGTCGGTGGCGTCGCCTTAACCCCCGCGATCTCGCTCTCCCGGACCATCCGCCCGCCCGCCGGCTTCACGCTTCCTGGCGTGGCCTCCGCGACGACGCCCGGTATCGCGTCCAACGACTTGAATCGCCTCCAAGGCACCATCAACGACTTACTCGGAATTCCCGCCCAGCTTTCCCACAACTTCATCGGCGATCTGCGCAGCGACACGTTCCTCCCCTTCCAGGTGGGTGATCAGGTCACTCTCTGGGCTCAGGGCCAGCGCACCAAGCAATACAATTTCTTCGCCCAAGACGAGTGGAAGGTCAGGCGCAATGTAACGTTGAGTTATGGTGTCCGCTGGGAAGTGAATCCGCCGCCCACCGAAGCCGGCGGTCGCGTGTATGTCCCGAACAAAAATGTGGACGGCAGCGAAGGGCTCGTTTCCTTTGTCAATGCGGACCGCTGGTACCGTAACTTCAACTGGGGCGCTCTAGCTCCGCGAATGGGCCTAACCTGGGCTCCCGGCGGCTCTTCAAAAACGGTGATTCGCACCGGCTACACGATGGCCTTCGATCCAATTAGTACCTTCCAAGTCACCTCCGTCGCCTCCGCCGTCCCCGGGCAGGTCTTCCGTTGTACTTCTTCCGTCGTCGGTGCCACAACCAGTGGCTGCGCCACCGTACCCAACGTGCGCCTCAGCGAATTTCCCACCCAACTCGCGCCACCCACCGCCAAACCCAGCAGCCAACTCACTCCGCCGCTGGCGACCCAAAACACCGCCGTACCGGTCCGCATCTTTGACCCCAACATGAAGCTGCCCACCGTCCACATGTGGAACCTGACGGTGCAGCGCGAAATGGGTCGCGGTTATGTCGCCAGTCTCGGTTACGTGGGCCGCCGCGGTACTCGCCTCTACCGTAGCTGGGACGTCAACCAGATTGACTCCGAGCCGCTCGTGCCGAGTTTCCTCGCCATGCAGCGCAATGTCGGCCTGGGCGGTGGTTGCCGCCCCGATGGCACGCTAGCGAACGGCACGGCCTGTGCCGGTGCCAACGCCGTGCCTTGGATCCAACAAGGCATCATCACCAGTGCTTTCGCCAATTCCACCGCTTCCGTTTCGGACCTCAGCCCCACCCAGAACGCCGCCGGCAACATGGCCCTCCGTCTCGAACAAAACACCCTCGCCGCGCGACTTCGTCGCAATCAGCAGTTCGCCCAGATCCTGCTGCTCGACAACGGTGCGGATTCCATTTATCACGGCATGCACGCAACGCTTCGCAAGCGTTTTGACGCCGCGGGCCTGTTACTCAGTGCCGGCTACACGCTTTCTAAGTCAATCGATAACTTGTCGACTGATCCCGTTGCCGCCACCACCGGCGGCGGTCTGACGGCAACCGCCGCTCGCACACCCGCCGACGGCCGCAACTACCGCAACGAGCGCGGCCGCAGTGACTTCGACCAGCGCCATGTTATGAATATGAGCGGCATTTACGAATTGCCCTTCGGCAAAGGAAAAATGCTCTTCAAAGACGCGGGCAAGGCCGTGAACATGATCGTCGGTGGCTGGAGCCTGAATGGCATTTATACCTATCAGTCGGGCGAGCCCTTCACCATCCGCTCCGGCTTCCTCACGGCCAATGGCACGGCCCAAAGCCGCGCCGCTCTCGCTCCCGGCGTAACGACACTTCCCCAGGCGAGATTGCAGGAGAAGGCTGGCGTCATCGGCCCGGTCTTCTTCGCGGATGCCAGCCAATTCGCCGCACCCGCGCCTGGCGAACTTGGCCTGGGCCGGAACATCTTCCAGGGGCCTTCTTACTGGAACGTCGACCTCGGAGTCTCCAAAGGCTTCCAGATCAGTGAACGCGTCCGGCTTACTTTCCGCACTGAGATGTTCAACGCCCTCAACCACGCGAACTTCCGCAATCCGCGCGACGCCTCTGTCGGCAGTCCCGCCATCAACTCGAACGTCTTCGCGCAAGCCTGCTGTGTCAGTCTCTCCACCGCCAGTTCTTCCACCACCAACCAGAACGGCGAGAGCTGGCGGGTCATCCAACTCGCCCTCAAGCTAGCCTTCTAACCATCAGTAGGACCGACCTCCGGGTCGGTCTCCTGCCAGACCGAGCTTGCTAAAACTAAAGCACCGCGCCGGTGCGAAGCTCGATCGTTTGGCCTGAGCCGCTCAAAACGATCTTCCCGCCCTCTAAGCGAACGTCATCCACTTTGCTCATTCCGGCCGGAACCTCCGTAATAAACATCAGGTAGCGGGTGGCAATCTTTGCCTTTGCCCCTAACCAGCGGAACGTTGGCTCGCCAAACAGCGGCGACATGGCGACTAAGTCGCGTTTTGTCATGTCGTATGGTTGCATCCCGAACTCCACGCCCCAGCTATATTGCTTGTTGGCGGGATAGTTCATCCAATGCTGCACCCAAGGGTAGTCAGCGCGCCGGAACAGGTAGCCGATGAGTAGGTGCTTTTCCGTGTTCAGCACGGTGATGAACTGGTGTTCGCGCTTCACGTCCATCAGGCAACCGATATGGTTCAGTTCGCCATCGGTCTCCGGCGTGTGGCGCAGATTACGGCTCCCGTAAATGGGCCAGTCGAAGTTCTCGGCCGCGGCGAAGGTGCGTGGTCCTTTCTGCTCGTACGGTTTCGTCTGGCACTTCGTCGACGAAGCATCCACGACGGTCTTGCCCAAAGCTAGAAACGGCGCACCCACCGTGGCATGCTCCGCCCAAAGCATGGGCCGGTCAAACGACAGTTCGCTCTCCAACTCGCTTTCCACCAAAGCCACTTGTTCTCCCGGCGCAATCGTTATCTTGCGCTGCAGGATCTCGTGGACAATGGGGAGACGCACGCGGAAACTCACCGAGGTGCTCGTCGAAGTCAGCACGTCCCAGGGCAAACGCGTCGCCTCACCGTGTCCCACGTAACCGGCCTTCTGCTCGTCGGAAGAGATGGGCCCAAAGCCGTCCACACAAAGGAAATGGCCGGTGCTGGAACTGGCCCGGGGCCGTCCTCCGGCTTCGCGCGCCATGCGCGCCGGTTCCCAGATGGGGTTGAGCGTGACGCCGGACTTCAGCGTGAAGCTGGCAAAAGCTCCGCCCGGATTCAGCACCACCAGGCTCACTTTGCCGTTGTCGAGTTCCAGGCCCGGATGGCCTTCAATCTGTACCGCGCGCTGGGCCAGTAGCAAGCAGGGAAGAAAAAAGAGGAAGCGATGCACCGTGCCAGCGTATCACTTACGTTTCTTCCGCTCCGGCACTCCCTCGGCGAGCGAAAACTGGATGCGGCCCCCTTGCGCCTCCACGCGATCCACCCGCACCTTCACCCGGTCGCCCATGGCGTACGCCTTCTTGGTGCGTTCCCCCACCAATTTGCGCGAACGCTCATCGTAGAAGAATCGATCCCAGAACAGCGTCTCTACGGCCACCAGGCCTTCGATAAACAGCGTATCCAGCTCGACAAAGAATCCGAACTTTGCCGTCGACGTGATCAACCCTGTGAACTCGTCGCCCACCCGGTCGGCCATGAACTTGGCCTTCTTCCATTCCATCAGGTCGCGTTCCGCGTCCGCCGCCCGCCTCTCCGTCAGCGAGGTGTCCTCCCCGATCTGCCGTAACTCAGGCTCGGAGTAAGGCCGCTGGCCAGGGTTCTCTAACTGCGCGCGCAATAGCCGGTGAATCACTAAGTCCGGGTAACGTCGAATCGGCGAGGTGAAATGCGTATAACTCTCGGCGGCCAGCGCGAAATGTCCGACATTGTCTGACGCATAGCGTGCCTGCTTCAAACTGCGCAACATCAAGTAACTCAGAATTCGCTCTTCCGGCTTACCCTCCAGTTGCTGAATCAACCGCTGAAAGTTCTTCGAAGAAATCCGGTAGTCGGCGGATGGCACAAACTGGTCGCGGCGTTGCTTCTTCCCATCCCGGCCGCGCATCACCGTTTGTAAGCGCTTCATTGGAGCAGATCCCAGCGAGACTCCATACTGCGCCGCCACCTGCTCGAACTCAGTCACCTTCTGCGGATTCGGCGTTTCGTGGATCCGGTAGAGTGACGGCCCGCCGCTGCCCTCCAGGAAGCTCGCCACTGCTTCGTTGGCCGCCAGCATGAACTCTTCAATCAGCCGGTGCGCAATGTTCCTGGCGCCCCTCGTCACGCCCGTCATCGCCCCGAATTCATCGAACTCAATCTGCGCCTCTGGCAAGTCGAAGTCAATCGAGCCGCGGCGCACCCGCCGCCGGTTCAGGATCAGGGCCAGGTCCTTCATCAGCCGGAAGCGCGATAGTAAAGGCCCGTAGCGTTCGCGCAACGCCACCGTTGCCTCGGCTTCACCCTCCAGCAGCAAATGGACATCCGTATACGTCATTCGCTCGCGGCTGCGAATCACGCCTGCACAGAACTCCTGTCCCACCGTCTGCCCCTGGTGGTCGATCTCCAACAGTGCCGACATCACCAACCGTTCCACGTTCGGCCGCAGACTGCAGATATCGGTTGAGAGTTCCAGCGGCAGCATCGGCACGGCCCGATCCGGGAAGTAGACGCTCGTCCCGCGCAGGCAGGCTTCCGCGTCGATCGCCGAGCCCGGTTGAATGTAGTGGCTGACGTCGGCAATGTGGACGTGCAGGGCAAAATTGCCGTTCGGCAGCTGGTCCACCCAAACGGCATCGTCGAAGTCGCGCGCCGTCTCGCCGTCGATGGTCACGGTGTCGTAATCCCGGAAGTCGCGCCTCCGGCCCAGCTCCTCCGCCGGAATGTCGTTCGTGAAGGCCTTGGCTTCGGCGATCACCTCCGGCGGAAAGCGATGCGGCAGGTGGTGCTTCCGGATCATGATTTCGACGTCCACGCCGAAGTCGTCCGGACGGCCGAGGATTTCGATCACACGGCCGACGCCGCTTTCGCCGTCCTCGGGAAACTCGAGCACCTCGACGTTGACGATCAGCCCGTTAAGGTCCTCCACGCGCGAGGGCAGGGAAGCTGTCGTCCCGATCCGGTCCACTTCTGGCGTCGCCGCCGGGAACTCCATCCCTTCCGGGATCCGGATCCAGTCTCGTAGCCGGTCATCATGCGGCTTCACCCAGTTGGCCGTCCGCTTCACCTGGAACTCGCCCACGACGGTGCCGTGCGCCCGCTTCAGGATCTTGACGATCTCGCCTTCGGCTTTTCCGTCCCGGCCGATGCGGCCCACCCGGGCCAGCACCCGGTCTCCATGCATCGCCTTGGATGCGCTGTCCGGCGGAATGAACAGATCCCCAACGAGTCCGGGCACTGGCTCCTGGGGCACCACAAAGCCATAACCATCACGATGAATCCGTACTTGGCCGGCCACAAACTCGCTGCTTGCGCGGGCCGCCAGGAAGTGGTCGCGCTGGTATTCAATCAACTGGCCGGTCGCTAAGGCACGCTCCAGCGCCCGCTCGAAGTCCTGCCGCTCCACCCCGCGGCTCCCTAATTCTTTCACCAACTGCTTGAAGCTGGCGCGATGATGGGGTTGCTTGGCCACGTACGCGGCAAGGGTCTCCCCGTCAAAAGTGGGTCCCCCCAGGCGGCGGTCACTGGACCGTTGGCCGGACGATTTCGCACCACGTTCACTAGATTTTCGCTTAGCCAACTACCCCCATTATAGAGATCCGCTTCCCCTTCCGGTTTCCGGCCGGACCTGGCAATCCTCCGAATGTCCCGGTCTTCCAGAGGTTTTCCACAGAAAAATCACCGCAAAAAATTCGCCTGAGGGTAGTCGAGCGCCGTGGTACATGGGTACTGAAGGTACCAAACAATGCAGGCAGTGGGGTGCGACTCCTACCCACACAAGAGCCCACTGTGGGGGTAACCTTTCACCTCGTTCGGGCGTGGCGAAGGTCGTCCCGGCGTGCGCCTTTTTCGTCCTGGGATTGGGGCCAAGTGTAAATTCACCTGCGAGTGTTATCGGTTAGCGACAATTAAGAATGCTTAAGGTGATTATCGCTGAAACTGACCGAAGATTTTCGAGCGGCGTGTCAATGGATCTCGAGGAAAAAATCCACAACCTTTCGATATGGGTACGTGGGTGTCATCTGGTGGGTACCGGTAGTGCTAACCCCAGTAACGACGGGGTCTAGGGCCTCAACGGTGGGCTTGACTTTGCCCGTCCGTGCTGTAAAATCACCTTAAAAGTTATTGGAAATGCACGTTTTGTGGCGGGAGCATGCCTTCGTTGGAAGGCACCCTGGAATCCCCTCTCGAAGCGGCACCAAGCCGGGCAGTATGTCGGTTTGAGAGTTGTCTCTGGGAGTGATCTCCAGGCATTTCTGGTACAGGGCCCAGGAAGACGGCGAATGATGCGCAGACCCAAGAAGGTTTGCGTCGGCGACCGTTAGAGGCTTTTTCGAGGAGGATATGAAACGTACCGCGTCCTTAGTTCTGGTTTCGATATGGGCTCTTCAGCGTCCATACTGTGCTGGGCAAATCGCGCCCGGAGTGCCTGTCGTTTCAGCTTCTCCCGTTCAGGCGAGCCCCTCGGTCGCTTCTCCCACTAACCCG
>JALHNI010000175.1 GCA_022843605.1 Bryobacter sp.
TTCGATCCGCATGACGGACGCGAGAAAATCGGCCATTCGCGCGCTCGCGGCGTCACTTATTGGGCCGACGGAACCGACCGCCGAATCCTTGTATCCGCGCGCAATTGGCTTTACGCGCTGAACGCGGATACCGGCAAGCCGATTGCGGATTTCGGCACCGGTGGCAAGGTAGATTTGCGGGAAGGACTGGGGCGTCCGGCACGTGAGGTAACGATCACGTCCACCACGCCGGGAGCGGTCTACAAGGACCTGCTCATCATGAGTGTGCTGGTGAGCGAGGGGCTGCCGTCGGCGCCGGGCCACATCCGGGCCTTCGACATAAAGACGGGCCAGGTCCGTTGGATCTTCCACACCATCCCTCAACCGGGCGAGCCGGGCTATGAGACCTGGCCGAAGGACGCCTACCAATACAGCGGTGGTGCCAACAACTGGGCCGGCATGACGGTGGACGTCAAGCGAGGAATCGTGTTCGCCGGAACGGGTTCGGCGGCATTCGATTTCTACGGCTCCAATCGCGCGGGCGACAACCTCTACGCGAACACGGTGCTGGCGCTCGATGCGGCCACGGGTAAGCGGGTCTGGCACTTCCAGGCCGTGAAGCACGACGTGTGGGACCGCGACTTCCCCGCTCCGCCGACTCTGGTGACGCTGAAGCGCGATGGCAAGCCGATCGACGCGGTGGCGCAGATCACTAAGTCCGGCCATGTGTTCGTGTTTGAGCGGTCGACGGGCAAGCCGGTGTTTCCGATTGAAGAGGTAAAGGTGCCGACTAACGGAGTGGAAGGCGAAGTGCTCTCGCCAACGCAACCGTTGCCGACAATGCCGCCGGCTTTTGCTCGCCAAAAGCTGACTGCCGACATGCTGACGCAACGCACGCCGGAGGCGCATGCGGCAGCGCTGAAGCGATTCAAAGAGGTGCGGTCCAACGGACAGTTTGAGCCGCCGAGCAAGGAAGGCACGGTGATCTTCCCGGGCTTCGATGGCGGCGGCGAATGGGGCGGTGCGGCGTTCGACGCGAGCAGTGGACTGTTGTACGTCAACTCCAACGAGATGGCCTGGATTCTGCGCCTGGTACCGCGGAACAGCGGCGCGCCGCCGAGCGGCAAGGCGTTGTATCAATCGAATTGCGCGAGTTGCCATCGTGAAGATTTGACGGGGGCGCCACCGCAATTCCCTTCCCTCCTGAAGACGGGCGACCACTACACGATGAACGAGTTGCAAGCGTTAATCCGCGAGGGCCGCGGCCGGATGCCGGGCTTCTCGAATCTGTCGGCCGCGGCCAATCGGGCGATCTCGCGATACGTGCTGAACGGCGTGGATGAGAGCGTCGCGCCCACCAACGACAAGCCGAATCCGATCGAGCAGAAGTACACCCACGACGGCTACAACAAGTTCCTGGATCCTGACGGATATCCGGCGATCGCACCTCCGTGGGGCACGCTAAACGCGATCGACCTCAACAAGGGCCGCATCGCCTGGCAGATTCCGTTCGGCGAATACCCGGAACTGGCAGAAAAAGGCATGAAGAACACCGGCACTGAGAACTACGGCGGACCGGTAGTGACGGCAGGCGGGTTGCTCTTCATTGGGGCCACGAACCACGACAAGAAGTTCCGCGCCTTCGATAAACGCAACGGCAAGCTGTTGTGGGAGACGACGCTACCCAACGCGGGCAACGCCACGCCGAGCACGTATCAGGTGAACGGCAAGCAGTACATCGTCATTGCGGCGGGCGGCGGCAAGGCGGGCCCGAAGTCCTCGGGGGGCAAATACGTGGCCTTTTCTCTGCCGGATTGAGGTATCAGATTAAGAGGCGGTAACATGGAGTCGTGAGACGCCTGTTGTTGTTCGCATTGCCGTGTCTGTTGCTGGCTCAGGACGACCGGGCGGTGGCCGAATGGGTGCTGCGGGCGAGTGGGCGCGTGCGCGTCGTGGGTAACCCGGCCGTCCTCACTGAGGTCAGTGAACTGCCTCGCACGCCGTTCCGGCTGGAGGCGATCGACTTGGTGGGAACCACGGTGCCGTCCACGGAGCTAGGCCGGCTCGCGACGGCCACCGAGCTTCGAGAACTGCAACTGGCCTCGCCGATCTTCACCACCGGCGCGGGAGATCAGCTTGACGCCAATAGCCAACTGAAGGCGCTGGCCTCGCTGACGAAGCTGGAGCGGCTCGACTTCAGCCTGCACTTTCTCTTCAATACCAACGTTCAGGACAAAGGGCTGAAGGAGTTCGCAAACGTCACGTCGCTCAAGGAGATGCGGCTGACGCAGACGAAGGTGAAAGGGACCGGTTTGGCGCCTTTCGTGAACCTGGAGCGGCTCGAATTAAGCTATTCGCTGCTGGATGACACGGGCGCCGAAAGCTTGGCCGGTTTGAAGCGGCTGAAAACGCTGTCGGCACGCGACGTCCTGATTACAGATCGCGGCTTGGCGCACATTGCGGGACTGACCGATCTGGAGGAGCTGGATCTGGCTGGAGCCCGCATCACAGATGCCGGCGTGCGGCATCTGGCGAACCTGAAAAACTTGCGACGGCTGAATCTGCTGGGCGCATCAGTTACCGACGACGGCGCGGCGGTACTGGCGGGGCTGCCAAAGCTGGAACAGTTGAACCTGTACCGTTCGCCCATCACCAATGCGGGTTTGGTGAAGCTGGCGAGCCTGAAGCAGTTGCGCGACCTCGACGTGCGGTACTCAAAGGTGTCCCGCGCAGGGATCGATTCGCTTCGAGACACGTTGACGGAGTGCCGCGTAACGTTTTTGGATAGCGCCCCCCGGCGCGATACCAGCTTGCGCACCAGCCGTCCGGCGGCGCCGACGGAAGCTGCAGTGACGGCTTGGATTGTGAAGATGGGCGGCCGGGCCGAAGGCGACATTGTCGACCTGACTTCGACGCCGGTCACCGACGCGCAACTCGCCTATCTGGCCCCGCTGCGCAAGGTCCGCAAGCTGGTGCTGAACTCCACCGAAGTGGGAGATCTCGGCGCTGGACCGTTGGCCAAGCTGGCTTCAGTGGAGCATCTGGAACTGGACCATACGCTGCTCACCGACAAAGGCATCGCGCAACTAGCCGCGCTGCCGCGCTTACGGCGGTTGTCGTTGAACCACACACCGGTGCTGGGTACCGGCTTGAGCACGCTTCAGCAGGTGCGGCAGCTGGAGTTGTCGAACAGTCAAGTAAACGACGAGGGTGTGGTGGCGATCAGTAAACTGACGGCGCTGGAATCGTTGCGGATCGCCTATACGGACGCGAGCGACGCGGGCCTGGGCCCCTTACGCAACCTGACGGCCTTAACCGAGCTCGACCTGACGTCCACGGATTTGAGCGATACCGGTCTGGCAGCCGTGGCGAGCCTCACCGGACTCGAGCATCTGGTGCTGAACTATGGCCGCTTCACGGACAAGAGCTTCCTGCTGCTGTCTGGCTTAACCAGGCTGAAGCGACTGGAAGCGGTGAAGACGCGGGTGACCGACAAGGGGCTGGTTGCGCTGACCGGCATGACGCAGCTGAGGACTTTGAATCTCGACTACACCGGCGTCACCGATGCGGGATTGGCGAGCCTGCCGCCGGTGGAGGTGCTGAGCCTGGATACCGGCAACATCACGGATAAGGGCGTGGCGACGCTGGCCAAGATGATTTCGCTGAAGTCACTGAACCTGTATCACACGCTGGTGACGGATGAGGGCCTGGCTCAACTGAAGGTGGCCTTGCCGAACTGCATAGTGATCTACGATCGCGAGTCGGCCCTGCCGACGCGGAGGAAGAGCTAAATGTTCGTTACCGCGCTCTTGTTGACCCAACTGGCCATCGATGGCGACTGGATTACGCGCCTGGGCGGCACGGCCACGCGCGGGCCACAGGGCGAAATTGTCGCACTGCAGTTGCGCGGCCGCTGGATTGGTGACGGCGACCTGCGGGCCATCGCTTCAATGCCGGCGCTGAAGTCCTTGGACCTCTCGCATACGCTGATCACCGATATCGGTTTTCAGGCGTTGAAGGGCGCACCGGCAATTGAGGAACTGAATCTCTACTACGCCGAACAGGTGGGCGACGGCGTCCCGACGGTGGTGAAGGGCTGGAAGAAGCTCAGGAAGCTGAACATGCGCGGCACGAAGATCACCGACCTCGGGGTGGCCCAACTCGCCGGACATCCGACGCTCGAGTGGATCGACGTGGGCTACTCGCTCTTTACGGACAACGGCTTCGACCCGCTGGTGTCGATTCCGCGGTTGAAGCATGCGGCGTTGGGTGGCAACAAGCTCACCGATGTCGGCTTGAATGCGCTGCGCCTGGTACCTGGGCTGGAATCGCTGGACGTGAGTGGATCGCAGCGGACGGATTCCGGCATGTGGTTTGCCTCGATTACGGACCGCGGCATGGAGACGATTGGGTTGCTGCCGAAGCTCGAGAGCCTGAACATGCGGGCAAGCAAGATCAGCAACGTGGGCGCCGTGCACTTTAACAAGCTGACGGCGTTGAAGCGATTGGACATTGCACAGACGAATCTGTCCGCCGCCGGGCTCGAGGGCCTGCCCAAGCAATTGACGTCCTTGTCCTTGTGGAAGTGCACCAAAGTGGACGACGCCGCCGTGGACGCCCTCGCCAAGCTGACACAGCTTACCTGGCTCGACCTGGAAGGGACGGCGATCACAGCAGCGGGTGCCGATCGGCTGAAGGCGGCCCTCCCGCAGTGCGAAATCAAGCGTTAGAGAATCCGGCACCTAAGAGCTACTAGACCAGACCTAGGGTTCACTCCCCCTCCCGCCCTTGCCCTTTTGCCAATGGCAGTTTACAACGTTTGGCGGCAACATAAGAGTCACGATGCTAAACCTGCGGAAACGAAGACGATTAATGATTCGGGTGGGCCAGTACCGGCTGGAGAGCGGCCAGAACGGCGGAATGCTCAGCGGCTTCGGGGATGGCGATTTCATCAAGCTGCGGGACGAATTCGGCAATGAATGGCAAGGTGCGGCGGAGCGGCAGTACGACGACTCCATCCGGTTCCGCTTTCGCGATTCGCATGGCCACTACGCGACGGGCGTTGGTGACAACTACGGAATTACGCTGCGGGATGACCGTGGCAAGACGTGGCGCGGCTTCGTCGACTAGCGACGGCATCCTCTCAGCAAGAAAAATAGCCCGCCGGCATTGGGTCGGCGGGCTTTTTGATTGAGAGAGCGCTACGTCAGGAAAGCCTATCGGCGGGTTTGGCCGTCGGCCTTTTGGCGGGCGATGCGGCGGCTTTGCTGATCCTGCCGGCGGTCAATGCGGGCGCGTTCGGCCGCCGAGAGGCCACCACCGTCAACACGGTCGCGGGCCACTTGTCTCCGGAGGGCATTCTGCTGCGCTTGCAGGCGGGCAGCTTCCGGAGCCGTGAGCGTGCCGGAGCGAACGCCTTGGTTAATGCGCGATTGCTGATTCACCTGACGACGGACGATGGTCTGTTCGGCCTGCAGGCTGAGAGAGATGAGCGCGAGGAAAAATGCGGTTTTGATCATTTCGGGTAGTGACTCCTACTGTCCGTTTAAAGGCAGCGGCCCACCCAAAGTTTCGCGCTCCGTAGGAATTTAGTTGTAGCTGGACTTCAGGAAGCGGATGCCATCGGCGGCGAGGGTATCCATGTCTTTCTCGAGATCGCGCCAGATGCGGGCAGCGGCCGAAATCTCTTTGAGCGCCGAGCCAAAGCTTTCGATCGTCAGCCAACCATCGTAATTGACGTCGTGAAGCGCTTGGAACACGCCGGTCCAGTCGACGTGACCGGAACCAGGGGTGCCGCGGTCGTTCTCGCAGGCATGGACGTGCTTCAGGTAGGGTCCGGCGGTCCGGTAGCCGTCGGGAATGCTCTTCTCCTCGATGTTGGCGTGGAAGGTGTCGTAGAGCAGGCCAACGCGGGGATGGTTGATCGCCTCGCAGAAGGCGACGGCATCAGCGGCGGTATTCAGGAAATAGGTTTCGAAGCGGTTGAGCGGTTCGAGGGCAAGCGTGATGCGATGGGCGTCGAGGGTGGGCGCGAGCTCCTGAAAGAACTCGACGGAACGCTTCCACTCGTCGGGGGTCCGACGGACGCCAGTGAAGTGGCCGAGCGGGGCATACATAGGTCCGGCGAGGATTTCACCACCGGCTTCCGCAAGCGCCTTGATGCAGGCGCGGAAGTAGTCGAGGGTGTGGCGGCGAACCCCGGCGTCCGGGCTGAGGGGGTTGTTTTCGAGCGAAGCGATCCCAACAGCGGTGAGTCCCAGGCCTTTCGAAAGGCAAGCCTGATAAAGAGCGGCGGAGGGGAAAGCCTGAGGATCCACCAGCAGAATCTCGACGCCGTCGTAGCCCCAGGCCTTGGCTTTATCGAGAATTGGGAGGTCGGAGGCCGTAAAGTTCGCCGTCCACAGCATGGTGTTGATGCCGAATCGCATGTTGCCAATTCTAACGCGCCAGCAGGCGTTCAACGCGCAACAACTCGGAGAGACTCCACGCTTGCGCGGGGGCTCCGGCTGGACGATGCGGCTCATCGCCATCGTAGATCTCGGCAACATGGCCCAGGCAGCCCACGGTGGTCTCCTCGCGCCAGCGGGCGACGCGGGCCTCCACGTCACTGCGGCGAGCGGGCCGGAGGCGCAGGCAGGCCGAGAGGTACGGGCCGAGGAGCCAGGGCCATACGGTGCCCTGGTGATACTGAGCATCACGCTCCGCCGGGCCACCCTGGTAGCGCCCCTGGTAGCGCGGATCTTGCGGAGAGAGTGTCCGCAAGCCAACGGGCGTGAGGAGTTCCGCTTCGATCACCTGCAAGATCGTTTCGCCCTGGTCGTCCGGCACGCAGGGGTACGGAAGCGACAGGGCCAGCAGTTGGTTGGGCCGTAGGGAGTCATCTCCGGCGCAATCGGAGAGGTAGCGCCCGTTCCAGAAAGTGGATTGAAAGGTTTGGGTCGCTGCCACCAGCGCCGGATCCCGCAAGTAGGCCAACGCATTCAGCCAGAGGGCGTTGATCTCAACAGCTTTGCCGTGCCGGGAGGTGACAGGCAGGCCATGCGATCGGGCATCCATCCAGGTAAGGTTCGTGGAGGCATCGCCGGCGGTGAGGAGTCCGTCAGCCGGGTCAACCTGAACGTTGTAGAGGGTACCGCGCCGCAGCCAGGCGACGATCGCTTCGAGGACGGGGCGGAGTCCGTTGACATCGCCGCCCGCGGCATCGAGTTGGGCGACAGCCACGATGAGCCAGAGTGTGGCATCAATGGAATTGTACTCGGGCGCCTCTCCGGCATCGGGGAAGCGATTCGGAATGAGACCCTGGTGGCGGTGGGCGAGGAAGGCGTCGATGATGGCTCGGGCTTCGCCCAAACGGCCTTGGCCGATGAGCAGGCCGGGCAGCGCGATCATCGTATCGCGGCCCCAGTCGGTGAACCAGGGATAGCCGGCCAGCAGGGTGGGCCGGCCATCGGGACGAAGGGCGGCGAAGTCGTTCTCCGGGTGGTGGCCTCGCGCGCCTCGCGAGGTACGCCAGCCGGCCAAGTCGATGGCGGGATCGGGTTCGAGAGTCGCGATCACCGCCGCGGCGCGTCCGGGCTCGAGAGCAAAGCGGTAGACGCCGGGCGTGTACAGGTCCTCGCGATAGTCGAAGCCACGGTCCAGTTCGATGAGGTACTCGAAGTCGCGCCACCAGGCCGGTTCGGGATCCAGTTCGCCGTTCACCGCGAGGAGGTGGCAGGCGCTGGGAGGGTCGCCGGCGCGGCGCAGGGAATGGTAGTCGCGACCGGCCAGGAAGGGCCGTACGGCGAGGCGGCAGGGGGCGTTAGCGGCGTACTCAATGACGGCAATGTTCCGCCCGGGAACGAGGTAGAGCGACTTGGCGAGGCGGATGCCGCCCACCTGGTAGGTCCACCGGGGATTCGGCTCCATCGTGAACTCGGCCAGCAACCGGTGGCCCTCGGGATGCACGACGGAGGGAAACTGATTCACGCCCAGCGCGTGGCCGTCGACCGTTTCGTCGACCTTGGCCAGCCAGACCGCGCGGCCGCTGGGCGGGGCGGCGTCGGCGACCAGATAGCCGTGATAGCGCCGTGTATTTGCGCCACTGACGGTGCCCATGGCGAAGCTGCCTGTACCATTCGTTTCGAGCCATTCCAGGCGCGAAGAACGCGCATAATTCTGGCCAATATTCGCGGGAATGCGCAAGAAATCTCCTAAAGATTGGGGGTGGCGGGGGCTAGTCGTTGCGGATGACCGCAATCGTAATGTTGTCATTGCCGCCGGCGCGTTTAGCGGCCTCAATCAGGCGGGTCACCTGGATCTCGAGCACCACGGGCTGCGAGAGGATCTCCAGAATCTCTTCGTCGTCGACGATGCCGTGTAGGCCGTCCGAACAAAGGATGACGACGTCGCCGGGAACGAAGTCGATCTCGTTGGTGCGGATCGTGACGTTTTCAGCCGTGCCGATTGCCTGAGTGAGCACGTTGCGGTTGGCATAGCGCTTGATCTGGTCGTCAGTGAGACCGAGATTGTGGCGAAGTTCGTTTACCAGGCTTTGGTCATAGGAGAGTTGCGTGAGTTGGTCTTGCCTGAGGAGGTAGGCACGGCTGTCGCCCACGTTGGCGATCGCCAGACGGGGGCCGCGCCAGCAGGCGGCAACGATGGTGGTACCCATCCCGTTGCATTCATGAGTCTGCCGCGCGTGCAGCCAGACCCGGCGGTTGGCCTCGGTGATCGCAGCTTCCAAGGCGCTCACTGAACCATTCGGACTGGGAGCGCTCAGCAACTCCGCGATGCAATCGACGGTCATCTGAGCGGCCACTTCACCACAGGCGGCTCCGCCCATTCCGTCAGCGACCAAGGCAAGCCCCAGGTCACCGGCAATCAAAAAACGGTCTTCGTTGTTGGACCGGACTAACCCAACATCGGTGCGTCCGGCCGCATAGACTGGCATGTTGGCTTTACTTTACCACCTGCGAAACCCGTTTTTGAGGCTGGCACGTCTTACGATGTGAAGGATGCCATTTGTCTACCAATGCCGGTTACGTTTTGCCGATACCGACGCCAGCGGCCGGATTCACAATGCCGCCATTTTCCGGTATTTCGAGGCGGCGGAAGCCGAGTTTCTGCGGGCGGCCGGCATCCCCTATTCTTACCTTGACACCCTCGGCGTCAAGTATCCGCGCGTGCGCGTGGAAGCGGACTTCACCGGACCGATCGTGGACGACGATTTGATGGATATCGCCGTAAGGGTGGAGCACCTGGGTTCACGGTCCTACACGATTGCCTTTTCGGTCGAGGTGAGCGGAGTGACTCGCGCGCGTGGCAAGATTGTGATTTGCTGCATGGATCCGCTGACCGAACGGTCAACGAAGGTTCCCGCGGCTTTAGCTGAAATTCTCAAACAACATGCTTAAGACTTTTCTACTTCCTTTGATGATCGCGGGCGGACTGCTGGCGCAGGACAAGATTGAGGGCACTTCCCTGCTCGGCGTGCCGCTGCGCTCCGAGAAAGACGCGGAGGGGAAGATCGCGGCCGTCGACGCGGAACTGGCGAAGACGCCTGGCAAGATTGAAGCGCTCCTCAAGACCGGACAGGCGCGCGATGCTTTTCTGCAATACGGCGCGTCGATCGCGATCTACGGGAAGGCCATTCAGCAGTTCCCGAATGATCCTCGCCCGTACCGCTGGCGGGGCCATCGGCAGATCTCGCTGCGCAAGTTCGACCTGGCGATTGTCGACCTCGAAAAGGCTCGGTCACTCGCGCCCTCCTCCTTTGAGGCGGCTTACTACCTTGGCTTGGCGTACTACTTCTCGCAGCGGTACGGTGACGCGGCAAACGAATTCGCCCGCTGCGTGAACATGGCCGGAAAACCGGACGAGTTCGAGAAGACGCTGAAGCCCGGAATGGTGAGTTGCGCGACGCTGCCGCAGATGCCGGAGTACCTGGTGGGCATCGCCGACTGGCATTATCGGGCGCTGCGGCGCGCGGGACGCAAGGGCGAAAGCAGCGAACTGCTGACGAGTGTGAAGGATGGGTTACAGTTGCGCGCCAACGAATCCAACTACCGTGACCTGCGCTACTTCCAGGGCAAGATGAGCGAGAAGGACGTGCTGGACGCTACCGGAATCGCCTACACCAATGCCGCGTCGGCGGTGGCGTTGAACAAGCTGCTGGGCGGACGGGTGGGCGAAGGCTGCACCCTGCTGCGCAAACTGTCGCGCGACTCCAACTGGTCAGCCTTTGGGGTGATCGCGGCCGAAGTGGAGTTAACCAAAGAGAGCCGGGCCGCCTGCGCGCTGTTTCAGTAAACTGCCGACAGTCCGGTAGACTGGAAGGCAATGGGTACTGCGCAAGCAAAATCGCTCGTGAACTTCTCGGAACACCGGTTGGCCAATGGCCTGCGGGTGATTCTGTCGGAGGACCACAGTGCTCCGACCGTTTCGGTTTCACTCGCCTACGATGTGGGCTCCCGGGATGAGCGGCCCGGCGAGTCAGGGTTCGCGCATCTCTTTGAGCACATGATGTTTCAAGGTTCCGAGAACGTGGGCAAAGGTGAGCACTTCCTGCTGATCCAGAACAATGGCGGCTCAATGAACGGCACCACGAGTTCGGAGCGCACCAACTACTACGCGACCCTACCGTCGAACCAGCTCGATTTGGCGCTGTTTCTGGAGGCTGACCGGATGAGGGCCCTGGCCGTCACGGCCGCGAACTTCGAGAATCAACGCGCCACCGTCATTGAGGAGCGCCGGCAGAACTACGACAACCGCCCGTATGGCCGCGCCTCCGAACTGCTGCCGGAACTGGTCTTTGAGAACTTTTCGAACGCCCATTCGACCATCGGCTCCATGGCGGACCTGGAGGCCTTCACCTTCGAGCAAGCGCTGAAGTTCCACGACGCCTATTACACCCCCAATAATTGCGTGCTGGCCCTGGTGGGCGATGTGACCAAGGAGCGTGCGCTGGAGCGCATTGAGCATTACTTCGGGCAGATCCCTGGCCGGCCCCGGCCGTCAGCACCGAACGTCCAGGAACCGGAGCCCACCAGCGCACGCCGCGAAACGACGACGGACGCGCTGGCTCGCCTCGCACGGATCGACGTCGCCTTTCAGGTTCCCGCCGCCAACGCGTCCGATTTCCACGCCTTGCAGATCCTGACAATGGTGCTTTCGGGCGGACAATCGTCGCGCCTCTACCAGGAAGTGGTGCTGAAGCAGGAGGCGCTTTCCGCCGGAGCCTTTGTCCAGGAACGCCGTGGGCCGGGCATGCTGGTGGTAGCCGCCTACGCCCCGGATGCCGAAAAGGCGGAAGAGGCCTTGCTCCGTGAAATTGGCCGGGTGCGCGACGAAAAGGTGGAAGATTGGGAGCTGGAGAAGGCTAAGCTGACGGTGCGCCGCCAGGCGAGCCAGCAGTTGCTCAGCACCGTCTCGCGGGCCAATCTGTTGGCGATCTACGCTGTCTTCTACCAGGACCCCGATTTCATCAACCGCCGGCTGGACCTGTTGGATCAGGTGACCGCCGAAGATCTGCAGCGCGTGGCGCGGCAGTATCTGTCCCCTGCGCGTTGCCGCACCCTCCTCACCCTGCCGCCGGCCCTCGAAAAGGCTGCCTAATCCTGTGTTGTCCGCGCTCGCACTCATTCTCATGTCCACCCTTACGCAAGACTCCGCCAACGACAAAGACACGCCCCTCTCACAGGTAGAGCGCAAGAACCGGGCGCCGGTGTCCCCGGAGATGCTGCGCGTTTCACTACCCAAGCCTTACGAGACCCGCATCGCCAATGGCCTCACTGTGATGATTCTGGAGGATCACCGGACGCCGGTGGTGACGGCCGAACTGACGATCTACGGCGCGGGCGAACAGTTTGTCCCGGTGAAGGAAGCGGGCATTGCGAACTTCACGGCGCAATTGCTGAACAAGGGCACCAAGTCCAAAACCGGCAGGCAGATCGCCGAAGAGATCGAGCGGATGGGCGCCACACTGCAGGTGCATGCATCGTACGGCAGTGAATCCACCAGCCTGCAACTCACAGCGCTGCGGGACACCTTTGACCGCGCCTTGCGCGCCACCGCCGACGTGCTGGTGAACCCGACCTTCCCGGAGGACGAAATCGCGCGGCTGCGCGAACGGGAGCTCGCCTCGCTGCCGCAAATGATGATGTCGCCGGATTATCTGGTGTCGGCGAAGTTCGGTACCGCCCTTTACGGCGAGCATCCCATGGCGGTGGAAGGGCCAACCGCCGAAGCGCTGGGCCGCTTGAACCGTGAACAGTTGGTGAAGTGGCATCGCGAACGTTATGCACCGCAGAACTCGATTCTGACGGTAGCCGGCGACGTGGATCCGGAAGCGCTGATGGCGAAGCTGAAACTGTTGTCGCTGGTGTGGACGCGCATGGCCTTTGAACCGGCCGCCGCGCCGGTTCCGCCCGCGGCCAAGACGCGCCGCCTGCTGGTGGTGAACCGGCCGGGCAGCGTCCAAACCACGTTGCGCATGGGCAACCTGGCGATTGACCGGCGGCACGAAGACTACTTCGCGCTCACCATCGCCAACAGAGTACTCGGCG
Source organism: Bryobacter sp. (assembly GCA_022843605.1). Lineage (GTDB taxonomy): Bacteria > Acidobacteriota > Terriglobia > Bryobacterales > Bryobacteraceae > JALHNI01. Next base: position 12,525 of record JALHNI010000175.1, read on the forward strand.
GCGGCA
>JALHNI010000176.1 GCA_022843605.1 Bryobacter sp.
AACTGCTTACTCCGTCACCCCGCTGTGCACGCCGAAGTCATCGCCGCCCTCCGCCTCGTCCAGGAAGAACACCGCGGCTTCACCAATCCGCGCCCCGCCAATCTTAAATTGCCGCAAAATAAAAAATAGGAAATCAAACCCGGCGATCTTGAACAAAACAAAAGCCACCCGCCTCTCGACTTAACCCGCTCTTTGCCAGTCAAAATTTGGTTTTCCAAGGCTGGTGCATCCCACTGGCGGAATCCGCCAGTCCCGGCCGAGCGCTAAAGGCCTACAGGTGCAATGCGACTTTAGTAGCATGCCCCTTCACCGGACCCTCGTCTCGCGACACCTAGTGCCGGGCGAGCGTGTGAAGGACTTGATGCATTCTCGGTTCGACTGTCTTCAGTGTCGCTCCCGAAATTGAAATGTGGTGGGGCTGATCGGGGTCGAACCGATACACCTTTCGGCGGCAGAACCTAAATCTGCTGCGTCTGCCAATTTCGCCACAGCCCCACGCACCCATGATTCTATCACCTTCGGTATTCTGGAATGGAACATGCCTGAACGTGACTGGACTGTGACCAGGTTGGAGAATTGTCAGTACAAGCCTGTCGAAGTCATTGAAGAGAAAGGAGAAGCGGATAGCGGCTGGACTGAGGATCTGGCTTGATAACCCATGGGAGTTTGAACCTCTCCATCCGCACCAACACCCTTGCTTCGAGTTCTGATCACCGGCTTGATCTTCGCCGCATTCCCGATTGCGTCAACGTTGCCCTTCACGCTATTTACCGGCGAGTCGGCTCGCAAGTACCTGCCGGCCACGATGCCGGGCGGCGTGGCGGTCTTCGATGCCGACAACGACGGTCTGCTGGACCTCTTCTTTCCGAATGGCGCACCGCTTCCGGCAGGCCGCAAGGCTCATGCCCTGCACGGCAATCGCTTGTTTCGCAATCTCGGCGCGATGAAGTTTGAGGACCGTACCGCCGCCTCCGGGTTAGTCGGCACCGGTTACGACTTCGGTGCCGCCGCGGGCGACTATGATCGGGATGGGCACGTCGATCTACTGGTCTCTGGTCTCCGGGGGATTGCGCTCTATCGCAATCGGGGACTGGGAGTCTTCGAGGATGTGACGGCGAAGAGCGGCCTGGACAATCTTGGTCGATGGTCGGTCGGCGCGGCTTGGCTCGATATCGACAACGATGGCGATCTCGACCTGTTCGTGGTGAACTACGTGCGCTGGGACCCGACGACGGAGAAAGCCTGCGTCGTTGAGGGCCAACCCGATTTCTGTCACCCGCGCTTCTATGAGCCACAACCGAACGCGCTGTTTCGGAACAATGGCGACGGGACGTTCAGCGATATCTCTGAAAGCTCAGGAATCGGGAAACATGCAGGGAAGGGGATGGCCGCGGCCGTCGCGGACTTCGATCTGGACGGTAAGATGGACATCTTCGTGACGAACGATCGAACCTTCAATTTTCTTTTTCGAAACGTGGGTGGAGGCCGCTTCGAAGAGGTGGCGTTCGATTGGGGTGTGGCGGTGCCGGCGAGCGGCAATCCGCCGTCCGCCATGGGCGCGGATGCCCAGGATTTCGATAACGACGGCCGCCCAGACCTGGTCTACACGGCACTGCGCGATGAGACATTTCCCTTGTATCGAAACACGGGGCGCGAGTTCGCTGACGCCACTGTAAGCTCCCGGATGAGCATTTTAACGCGGGCCATGGCGGGCTGGGGAATCGTCTTTGCCGACTTGGATAACGATGGCTTTAAGGACATTGTTGCGGCGCGAGGCGAAGTGCTATCCGGGACCGGATCGCGAGGGCCGATCGCCAAAGAACCGCTCTCCTGGCTTCGAAACACCGACGGCAAAGTGTTCGCGGCGGGCGAAGCGATTGTGGCCCCGAAGGCCCTGTACCGGGGGCTAGCGGTGGCGGACCTGGATAATGACGGCTGCCCGGACTTAGTGGCAACCTCGCTCCAGGCGGCGGCGCAAGTGATTCGGCGTGTGTGTCCGGTAGAGAACAAATGGTTGAAGGTGCAGGTGGATGCACCCGGTGCGCGGGTGGAAGTGAATGGGCAATGGCGGCACGTGACTTACACCTCAGGCTACGCATCCGCATATCATGGTCCTTTGCTGTTCGGCCTGGGGCGGAAGTCGACGGCCAACGTGCGAGTTACCTGGACGGATGGCACCGTGCGGCATTTAGAAAGCGTGAAGGCGAATCAGCTAATCATGGTGAAGCGATGATCTGGCTCTTACTTCTGGCTCAGTTGCAGGATCCGGCAACATTGTCGCAGCAAGGATCCCAAGCCTTGCGTGAACGCCGCTATCCGGACGCGGAGCGGGCGTACCGGCAGCTACTGAAAGTGGAGCCGGCGAATCCAGCTTGGCATATGAATTTGGGCATCGTGCTGCATTCAGCAGGCCGCTATCGTGACGCAGTGCCTGAATTTGAAGCCTTCTTAAGGGCGCGCCCGGCGCCGGGGCCGGTGCACTTACTCCTGGGCCTCTCACGCTTGAAATTGACCCAGCCTTGCGAGGCAATTCCTGTTCTCGAGAAAGCCCGGATGTGGAACGCCGAGCAGGCTGTGGTGGAACTTGCCGATGCCTACTACGGCTGCCGTCGTTTTGCCCAGGCGGCGCGTACTTACGAGGCAGCCCTGGCCACGAAGCACAAGAGTCCGGCAGTAGCGCGCCAAGCAGGACATTGCTATTGGGAGGCGCGGCAATATCCGGAAGCGAAGCGACTCTTCTCCGGCGTGACGCAGCAGTTTGCGAACGAGGCCGATTACAACTATGAATATGGCGATACCTTGGTGCGTCTGGAAGGGCCGGAATCCGGCTTGGCGTATCTCGAGAAGGCTGTCGCGAAGCAGCCTGACTTACTGGCGGCGCGAGGGGAACTCGGCAAGGCACTGCAGGCGCTAGGAAGGGCGGCGGAAGCAATCCCCCACTTAGAGGCAGCGTCAAAAGGTGATCCGGTGCTGTTGCTGCCATTGTCACGGGCCTATCGCGCCGCGGGGCGGACAGCGGAGGCGGAGCAGACCCAAGCCGAGTACCGGAAGCGGGTAACTACACCTTAGACTTGAGGTAACCGCGCCAGCCGCCGAAGTTCGTGATCTCGATGGCGGCCGTGAGTCCCGCGGGTTCGCAGATGAAGCCTTTTACGGTTGAGCCGTCGTCGAGCGTGACGCTGCCGATGCCTAGCGGTCCGGGAATCAGGGCGACAAAGCTGCCAAAGTGCGCGGTTGGCATGGACCATACCTCGAGTTCGATACCGGGGCCGGCAAAGCCCTCCTCGCGGACGAGGCCGGGCTTAGGCGGCGTCGTGTTGGCGAGGGCGTAAAGGCGGTAGTTTGTGGCCGACTTACAGGACTTGAGTAACCTGGCGCCGCGTTCGGTGAGTTGGCCATTAAGAGTTTGGCCGGTAAGGTGTGCGCCCACGACGGCGACGGAGGTGCAGCCGGGCGTTTTGGCGTCACGGCTGGCGAGGGCCAGCAAGGCCCGGTCGCTGAACCCGGGGCCGATGAGCGTCACGCCAAAGGGAAGTCCGTTGGGGCGGAAGCCGGCGGGAATCGCCAGAGCCGCTAGGTCGAATAGGTTGACGAAGTTTGTATAGTAGCCCAGGTTGGTGTTCAGGCGAACGGGATCGGCCTCCACCTCGGCGATTTTGTAAGTGGTTCCCGTGGTGGGGAGAAACAGGACGTCCATCTTGCGCCATTCAACCTCGGCGGCGCGTTTGAGTTCGCCCAATTTATAAAGCGCCCGGTAGCTATCGACGGCGGTGTGCTTGGAGGCGCCGTTGATGATGCCGCGGACGACGGGATGCATGTCGTCGCCACGCAAGTGGATGAACTCTTCGATGGCCGCCAGACGCTCGGCCACCCAGGGGCCCTGGTAGAGCAGAGTCGCTGCGTCGCGGAAGGGCGCGTAGTCGATCTCGACGCGCTGGCCGCCCTGGGCTTCGAGTTTGACGATGGCGGCTTCGTAAAGCTTGGCGGCTTCGGTGTCGCCAAAGAATTCGAGTTGATCGGGGCGGGGAACGCCGAAGCGGAAGCTGCCGGCGGCCCAGGGGGCGGGATGGTCGACCATCGGGCGTGCGGACCAGTCGGCGGGATCGTACTGGGCGGCGGCATCGAATACACGGGCGGCCGTTTCGAGGTCGCGCGTGAAGATTGACACGGTATCCAGGCTGCGGCAGGCCGGGACGACGCCGCTCATCGAGAGCACTCCGCGAGTGGGTTTCAGGCCGATCAGGTTATTGAAGGCGGCAGGGACGCGGCCGGAGCCGGCAGTATCCGTGCCGAGCGAGAAGTCGACCTCCTTGCCGGCGACGGCGACGGCCGAACCGGAACTGGATCCGCCGGAGATGTACTCGGCGTTAAAGACGCTGGAGCAAGCGCCATAAGGCGAGCGGACGCCAACGAGTCCGGTGGCGAACTGGTCCAGGTTGGTTTTGCCCACGGCGACCGCGCCCGCCGCTTCAAGCTGCGTAACCACGTGTGCCGTGGCCGTTGGGGTATAAGCGTAGGCGGGACAACCGGCCGTCGTAGGGACGCCGGCATAGTCGATGTTGTCCTTGATAGCGAAGGTCAGGCCCTTGAGCGGGCCTTCGGTGGCGGGATGCTCTGGAATCGCCGAGATCCAGACAGGCGGCTTCATCGGATCACCGCCAGGATCTGGCCGGGCTGGACCATCGCTCCGGGTGTGCAGCGCAGTTCAAGAACTTCGCCCGCGGCGGGGGCCATGACGGCGACTTCCATCTTCATGGCTTCAAGGATCACGATCTTCTCTCCTGTTTGGACGCGCTGGCCGGGCTGGACGGTAATGTTCCAGACGCTGGCGGCGATGGGCGAGCGGACGGCGGTGCAGCCTTCGGGTAGCGTTTCGTCGGAGGGCGGCGGGGAGTCGTCCAACTCGGGCGCAATGTATTCGCCCCAGCGGTCACGCTCTTCGCGGAAGGCCTGTTCGCGCATGGCCTGGAAGGCCGCGGCTTCGGGGGCGATGGAGGCCAGGAACTGGCGATGGGCGGGCAGGCTGAACGAGCCGTCTTCGATACGAGGGGAGAAACCAGGGTCGGCGCGGAGTTCCAGCAGTTCCTGAGCGGAGACAGGATAGAACTGGATGCGGTCAAAGAACTCGAGCAGCCAGGGTTGGGGCTGCCGGTGCGTGCTCCACATTTGCGTGGTGCGGCCCACGAACTGATAGCCGCCAGGGCCTTCCATACCGTAGACGCACATGTAGGCGCCGCCGATGCCGACGGCGTTTTCGGGTGTCCACGTGCGTGCGGGGTTGTACTTGGTGGTGACGAGGCGATGGCGTGGGTCGACAGGCGTGGCGACCGGCGCGCCGAGATAAACGTCGCCGAGGGCCAGCGTCAGCCAACTGGCCTCGAAGACGGTGCGGTAGACGTCGTCGACGGAGCCAAGGCCGTTGATGCGGCGGATGAATTCGATGTTCCAGGGGCACCAGGGAGCGTCGGGGCGGACGCCTTGCATGTAGCGCTGGATGGCGTCGCGCGTGGATGGATCGTCCCAGGAGAGAGGCAGATGGACGATGCGAGACGGCATCGTGTCGAGCGAATGGGCCTGGGCGGCGTCAATCATCTCGAAGAGCGCACCGCGCGAAAGTTTGGCGGTGTCGTAGTGGATCTGCAGCGACCGGATGCCGGGCGTCAGGTCGATGATTCCCGGATGCTTCAGCTGTTGGCGGAGCGAGTGGGCCTTCAGCGAGAGCTCAAAGTCGAGACGGTTCTCGCCGAATTCGACGAGAACGTACTGGTCGCCATCGGCGCGAATGACGACGCCTGGAGCTTGGCTGAGGATGGCGGGCTCGTCGTTCACCCGCGCAAAGCGCACGGTGTCGCCAGCTTTCAACTGCCCCATCTTCCAGCGCTCGGCGGCGACGATGGTGGCTGGGCAGACGAAGCCGCCGCAACTTGGGCCATCTGGGCCGAGGATGATAGGCATGTCGCCGGTGAAGTCTACCGTGCCGACCGCATAGGCGTTGTCGTGAATGTTGGAGGGGTGCAAGCCGGCTTCGCCGCCGTCTTTGCGCGCCCATTGGGGCTTGGGGCCGATGAGCCGGACGCCGGTACGGTCCGAGTTGTAGTGGACGCGATAGTCAGTGCCGAAGAATGTTTCGACATCGGAATCGGTAAAGAAGTCCGGTGCGCCGTGCGGGCCATAGGTGACGCCGATCTCCCAGTGCTTTCCGTAGGTGGGCGGGGTGAGGTAGGCGGAAGGAGAGTTGGGGGCATCGTCGCCGAAGCGGAGCAAGTCGCCAGTGCGCAGGAAGCGTCCACCGAACTTGCCCAGGATGAACGTGGACTTCGAACCGAGATAGGCGGGGACGTCGAAGCCGCCGCTGACCGCGAGATAGGCGCGCGCGCCCGGGCCCTTAACCGCGGTGAGCTTGACGACTTCGCCCGCCTTGACGGAAAGCGGCTTCCATCGTTCGACGCCCATGTCCGCGCCGGTTAGGGCGATGACGGCGTCATGGTGGAACTTCAGGGTTGGCCCGATGAGAGTCAGTTCGAGAGCTGCGGCATCCGGCGAATTGCCCACGATGTCGTTGGCAATTCGGAACGCCAGGTCGTCCATGGGGCCCGACGGCGGAACGCCGACGTGCCAGTAGCCGAGGCGTCCGGGAAAGTCCTGGACGGTGGATTGCGTGCCGGGTTCGATGACTTCGATGGCGCGGGGAGCGTAGTCGAAGGTCTTCAGGAAGGCGGTGGGGAAACTGCCGGTTCGGAAGGTTTCGCTTCGCACCACGGCATGCAGATAGTCGAGGTTGGTCTCGATGCCGGAGAGCCGAGTGGCGCTCAAGGCCTCCGACAGATTGGCGAGGGCGTCGGCGCGAGTATCGCCGCGGGCGATGATCTTGGCGACGAGGGGATCGTAATAAGGCGGAATCTCGGTGCCGGACTCGGCCCAGGTTTCGACGCGGACGGTGTCCGGCCAAGCCACATGGGTGAGCAGACCGGGGCTGGGGGCGAAGTCCTTCAGCGGGGATTCAGCGTAGACGCGGACCTGGATGGAAGCGCCCTGTAGGGTTACGGGCACGATGGGGTTGTCGCCGCCGGCCAGGCGGACCATCCACTCCACCAGGTCAATGCCGGCGACCTCTTCGGTCACGCCGTGCTCCACCTGCAGGCGGGTGTTCACTTCGAGGAAGTAGAACTCGTCGCGGTCACTATCGTAGATAAACTCAACGGTGCCGGCGTTGCGGTAGTTGACGGCCTGGCCGAGGCGAATGGCTGCCTGATAAAGGGCGGCGCGGGAGGCAGCACTGAGGCCCGGGGCGGGCGTCTCTTCGATCACCTTCTGATTGCGGCGCTGAGCGGAGCAGTCGCGCTCACCGAGAGCGACGACGTGACCTTCGCCATCGCCGAAGATCTGCACTTCGATGTGGCGGGCCCGTTCTACGAAACGTTCCGCAAAGATGCCGGAATCCTTAAAGCTCTTACTGCTGAGGCGCTGCACACTGGCGAAGGCCTCTTCCAGTTCGTCTTCGGTGCGGCAGAGTTGCATGCCGATGCCGCCGCCGCCCGCGGTGGATTTGAGCATCAGCGGTAAACCAACCGCCATCGCGTCCTGAGCAGCGGTGAGCAGGCCGGTGCCAGGGAGCAGCGGTACCTGGTTCGCTTCGGCCAGTTCGCGGGCGCGGTGCTTCAGGCCGAAGTCGCGCATCTGTTGCGGGGTGGGGCCGATGAAGGCGATTCCGGCGGCTTCACAGGCTTCGGCGAAATCGGCGTTTTCACTGAGGAAACCGTAGCCGGGATGGATGGCCTGTGCGCCAGTGCGGCGAGCCGCTTCCAGAACAGCGTCGGTGTCGAGGTACCCCCGGACCGCGCCCAAGGAAACGGCCTCGTCAGCCTGACGCGCGTGGAGCGAATGCCGGTCGGCATCCGAATGAACGGCAACGCTTTGGATACCCATTCGGCGAAGCGTCCGAATGATGCGGCAGGCGATGGCCCCGCGATTGGCAATGAGAACCTTGGTGAACATCTAGCCCCAAACCATCAGCTTTACGGGGGTGGGGTTATAGGCGTTGCAGGGATTGTTGAGCTGGGGGCAGTTGGAGATCAAAACGAGGGTGTCCATTTCGGCCCGCAGTTCAACGTACTTGCCGGGCTCGGAGATGCCGTCCTCGAAGGTGAGTTTGCCTTCGGGTGTCACCGGGACATTCATGAAGAAGTTGATGTTGTGCGCGAGATCGCGTTTGTCCAGGCCGTGCTGAAGGCCGTACTTCAGAAAGGTCTGGCGGCAGGCATGCATGTAGCGCTTGCCGATGTCGTAACGGACCATATTGCTTTCCTGGGAGCAGGCGCCGCCGAGGGTGTCGTGGCGGCCGCACGTGTCGTCGACGATCGTCATCAGAACGTTGCCATTGGCCGAAAGCAGCTTCGAACCGGTGGTGAGGTAGATGTTGCCCTGCGTGGCAATGGTGTTGACGGCCGAGTAATGGTCGGCGTGGTCCTGGGCATTGTAGAAGAGGGTATCGACGGCTTGGTTGCCTTCAAGATCGACAATGCGCAGGTGCTGGCCCTGCTTCACGACCTGGGCCCAGCCATCGCCGGCAAGGACAGTCACTTCGTAGCTCATGCGTAGTACCTCTCCGTCAGAGTAAATCCGCGGCCGTTCTCGGGGCGGGAAATGCGGCAGGGGTCGTCGGCGGGCGGGGGGGGGACGCGCTTCACGGCGAGCTTGACGGGTTTCGGCGCGTAAACCGCGGCATTTTCCATGGGGTGGTGATTGGCGGAGAGCAGGATCAGCACCTTCATTTCGGCGCGCAGTTCCACCGCGTCACCGGCTTTCGAGTTGCCAGGTATGTACGACATCTTGCCGGTGTCATCCACCTGCACTTTGCTGAAGAGGTTCAGCGTGGGTGTGAGGTCGCGCGCGGCGAGCGAATACTTGGCGAGTTCGAGGATCAGGCTCTCGCGAGTGGGCTGCGTCCAGTCGTTGCGGAACAGCTGATAAGGCTTTTCGCCGTACTGGCTGGCGACGTGCGCCGCGTTCAATGTGCCGCCGAACGGGTCGTGCCAGCCGACGGTATCGTCGGTGACCGAGCACAGGATGCGGCCCATGTCGGAGTAAAGGACGAAGCCCTTGGTGAGGCGCGCGATGTGCTGCGCCTTCAAGGTATCGGGCATGTTGTAGCGCTCGCTGGGCTCTTCGGCGTTGTAGAAGAGACAACTGACATTGGCGCCGCCTTCAATGTCCGTCAAGCGGATGGACATGCCTCGCTCAAGGACGTGGGACCAGGTCTGGCCGCCGCGGAGTTCCTCTTCCCAGAGGATGGATTCGTTCATGGCTGTTGTTATTGTCCGGTAATTTTCGAGGGATCGAGGCGCCAAACATTCTGCTCACGAAGATTGGAGAGCCAGACGGAGCCGTGGGCGAAGAGCACCGCGTCGCCGCCGGGTCCGGCGAACTGCTGAGTCACCTTGTCGGTCTTGGCGTCGATGCGGGTGAGCGGAATCTGGAAGACGGTGACCCAGACGGCGCCGCCCGCCGCTGAAATCTCGCCGCCAGTGCCGGGAATGCCGAGCTGAATGGTGGAAATGGTCTTGCGGGTCTTGGGATCGATTTTGGAGACGGTGCCGTCGCCCTGATTCAGCGTCCAGACGAAGCCTTCGCCGACGGTGAGGAATCGAGGCTGCGGGCCGACCTCGATGGTATCGGTGACCTGGTTCGTTTTCGGGTCAATACGCGACACGACCTTGCCCTTGCTGTTCGTCACCCAGACGGCGCCTTCGCCGAAGTCGGCGGTGTGGGAGCCTTCGGGGACAGCAACTTCGGCGACGACTTTGTTTGTCTTCGGGTCAATGCGGGCCACTTTGTCGCCGGCGCCCGTGGGCATCCAAACGGCATCCTTTGAGCAAGCGATGCCGCCTTCGGAATTGGCGGGGCCGACCTCGATGGTGGCGACGACCTTGTTGGTCTTTGCGTCGACGCGGGATACGGTTTTGTCGCCGCAGTTGGGCACCCAAAGGCTGCCGAACCCGTAGGCTATGCCGCTACAAGGGCGCTTGCCGACGGTGATCGTCTCCGTCACTTTGTTCGTTTTGGCGTCGAGCTTCGAGATCGAATTCTTGGGGCCGTTCGAGACCCATACGGCCCCGGGAGAAGAGATGGTCCAGTCAGGAACACCGGGCACGTCAAAGACGGCATCCGGCTTCAGGACGTCCATCGGCTTCTGAACTTCCTTGACGCCTGGACGGGGCGGACGAGGCGGGCGAGCCTTCTTGGCCGGAGCGGAGGCCGGAGCGGGGGCCGGAGCCTCCTGAGCTTGGGTGGCAAGCGTGAGGCAGAAGAGGACGAAAGCGTATCTCATATCAATTGTTCCTTGGGTCGGTCCGCGACTGGCTCAGGACTGGTCACCAGGCTGGCGGTGACGAATGCAACCGCACTCACGACGGGAGGCAGGAGCGTATCGAGGCCGACGAGACGTTCGGGCACGGCGAAGTAACAGACCGCTCGGGCGGCGGTGCCGACGACGATGCTGGCGATTGCGCCGGCCTGCGTGGCGCGCGGCCAGTAGACGCCGAGAAAAAGCGGGACGACGCAACCGGCAAAGACGATATCGAAGGCGACGACGAGGAGCAGTCCGGGTTCGGGCCGGACGTAAGCAATCGCGCCGGCGGCGATGGCGGCCGGAAGCGCAAGGGCCCGGGAGAGAAAAAGCATTTGGGAGTCCGAGATGGCTTTTTCGGTCCAGCGCTGCCAGACGTTGCGGGCCATCACGACGGCGATCACGAGCATAGCGCCGTTGGCCGTGGACATCGACGCGCCGAGAATACCGATGAAGATCAGCACCGCGATCCAGTACGGCAGGAATTGACTGGCGAAGGCGGGAAGCACCATTCGCGGATCGTCGACCTTGCCGACGCTCACCATTGCGGCCAAGCCGAGCAGGGAAGAGCAGAGGCCGATAACGAGGGTCCAGACGCCGGCGTAGTAGCAGCCGCGCCGCGCCGTTTCGGGCGTCTTGGCGGAGAAGACGCGCTCCATGAAGTCGAGTGCCATGGCGTTTCCAAACGCGAGCGAGATGATGTTGGCCCAGTTTGCGAGACCGCCCCCAGCGATCGTCGAAAGCTGGGCAGTGCTCAAGGTTTCGGTGGGCAACGCCGCGGTGATTGAATTCCAACCGCGCGTGTAGAGGACGAATCCGGCAGCGGCAAGAAAGCCAAGGATCGCAACGTGAACCTGGAAAAAGTCGGTCCAGATAGCGGCATGGAGGCCGCCTGCGATTGTGTACAAAAAGATAATTGTCGTGCCGATGAACAGGCACGTGCCGTAGGGCAGGCCCGTCACCACGGAGAGGATCCAGCCCACTGCCGACAGGTTTCCGGCCACCAACACAATGAAGCACACGATGGTGAGCAGGCTGGCGAGGCCCTCGGCGGGACGGCCGTAGCGACGGTAGAAGAACTCGGGGAGGGTCATCAGGTTCATCGCGTTGAGGGGCGCCGCGAGGAACCGTCCCACGATAAACAAGCTGGCGGCGAGTCCGATCGGGATCGCCGCACCGGCCCAGAATCCGGTGGTGAAGGTGAGCGAAGCGTTGCCCAGCGTGGCGTTGCCGTCGATCGCCTGGGCCGCTAGCGCCGTGCCGATGACAAAGAACGGCATGGACTTTCCCGCGACAGTGTACTGCTCGCTGGATCCGCGAACTTTAGTGTAGGTGTAAAGCCCGATGCAAAGTGAAATCGCCATAAAAATGGCGACGGGCCAGATCATATCCGTCAAGACCGCAACTCCTCACAGGGGGTATTTCGACTATCGCTAGACAGGTGGCGGCCCGCGGACTCGGCGGGTAGAAAACGTGAGTTTAGCGCGATTCCCGAACAGAACCCAATCGAAATGTCGGATGTAGCCCATCATGTCTTTCAGTTGACAGTTGTGGCGAAAAAACCCTATCCTCGGGCTATTCGAGGGGGTCCCTGTCCGGCCTGCCTCATTCGCGCTTCTGCCTGCGCTTTCCTTGACGAAACATCCCACGACGGATACTCGCAGCTGATTTCATGGCGTGCTCCTGCCTGCCGCCACACAAACCAACTAGGAGAATCCTTCCGTGAACATTGCACTACGCGCTCGACGGGCGCTTCTCAGCGGGCTAATCATAGCTCTCTCGTCTCTGCCGGCCTTTAGTCAGTCCAGCTCTCTTCAGGGCATGGTCTCTGACGGACAGGGCGCCAACATCCCCGAAACGGTGATCACCATCGTTAACCTGAATACGTCCACGGCGCGAAAGGTTGTGTCCTCCGCCATCGGTGCGTACTCTTTTGTACAGGTTCCACCAGGCACCTATAAGCTGGAGGCACAGAAGCCCGGCTTCCGGACGCTCGTACAGAACGTGACGCTGCAGATCGACGTGCCGCTCACCTTGAACCTCGCTCTGGAAGTGGGTCAAGTGAGCGAGACCATCAACGTGACCGAAGAAGTGGCTTCCGAGCGGCGGCCTCGCGCTTGTCCC
>JALHNI010000177.1 GCA_022843605.1 Bryobacter sp.
CTGGTTGGTGCGACACGGCGAAACGGAATGGAGCCGCACTGGACAGCACACGGGAGGCGCGGACATCGCGCTGACCGAAACCGGCGAACGGCAGGCCCTGGCGCTGCGGCCAGCCTTGACCGCTGTTGGCTTTTCTCATGTACTGGTGAGTCCGCTGCGCCGCGCCCAACAGACCTGCACTCTCGCTGGCTACGGCGACATCGCCGTCACCCTGCCAAACCTGCGGGAGTGGAACTACGGCCAGTACGAGGGGCTCACCAGCGCCGACATTCAGCAGAAGCGGCCCGGCTGGTCCATTTGGCGAGAGGGGCCGGAAGGCGGCGAAACCATCGACGAGGTGGGCGCACGCACGCAAAGCATTCTCGAAAGCCTTCCTGACACGGAAGGCCGTATTGCCCTCTTCGCCCACGGACACGTTCTTCGCATTCTCGCGGCAAGTTGGCTCGGGCTGCCCCCCAGCGGCGCCCGCTTGTTTGCCCTTTCCACGGGCAGCATCAGCCGTCTCGGTTTCGAACACGGAACCCGCGTGATTCTGAGTTGGAACCAGGTGCCGCCGACGTGAATCCGGATGTGTGCGCCATGCGTCTAACCGATTGAGAAGGCGCGGGACGCTATAATCAAAGGGATACTTATGTTCGCCTATTTGCGGGAATCATTGCGTTTATTCGGGCACATCCAACTGCTCCCCGTTCTCGAGAGCGGCGAGGAGACCTTGGTAGGTGGCCAGGCCGTGATGGAGGGCGTGATGATGCGCGCTCCACATTCTTATTGCGTCGCCGTCCGCAAGAAAAACGGAGAGATCGTCACCGAAGAAGCTCCGGTACACCGCATGTCGGAGAAGTATCCGATCTTCAAGTTGCCCATCTTTCGCGGCGTCGGCACCCTGGTGCAGGCCTTGGGCCTCGGCATGAGGGCCCTCCAGTTTTCCGCCAACGTATCGCTCGAGGAGGAAGGCAAACCCAAAGAGGATCAAGCCAAGATCTCCGGCTGGGCCATGACCGTGCAGATGATCTTCTCGTTCGCCTTCTTTGCCTTCATGTACAAATACGTGCCGTTGCAGCTCACTGATTTGCTGAAGTCACAGTACCCGGTGCTCGACAACCGGATCCTGTACAACGGCGTCGACGGCATCATCCGCATCGCCATTTTCCTCACCTTCCTCTTTGTGCTCTCCCGCTTCAAGGACATCAACCGCGTCTTTCAGTTTCACGGAGCCGAGCATAAGGTGGTGTTTAACTTCGAAGCCCGCACGCCTGTCACCGTTGAGAATGCCCAGCGCTTCGTCACGTGGCATCCGCGCTGCGGCACCAGCTTTCTGCTGGTGGTGATGCTGGTTTCGATGATCGTCTACATGTTTCTGCCGTTCGACACGTTCCTCCAGAAGCTCGTCTCCCGCATTGTGCTGATTCCGGTGATCGCCGGTCTCAGCTACGAAATCATTCGCTTCGCCGCCAAACGTCGCGGCAGCTATCTTGCTCTCTTAACCGCTCCCGGACTCTGGCTGCAACGCATCACCACCCAGCCGCCGGACGACGATGCGGTGGCCGTCGCTATTCACGCCCTTGATGGTGCGATGGCGCTCGAAACGAAACAGGGCGGAGAATTGGTGATCGCCTAATCTATGCAGTACGCTCAGAAACTCGACGAAATCGAAAAAAAATACGCCGCTCTCGAACTGAGCATGGCCGATCCCGCCATCATCAGCGATCCCGTCGAATACCGCAAGGTCACCAAGCTGCGTTCTGATCTCGAAGAGATCGTCGGCAAGTATGCCGAGTGGAAACAGGCCAACAAGGACTTCCTCGAGGCCAAGCAGATGATCACCGATCCCGAGCTCTCCGAGATGGCGAGCGAAGAGATCAGCCGTCTGGAGCCGCAGCTCGCCAAGTTCGAAGACGAACTGAAGCTGTTGATGCTGCCTAAGGATCCCAACGACGACAAGGATATCGTGCTCGAAATCCGGGCGGGCGCCGGCGGAGACGAGGCCTCGCTCTTTGCCGCCGAGTTGTTCCGCATGTACACGCGCTACGCCGAACTGCAGGGCTGGAAGGTGGAAGTCACCTCCACCAGTGAATCGGGTGCGGGCGGCATGAAGGAAATCATGGCCCTGATCTCGGGCAAAAAAGTCTTCGCGAAGTTGAAGTACGAGGGCGGCGTGCACCGCGTGCAGCGTGTGCCCGCGACCGAAACGCAAGGCCGTATTCACACTTCCACCATCACGATTGCCGTGCTGCCGGAGATGGACGACGTTGAAGTCCACATCGAACCCAAGGACCTGCGGGTCGACACGTTCTGCTCCTCCGGCCCCGGCGGACAGAGCGTCAACACCACCTACTCCGCCGTACGCTTGACCCATTTGCCCACCGGTGTCGTGGTCTCCTGCCAGGACGAGAAATCGCAGATCAAGAACCGGGAAAAGGCGATGCGCGTCATGCGTTCGCGCCTTTACGAGATCGAATTGGAAAAGCAATTGGCCGCCTCCGGCGCTGAGCGCCGCACCATGGTCGGCACAGGTGACCGCAGCGAGAAGATTCGCACCTACAACTTCAAAGACAACCGTGTTACCGACCATCGCGTACCCGGCTTGACCCTCTATCAGCTTGACCAGATTATTGAAGGGGCCGTCGCCCCGCTGATTGAAGCGGTGAACGGCTACTTCAACGCCGAGAAGCTCAAGCAACAGCTCAACTAACTTGACGCCCGCCATCCGCATCGACGCCGCGCTTCAGAGCGGCGTCCGCTTGCTTGAGGAAGCGGGTATCCTGGCGCCTCGCCTCACTGCCGAGGTCCTGCTGTGCCATGCTCTGGGTCGCGAGCGAGTCTATCTCTTCAGCCATCCCGAAGTGCTGCTCAGCGAAGTTGCCTGGATCCATTATGGGCGGTACCTGCACCAGCGCCTGCAAGGCAAACCAACCCAATACATCACTGGAAAGCAGGAATTCTACGGCCGCGATTTCCGCGTCTCTCCCGCCGTCCTGATTCCCCGCCCCGAAACCGAACATGTCGTCGAACGGGTGTTGGCGCTGAATCCGGAGGGCTCGCTCGCCGACATCGGATGCGGCTCCGGCGCAATTGGCGTCACGCTCGCCCTGGAAATGAACCGGCGTGTCCTGCTTGCCGATATCTCTCCCGAAGCGCTTACGGTCGCGCGGGCAAACGCCCGCACCCTGGGGGCTCACGTCGACTGCCTCGCCGGCGATCTCACCACGGCCCTCGCTCCTGCTTCGCTCAACCTATTGGTCTCCAACCCCCCCTACATCCCGCTCGCCGATGCCGCCACGCTGCAGCGCGAGGTACGAGATTTCGAGCCGCATTTGGCCTTGTTTGGCGGTGAGTCCGGCAATGACATTTACGCTAGGCTGGCTGTTGAAGCGGAACGAGTCCTGCGTCCCGGAGGCTGGGTAGTGCTCGAATTGGGCTTCGGCAGCGAGGCGGCAGTACGGAGACTGTTCAGCAACTGGCCGAAGGTGCAAGTGGACCCGGATCTAGCCGGAATCCCCCGAGTCTTTTCGGCCCAAAAATCGGGCGCGTAAAACAGAAAAAAGCCCCGGGCTCGAGGCGAGCGCGGGGCTTTTCTACAATTGCGGACAGAATACTAGATCTTGGACTCTTTGTATTCCACGTGCTTGCGGACGACCGGATCATACTTCTTTTTGAGAAGTTTATCGGTCTTGATCTTGGGGTTCTTGGTAGTGGTGTAGAAGTGGCCGGTTCCGGCGGTCGACACCAGGCGAATCAGAATGCGAGGCATTAGAGGAGACCTTCCTTGCGCAGACGAGCGATCACAACGTCAGCGCCTTGTTTGTCAATCGTGCGCATTCCGTTGGCGGAAAGACGCAGACGCACGTAGCGGCCTTCGCTCGGCACCCAAATCCGCTTTTCGTGCAGATTCGGCTCAAAGCGGCGCTTGGTGCGATTGTTGGCGTGTGACACCCGGTTGCCGGACATCGGCTTCTTTTTGGTCACAGGACAGAACTTTGCCATCACAATCTCCTAGCAGTGTCGATTTTGTTTGGGTAGCAGGCCTACCAGCGGACAAGAATGTCCACGAGACCGTGCAGACACGCGCAGTTCTAAGAATAGCATACGCCCGCCGATCCGCCAAATGCGGGCTGAGACTCCTGCCCCTAAACCGCCTCCGCGAAAGCGCTGGCGAGAACTTCGCAGCTCTCGTCGATCGCCTCCGCGGTGATCACCAGCGGCGGACAGATCTTCACCGTCGCCCCCCCGAAACCCACCGGGTTGAACATCAGGACGCCCTTTTCCCAGCAGCGCTTCACTACCTCAAAGGCCAGATCGCCATCCGGCTCAATTCCGCCGTCCTTGATGCAGTGCATCCCGGCGACGAGTCCTTTGCCGGAGACATCGCCAATCCGCGAAGGATACTTCGCCTGAAGAGAGCGCAGATGACCGTGCAGCCGATCACCCATCAGGCGAGCCTGCTCCGCCAGATTCTCGTTCAGAATGACGTCAATGTTGGCGAGCGCCGCAGCGCAGCAAATCGGATTGCCGGTATGGGTCGACGACATGCTGCCGGGAGGGAACATATCGAGAATCGCCGGCGGACCCGCGACAAAAGCCAACGGCAACGAACTACTGACGCCCTTGCCCCACGTCGTCAAATCCGGCACGATACCGTAGTGCGTGAATCCCCACAACGTACCCGTGCGCCCGAAACCGGCCTGCACCTCATCGCACACCAGCAATACGCCGTGCTTCGTACACCACTCGCGCATCTGCTGCATGTACTCCACCGGTGCGAAGGCCGCGCTGCCGCCCTGGTAGGTTTCCAGAATCACGCCTGCCACGCGATCCGGCGTCACTCCTTGCTCTGCCAGTGACCGTTCGAAGGCCGCGAAGCTGGTATCCGTCGTGCGGAAGCCGTCCGGAAAAGGAACCTGCACGAAGCCAGGATCCAGGTTGACGATCCATTCCTTCAAGACTGGAATGCCGCCCGCTTGCTGCGAACCCATCGTCCGGCCGTGGAAAGCCTTCTCGTAGGAAACGATCACATTCTTCGCCCTGCCGCCAACCTTGGCGCCGTTTGCTCGGCAGAGCTTGATGGCGCACTCCACCGTCTCCGAGCCGACCGTGAGCAGGAAGATCTTCTTCATCGGCTCAGGCAACAGGTCGCTCAGGCGCTTGGTGAGCTTCGCGCGCATCTCAGTGGGGAAGGCGTAATTGGTGAGCAGCTTTGCTTGCGCCTGCTCGACAATCGCCCGGATGATGGCGGGGTGACTGTGGCCGGCATTGGTCACCAGGACGCCGCTCGACCAGTCGATCCAGCAATTCCCCCAGCGATCGTACACCTGGAAGCCTTCCGCGTGATCCCAAAGCGTCGGCGGTTGACCGGTCATCGCAATCGGTTCGGTCGCCAGCAACGACTCCAATACCGGAATCGACTCCGGAGCCGGCAGCGCCGTTTGGATCGAACGCAGTTTTGTCTGAACGTGGGGAACCACTTGAGGGATGAGGGGAAATTCGCGAGCCATGGAACTCTCTATTCTACTGGAGGCGTGGGACGCTCTGCGCCGGTCAGCCCCTGATCGGCCGTTTTGGGATCAAACTGGGGATTCGGCCGAGTCTCCGCCGCGGCCACCGATTTCCGCCACTGCATCAATTGCGCACGCAGTGCCCGAGCTTTTCCAGGCAGACGCTGCGCCAAATTCCTTGTTTCGCCGAGATCATCCCGCAGGTTGTAGAGTTCCATCCGGTCATCTTCCAAGAAGTGGATCAGCTTGAAATCACCACGGCGAATCGCCGCCGCCGGTGCACCACCCTGGTTCGAGTAGTGCGGATAGTGCCAGTAGAGGGCATCTCGTCTCAACTTGCCGCCGCGCAAGGCCGGCGCAAGATCCACTCCGTCGACGTCCTTCGGCAAGGGTCGACCCGCGGCGCGAGCCAGCGTCGGCAGAATGTCCACCGAACTGATCGGCGTATCGTTGACTGACCCGGCGCGCGCCACGCCCGGCCAATGAATCACAAACGGAACCCGGATCCCGCCCTCGTAAACATGCCCTTTACCGGCGCGCAACGGCGCGTTCGAGGTGACCGGTTGCGGGCTGCGACCTTCATATCGCAAACCGCCATTGTCGGCCAGAAAAACGAAGACCGTATTGCCATCGAGCTTCCGTTCCGTCAGCGCGGCACGCAGCCGGCCAATGCTGGCATCCATCGTCTCCACCATCGCCGCGTAGCGCGGGTCGCCTTGCGGGTTGGCTTTACGGCGATACTTCTCAATCAACTCGGGCTTGCCGCCATAGGGCAGGTGCACAGAATAGTGCGGCAGATAGAGAAAGAATGGGCGGCCGCGAGCATCGTCCAGAAACCGAATCGCCCGTTCCGTCAGATTCTCATCGAGATACTCTCCGGCTTGCGCCGCCTCCACTCCGGGAATCCGATAGGGCGGAAAGTACGAAGGGGGCGATCCCTTCTCGGTGCCTCCGTAATTGAGGGCAAAGCCCTGCTCCGGCGGCAAAAAACCGGCGCCGCCGAGATGCCATTTTCCGATACTGGCCGAGACATAGCCGGCTGGAGCCAAAAGTTCGGCGATCGTCACCTCGCCCAACGGCAGTTGCTGTTCGAAGGCCGGGGTTAGGGCTCGCGCGGATGGCCACTGCTTTCGTCCGGGGATCCAATCCGTCAGGTGCAGCCGAGCCGGATGCTTGCCCGTCAGCACGCTGGCGCGCGTGGGCGAACACACGGGGCACGCCGCATAGGCGTTGGTGAAACGCACTCCGTCTCGAGCCAAGGCGTCCAGGTGAGGCGTCTCGTAGTAGGTGCTGCCATAGCAACCGGAGTCGCGCCAGCCGTAGTCGTCAATCAGCATGACGATGAAGTTCAGCGGAGCCCGGCGCTGTGCGGCCGCGGAGAAGGCAGCCATCGGCAGGGCGCCCAACAGTTCGCGCCGCCGCATCTATCGTGACTCCAGCGCGCGCAATACGGCCCGGTCCGGGGTGGGTAACTCCTTCGGCACCGGAATCGTCACTTTACCAGCAGCCACCCACTCGGTGCCCCGGGCCACCAACGTTTGAAAGCCCACACACTCGTAGTTCGGGTTCGGCTCATTGAGCCACGTATGCCCCAGCATCGTCACGTAGACCCGGCCCCGGCCGTACCGCCGAACCCAGTCCATCGGCTCATTGCGTTTGGAGTCCTTCGACCAGGCGTACGTGAGCACCTTCAGCCCTTCTGCTGGACCATGCTGACCATGCGTCAGTTGCTCGGAAGGATGCAGCCACTTGGATGGAAGGCCTTGCGTAATCGGATGCTGAGGGTCGAGCACCTCCATCTGGAAGTCGTGCCGCGGACCGTGCCCCGGCTTAGGCCCTTCCCCCGCCGGCACTGTCTCCACCCGGCCTCGCCCGTTCACAATCAAGCCCGGGCCAAACTTCGGATCGCGCCACAGCAACCCCACGATTTCCTGATACTCTGGCCAATTCAAAAAGGCATTGTTCGCCGCATGCAGGATCACCAGCCCTCCGCCATTTTGGACGTACTTCACCAGCGCCGCCTCCACCGCAGCCGGCCAACGCAGACCGTCGTTCAGGTGCCCGCCGTTGAAGTTGTTGATCACGACGTCGTACCTGGCAAAATCCGGGCGCCAGGTTGTCCATTGGTCCGCTGGAGCTTCCCGGCCAGGGCTAGTGGAAACGTCAACGGTGAAACGGCCGGTGGCTTCCAGAATCTGGCGCAAACCACGCGTTCCGGCCCGCCAATCATGGTTGTTCACACCGTCCACAATCAGCGCTCGCAATCGCGGCGTTTCGGCAGCGGAAGCGGCCAGGGCCAGGACAAGGACGATCGGCACAGTACTCACAATTTGATTGTATTCTCCAGTTGGACCGCGAGCCGCCGGGGATAGAATAGTCTTTCAAGGGAGTCTTTGAGAAGTAAATGGATCGTCGCACGTTTCAATTGACCGGGATCTACGGCCTTTGGGCCCTGATGGGCGCGGCCATGGCCACGCCCGCCCTGATTTACCTACTTTTTCCGCCCAAAGCCCGTAAAAAGACGGACTTTGTGGAAGCTGCCGACCTGAAAGAGCTCACCGTCAACGCCCCCGAAGAGATCGTCTTCCGGCGTGACCGCGCCGACGGCTGGAAGATCACCACCGAGAAGACCAGCGCCTGGGTGGTGAAGACCGCCGCCAACGAAGCGATCGCTTTTGCCCCGAGTTGCACCCATTTGGGCTGCGCTTTCCATTGGGATGAACGAAAAAAAGAGTTCATCTGTCCCTGCCACACATCAGGCTTCGCCATGGACGGAAAAGTTCTTTCTGGCCCCGCGCCCCGCGCCTTGGACCGCTATCAGATTAAAGTGCAGGGCACCAAACTGATGATTGGTGAAGTGGTGAAGGGGTAGTCAATGATCCGTCAGATCGTAGATTGGCTGGAAGAGCGTACCGGCCTCGAAACGGCCATTCGCAGTTTCCTATACGAAGAGATTCCCGGTTCCAGCGGCTGGCATCAGGTTTTCGGCAGCATCGCGGCGTTCATGTTCATGGTGCAGGCCTTCACCGGCATCATGCTGGCGTTCAACTACGCGCCCACCCCCGGTGAAGCCTACAACAGCCTGAAGTACATCATGGCGGAACTCACCGGCGGATCTCTCATGCGCGGCCTGCATCATTGGGGCGCCAGCATGATGATCGTCGTGGTCGTGCTCCATATGTGCCAGGTTTTCCTCTGGGGCGCGTACAAGAAGCCTCGCGAGGCCACCTGGATCATCGGCGTCGTGCTGCTGCTGATCACCCTCGCCTTCGGCCTCACCGGCTACCTGCTGCCCTGGGACAATCGGGCCTACTGGGGTACGGTGGTGACGACGAAGATTGCCGCTTCCGCCCCGTTGATTGGCCCGTACCTCGAACGGCTGATGGGCAGCGATGGCTCAATCGGCGTGGTTACGTTCACCCGGTTTTATGCGGCTCACGTTCTCCTTTTGCCGCCGATCACCCTGATTCTCATGGCGCTGCACATCTTGCTGGTGCGCAAGCACGGCGTCGCTCCCGCCGCAATCGAAACCAAGCCGCCGAAGAAGTTCTATCCTGGCCAGGTCTACAAGGACACCGTCGCCATCTTCGCCACCTTCGTCCTGCTGTTCGTTCTGGCCGTCTCTGCCAAAGTCCCCTTGGAACGTCTGGCAGACCCCACCGATACCAGCTACATTCCCAAGCCTGACTGGTATTTTCTGTTCCTCTATGAATTGCTGAAGTACTTCCCTGGCTCGCTCGAGATCGTGGGCTCCGTGATCCTGCCAGGCTTAGCCGTGCTCGGCCTCTTCCTGATTCCGTTCATCGACCGTGCCAAGCTGGCTCAACTGCGGCACCGGACCGTCGCGTTCGCCGTGCTGGGTATCGCCGCGATGCTGTGGACGGGACTCACCGTGCAAGCGGTGGTGAATGCGCCCAAACCCCTGGAACTCAACACCGAACTGCTCGATGCCCCGCCCTTGCCCTGGCAGGAAATGGCGCCTGCGGAAATCGCCGGTATTGGCTATTATCGCCGCGAGAACTGCGCGGCGTGTCATGGACCCGGTAAGTCTGCACCAGACTTGACGAAGCCCACCTCGCACAAGACCGCCGAGTGGATGATCAAGTACTTCAAGGCGCCCCAGGAGATGGTGCCGGGTTCCGCTATGCCGCCGCTGCAATTGCCGGACTCTCAGCTCAACACCCTGGCCGCGTTCCTGCTGCAACTCAACGTGAAAAATGCCAGCGTCCTGGAAACCACCCCCAACTTTGCCGTGGACGGCGCGATTCTCTACCAGAAACAGCAGTGCGGCGCCTGCCACGTTATCAATGGCGAGGGCCAAAAACTGGGCCCCGGATTGAATGGCATCGCGCTACGCCGCTCTAAGGCCTGGATCGTGGAACACTTCGTCAATCCTGAGAAGATGTCGCCGGACACCTCGATGCCGCCGTACAAGTTCAAGCCGAAAGACATGGAAGCGATCACTTCCTTCCTGCTGGCTCTGCCGAAGGTCTAAGCCGCGGGCGGCAGCGCATAAGGCGCTTGCCCGCTCATGTTTTTGGGCATCGCGATCCACGCAATCAGGTAGGCGATAAAGCCGAAACCGCCCGCAATTGCCGCCGTCAGCATCGCGATGCGAATCAGCGTCGCGTCCAGGTTGAGATAGTTTGCCAGCCCGGAGCAGACTCCGGCAATCTTGCGATTCGCCATATCCCGCTCCAGGCGCGGGGTACGCACGCCTCCGTCGAAACGGAGTTGCTTTCCGCATTGTGGGCAGTAGGCCGTCATCGCCGTCGTCTCGCCGCCGCATTTCGTACAAAACATCCTTCACCTCGCACTGTCAGATACGGCCCGGGTCGGCGAATTGTTCCCCGGCGTGATAGAAATCAAAGGGTGCGAGCGATTCAACTGGTCAGTCACCGGCAAATGGAACTTGTCGAGGTACCCGAGGAAAGAGAGCCCGAAGCCGGCGAGGTCATGGTTAAGATCTGCTCCTGCGGCATCTGCGGGAGCGATCTGCATTGGTGGGGCGAAGGCGGGGTCGGAGAACGGAAGGCTCCCTATCCCATGGTGCTGGGCCACGAACCGGCAGGGGAGATCGTCGCCGTCGGGAGAGGCGTCACGCATCTGCGGAGCGGGGACCGCGTGGCTATTGAACCGGCACTCACCTGCGGCAAGTGTGAGTTCTGCACCAGCGGTCGCGCCAACCTCTGTCTCACCTCGCGCTTCATGAGTTCTGGCGGCATCTGGGGTCTCTTTCGCGAATACGCCACGATCCCGGTTGCGAACGCCGATCCCATCCCCGATTCCCTCACCTACGACCAAGCCACTCTGATTGAGCCCCTCTCGGTGATCCTGCACCTTTACGAATTGCACCCGCTCAACCCGGGTGACGTCGTTGCGATCACCGGCAGCGGACCCATCGGCATGCTGGCTGCCGCCGTGGCGCGCGCGAGGGGCGCATCACAGATCGTCATCGCGGACCCGCGGCCTCACCGGCGAGAGATGGCCGTAAAGATGGGCGCCACTGCCGCCGTAGAACTGGATCGCTTCGTCAGCACCGTCCTCGACCTGACCCGGGGCCGCGGCGCCGACCTCGTCATCGACGCGGCCGCAAAACGCGATAGCCTGCGCGCCTGCTTTGGCGCCGCCCGCAAGGCGGCCGAGTGCATCCTGATCGGGATTCCCAGCGAATCCAACCTGCCCGTCGACTTGCACACCGCGATGGCCAAAGAACTTCGCATTCAAACCATCTTTCGCTCGAACCACAACGCCGCCGAAGCGACGGCGATGCTAGCCAATGCCACAATTTCTCACCAGTTGCTGACGCACCGATTGCCCTTGGCTCAGACTCAGGCCGCCTTCGAGATGCTGGAGGGATACCACGACGGCTGCGGCAAGATTGTGATCGGCATAAACTAAGCCGTTACAATGAAAGCCTTATGCGCATTCTGCTTCCTACCGCGACGCTCATTCTTCTGATCGGTTGCTCTTCGGCTCCGGAGGCCGCGAAACAGCCCGTTCCCCCCAAGGTCGTTGAACCCGTCACCGCTCGCAAGGCGTTCTACCTGGTTTACGGCGCCGCCCGAATGTGGGCGCCAGATGTGATGCCCCTGCGAGTCGAGAGCATGCCCGTGGAAGGATTCACCCCGAAGGACGGGAAATTTGCCGCCTGGCGTATGACATTCGTCTCACAAACCAAGGGGAAGATGAAAGTCTTCACCTATTCCATCGTCGAGGCAAGTGCCTCGTTGCATGAGGGCGTCTTTAGCCAGGGCGAGGCGGCTTGGAGCGGTCCTAAGCCGATCGAGCAGCCCTTCTACGTCCAAGCCTTCAAGATTGATTCCGACGCCGCGTGGAAGACCGCCCACGACAAAAGTGCCGACTACGTGAAGAAGAATCCCAGCCGTCCGATCTTCATGCAGCTTGAATTCACCCGGCTCTATCCTGAAGCTGCGTGGCGCGTGCTTTGGGGCGATTCAGTGTCCATGAGCGACCATTCGATCTACATCAGCGCCAGCAGCGGCAGCTACCTGGGAAAGAGCTAACCAAAAGAAAACGGCTCGAGCCAGCAGGCTCGAGCCGTTAACGATCCAAGGAGGACGGGTTGAGATTAACGCTTGGCGCGGCGGCGGGCGATCACGCCGAGCGCGATGCACGCAGAACCCATTAAGAATACCGAGCCGGGTTCAGGAACACCGTTGCCGCCACCGGAGGAGCTGGAAGAGCTACCGGACAGGGAGCCGCGCCTGC
>JALHNI010000178.1 GCA_022843605.1 Bryobacter sp.
GAAGCAGCTTTGTGAGTTTCGCGAGTCGTGGTCCTTGTCGAATCAGAAAGATACGACGGTTTTCGGCGTGAATCCCGGTTCGGTGGAGAGTCACCAGGCCTTTCGCGGTAAATTTCAGTTGCCTTATCCCTTGCTGGCTGACCCGGGGCACGAGGTGGCCAAACTGTTCGCGGCTAAGGGCCTCATCGTCAAACGTACCGTTTACCTGGTGGGCAAGTCCGGCAAGATCCGGTTTGCGAGGCGCGGGATGCCCAAGCCCTCCGAAGTGCTCGCGGCCGCTGAGTAGGTTAAAGAGCTTACCGAATTCCTCCGAATAGACGGTGTGGAGGACTTGGGCGGAGCTTGATCTACTTGTACTGCGTTACCGGCAGTTCCCAGCTCCCGCTGTTGCCAGCGGAGAGCGTTTTCCCGATTTTTCCTCCCTATACGATTTGTGCGGCGGGTTTGGCGGCGGTGGTGAGCCGGGTGCCGGATGAAGAATACGATCCAGACTTCACGCCCGATCGATTGATGGACCGTTTGTGGGTGGAGCAGCGGGCACCGGCTCATGAGACCGTACTGAACACAGTGATGTTGCAGACCACGATGGTGGCGTCCGCTTTCTGTACCGTTCTTGATGACGAAGAGCAGGTGACGGCGTACCTGGAGCGGCATGTCGATGTCTTTGAGGCGCAACTGGAGATGTTGCGGGAGCGGCAGGAGTTCTGGGTGGATGTGGAGCGGGCGGGGCGGCGGGCCAAAGTTGACGGCCTGGGCGAGATGCGGGGCCGCCTTTGCCGATGGGCGGACGGCATCATGGACCGGCGGGTGGCGGTGTGGAATCCGCGGCGGCGGGTGGCTTCGTGGTCTCTTCTGGTGAAGCGGGAGCAGCGGCCGGCCTTTCTGGCCGAAGCTTGGAGGCTGGCCGACGAATGCCGGGATCGACGCTTGGTGCTGGATTGTTCCGGGCCGTGGCCGGCGGGCGGCTTCACTTTGGCGCCCCCGGTTGGCCCGGCGCTCATCAGTCGCCGGGCCTGAGACAATAGAGCGGATGAAGATCATTTCCTCAGTAGAGAAGTTGAAAAACGGGTTGTTCCGCGTGACCGAGGATGTCGCCGAGGACAAGGACGGGTTCGAGATCCGCCGCAACGTGGTGCGGCACAACGGGTCGGCCGTCGTGATGCCGGTGGATGACCAGCAGCGCATTCTGTTGGTGCGGCAATACCGTTTACCCGCGCAGCGAAAACTCTGGGAACTGCCCGCCGGCAAGGTCGATGACGGCGAAACGGCACTGGCCGCCGCCAAGCGTGAACTGCGTGAGGAGACTGGACTTCGGGCCAAGAAGTGGGTCCGGCTGGCATCTTATTGGCCGAGCCCGGGCTTCCTGGAGGAGAAGATGAACCTCTATTTGGCCACGGCGCTCACGCAAGGCGAAAGCCAGTGGATGGACGATGAGCGGATCGAGACGCGCTGGTTTGCCTGGAACGAGATCGATGAACTCATTGCGGGCGGGAAGATGAACGATGGCAAGACGCTGATCGGATTTCTGGCCTGGACGCGCTACCACGCGGGCCATCTGGGCATGAAAAAGGCGTCCCGGGGTTAGGGACGCCTTTTCGTTTACTTCGACAGGAAGAGCCTATTCGGCGTCCTTCTGACGGTTCTTTTTGCGGTTACGCTTGCGAGCAAGAGCCTGCTTCACCCGCTTCTTTTCGCCGGGCTTCAGGTAATAGGAGTGCTTCTTGATCTCCTTGATGATGTCTTCTTGCTGGACTTTGCGCTTAAAGCGGCGCAATGCGCTCTCTAATGTTTCGCCATCTTGCAGATTAACTTCTGCCAAATCAACTCACCACCCCTCGGCTTTAGGTACCTCTCGATTGTAGCAGTTTCGGAGTCTGGTAGACTTCCCCCATGCTTGCCCTGGCAATGTTGATGGCAATGGCCGCCGTGGACTCTCCGGTACGTCTATATCCCATCGATGATCGCCAGCGTTCCGATGACTTTCGCCGCTTTACCGTGAAGCTCGAGAAAGCGGTGATCAAGCGGGACCTCAAAGCTTTGCGCAAGCTGGTGGACGAGAAAGTCATCACCGGGCCCAAGGACAAGGACGAGGGTTGGGGTTTGTTTGCCGAACGTTGGCAACCGGAATCGCCCGACGGCGAGGTGTGGACGGTGTTGACCGACATGCTGGACATCGGCTTTGAGCAGATGCACCCGAAGATCTTTGTTTCGCCCTACTATGCGTGGAAGTTTCCGCGTGAACTGGATCCACGAAAGCATTTGGTGGTGGTACGCGACGTAGTGCCGGTGCGGGAGTCCCCGTCGCGCGATGCCGCCGTGGTGGCGACGGTGGCTTTCGAGGTGGTGCAGCGCGTCGGCGCGCCGAGTGCCGGAGCTTTCGATTGGGTGCGGATCCGAACGGCAGGGGGCAAGGAAGGTTTCGTGCCCGGCCAAGCCGTTCGATCGCCCATTACGCCGCGCGCGCAGTTCGCTTTGCGGGAAGGAACGTGGAAGCTGGTGGTGCTGGACTAGCGCCTGAACGACTTATGCCAGAAGCAAAGCGAATTGCGGATCAACTGCGGCGGGCTCTGCGGGGTCCGGCTTGGCATGGTGACAGTCTGGCGGAGATTCTGGAGGGGGTCACCGCTGAGCAGGCGGCGAAGGAGGCGATCCCGGGCGCGCACTCAATTCATCGGCTCGTGCTGCATCTTGCGGCGTGGGCGGAGATTGCGCTTGAGCGGGTGACCAAAGGCGAGACTCGAGAGGTGGCCGGTGCGGAGGACTTTCCGATGCCAGGAAGGTGGGAAGGCGACCTGGAACAGCTCTTCCTTTCGACCGGCGCGCTGGCGGCGCATATTGAGAACATGTCGGACACCGAGTTGGAATTCGTGCTGAAGCCGAATACGCAAAGCGTCTACCAACTGCTACAGGGTATTGTGCAGCATCATCTTTATCACGCCGGGCAGATCGCCCTGCTGAAAAAGCTGATTTAGCCTTGGCCGCAGGGAGTTAGCGAGGCTATTCGCTATCCTCAGACGGTTCGCCGTCCTGCCACTGCCGTTCGAGCATACGGGAATACTCACCGGAGGCGTAGAGGTCAAAATCGAACTGGGAGGGGCGGACGTCGCCGAAACTCCACATCAGTTGGCGGCAGGCGAAGAGCTGGTCCGCATAGCGGTAATAGTGGCGAATGAACTCGTCGGTGAGTTCGGTGCGAGCCGGGACATCGACGAACACGGCGTTGAGTCCGAGCGCGCGGGAGAAGATCGACTTGTAGTCGGCAACGCCCCACTTCTTGAGCTTCTCGCGAACCAACTTGGGCGGTTCCTCGACAATGAGGGCGGCAAAACTCTGGTAGCAGAAACCGGCGCGGCGGAGGGTCTCTTCGCGGCTGACGATTTCCTGACACTGCTCAATCCAGCGGAGAAGGTCCTTACCGACATAGAAGAGCATGCGAATTTCGCAATAGCGGCCGTCGAGGAGGCGCTTGTCCAGATCCTCACGGCTGAGTTCGCCCTGGGGAAGCAACCCCTGCAGCATCAGGCTGGCACGGGAGCTTTCGACGAGTTTGTCGGGACCGGAAGTCTCGGCGAATGGATGAAGAATCAGCGGCGGAAGCCGCCAAGTTGCAGTTTCGGACTTCGGTGTCATTACGGGCATGCCTGGGCTCTAGAGTGGTTATCGTCGCTGCGTGGTGCAAACATTAACCGCCAACGCTACTTTCTTTGCTCCAGGGTGACCGTCGTCTCCCGGGATTGGCCATTTCTGATGTATTTCACTACGACGACGTCGCCGGCCTTTTTCTGCCGCAGCGCGTAGGTGTAGTCGTAAAGGTTTTCGACCTTCTTTGCGTCGAACTCCACCATGATATCACCCGGTTCCAGACCAGCTTTGGCCGCAGGCGAGCCGGCGCGAACATCTGCAAACTTGACCCCCTTCTCCTTGCCGGCCATGTCGGGAATCGACCCAAAGTAGGGGCCGTACCCGCTCGGTCCGCCCGAACTGGGGCCTGAGCCGCTGCTAGCGGGCGGCGCGACTTTGACGAAGTCTGGACGGCCGGGCGCGTCGGTGAGGTGGGTAAGCGTATCCGCCACGAGAGCGAGCACTTTCTGGGCGTTCGGGACATCGATGCGGTCCCAAGTGTCGGAAGGTTTGTGATAATCGGCGTGCAGGCCGCTGAAGAAGAACAGTGCCGGAATCTGCTTCGCGGTGAATGAGCTATGGTCACTGCCACCGATACCGGAAGGCTCGGTGAGGTCGACTTTCAGGTCGCTGTGCTGCGAAATCAGGCGCTCCAGGAGTTCTTTCAATGAGGAGCCCGTGGCCACGCCGCCAATGATCAGCCGTCCATCCTTGGCGCGGCCGATCATGTCCATGTTGATCATCGCCACGGCCTTTTCGTTCGGCAACAGCGGGTTGTTGGAATAGAAGCTGGAGCCGATGAGGCCCAGTTCCTCGCCGGAGAACGTCATGAAGAGTACGCCGCGCTTGCGCTTGCCCTGGGCGGTGATCAACCGTGCCATCTCGATGACGCCGGAGGTGCCGGAAGCGTTGTCGTCGGCACCATGGTGGACCCGGCCGACCTCGGACGGAGCCAGTGAGAATGCCTCGCCGAGGCCTAAATGGTCGTAGTGCGCCCCGACAATCACGTATTCGTCGGTCTCGCCCGGCCAGTAGCCAATCAAATTGTGGGCGTCGCGAATGATGCGCTGGACATCGGTTCGCAGGTCGACCCGCAGGTCCTCCGGGAAGGCAAAGGACCGCGGTTTCAGATCGGCGTCAATGCCTTCCACGATGGCCTTCAGGGGTTTGCCCGCCGCTTCGAACCATTCGTCCGTGAGCGGTGCTTTCAACTGGATGTACGGAATGCCGGCATCGTCCGGTCCGGACATGCGGGTGAAGCCTTGCAGGTCACCGGCCTCGGAAGGATTTGCGATGACGTTGTTGATCAGGATCAGGGCGGCGGCCCCGTGCTGCTTCGCGTTGACCACTTTTGACTCAAACGAAGCATGGCTGGTCATCCCCACGCCCTGCCACTTGCTTTGGCTGTCCTTTTCCTGCGGCTCGCGGCGCAACACCAGCACAATTTTGTCCTTCACGTCGAGCCCCGCGTAGTCGTCGTAGTTGTACTCGGGCGCCGTGATTCCGTAGCCGGCAAAGACGACGCGTCCGGAGGCCTGTCCGCTGCCGGAGAAGTAAAATGGGTTGAAGTCCGCACCGACTTTCATGCTCCGGCGCTTTCCCTTTTGCGTGAACGAGAACTGGTTGCGGGTGCCGAGCTTGGAAGAAGTATTGATCTTGTAAGCCTGCAGGTAGGACTTGCTGCCGCCGGCCGGCACCAGGCCGAACTTCTCGAAGCGGGCCGCGATGTAGCGAGCAGCCTTTTCGATTTCCGGCGTACCCGTGGCCCGGCCCTTCAGGTCAGGCGACGCGAGGTACTTGATGTTTTCGAGGTAGCGCTGGGCATCGATCTGGTTGTTTGCGGCGAAGGCTTGCGCCGCCCAGAGGGCAAGAAAAATGGTGCGCATGCTTATTTCTTTTTGGGGGCGAAGGGCGTGGGCAACTCGACGGTGCAGCAAGCTTCGGCGGCGGCGCTGCCGTTCGATTTCTGATAGTCGAGTTCCAGGTCAATCAGCGCTTTGAGGCTGGTCCATTCCAGCACGCCACTCAGGCGGCGGCCGTTTACAAAGAGCATGGGCGTCGAGTTGACGCCAACGGCACGGCCGTCCACCAGGTTGCGGTCCACTTCTTTTTCGGTCGCTTTGGTGTCGAAGCAGGAGGTGAACTGGGCGGCGTTGAGACCGTGCGAGGTGACCCACGCGACGGACTTTTCTTTCAGGTTCGCTGGCGTAAAGTCGGCTTGTTTGTCGAAGACGAAGTCATGGAAGTCCCAGAAGCCGGTTGGGCTCTGGCGGGCGACGCAGCGTGAGGCGATCGCGGCCGGCTTGGCCCATGGGTGAATCTGTTCGAGAGGGAAATCCTTAAAGAAAAGACGGACTTCCTTGGGGTAAGTCTTCAGGAGGTTCTCACGTAGCAGGCGCGACTGCTCGCGGCAGTATTGGCACTGAAAGTCACTGAAGAGCACCAGGGTGATGGGCGCGCCGGCGGTGCCGAGCGACGGCTGGAACTCGGTTTTCAGCTTGGCGGCGGTCTCGGCGAAGGGGTCCTTGGCAACTTCGTAGACTTCGGCTTCAAAAAATCGTTGGCCATCGCCGGAGACCTCAAAGAGATGCTCCTTAAAGCGTCCGCCCATGGAGGCGAGCACCCGAATCTGGGAGAAACCCTGCAACTTACTGGGCATCGGGTCGCCGATCTCCACCTTGACGGCGGCAGGGTAGGGAACCAAGTGCCGGACGTAGATTTCGAGGGTGGCCTTGTCGAGAGCCGACTTTTTGGGCGGCGCTTGCGCAGCGGCCGTCAGCGTCAAGGTAGTTAGAGCGATGAGAAGAGAAATCGCGCGAAGCTTCACCTTCTTATTCTCTCAGAGTGTTCGCGGGTTTCCGTTTAGCCGGAAGCCCGAATGCTCGTTACGGTGGTCAATTGGCGCGTCGCGGTTGGCACAAGTTTGTTTATATGCTTGTAGAACGAACTTATGAAACCTTCCATTCAGGCAGCCGTGTTGCTGACATCCGTTATCTGTTTCGTTGTGGCCCAGAACGGGCCGGAGACTGTGTTACCCGCCAGCAAGCAGTTCAGTAAACGGGTGGTGACGTCGGGCTTGGCCGGACCGTGGGAATTGACTTGGGGGCCGGACGCGAAGCTCTGGGTGACGGAGCGCACCGGTAAGCGTGTGGTCCGGATCGATCCGGTGAGCGGCGAACGCAGTGTGGCGATCACGATCGATGAAGTTTCGGCTCCCGGCGGCCAGGATGGCCTGTTGGGAATGGCGCTGCATCCGGAACTCCTGAAGGGGACGGGAAATGACTTCGTCTATGTCGCGTACACCTATGTCGACCAGAGCAAAGGGGCGAACCCGGCGATCGCCGATCCGAACAGCCGGTACCGTTACCTTTACGGCAAGATCGTGCGCCTGACTTACGACGCGGCGACCGGACAGCTCTCCAGTCCGCTGAACGTGCTGACGGGCCTGCCGGCGGGCAACGACCATGTGGCGGGGCGGTTGAAGTTCGGACCGGACCAGAAGCTCTACTTCACCATTGGGGACCGCGGCAATAATCAGCTCGGCAACTACTGCCTGGCGGTGGAGAGCCAGCGTCTGCCAAAGAAGCAGGAACTGGCGAGGCAGGACTACTCGTCGTACGTGGGTAAGTCGTTGCGGCTGAATCTGGACGGCTCGGTGCCCAAGGATAATCCGAAACTGAAAGGCGTGGTGAGCCACGTGCTCACTTACGGTCACCGGAATCCGCAAGGCCTGGATTTCGGTCCGGACGGAACGCTTTACTCTTCGGAACAGGGTCCAAAAACCGATGACGAGGTAAACATCCTGAAGGCGGGCGGCAACTACGGCTGGCCGAATGTCGCCGGCCTGAAGGACAACAAGGCTTATGAGTTCGCTCGCTGGGCGGAAGCCAAGACGCCCTGCTCGCAACTGAGCTTCAGCGATCTGGCGATTCATCCGTCGGTGCCGCGCCAGCCGGAGACCGCGTTCAAAAAGCGGATGGTGGACCCGTTGGCGACCATGTTCACGGTGCCGAGCGACTTCAACTTTCATGACCCGATTTGCAAGGGCATCGACTTCATCTGCTGGGCGACGGTGGCTGCGTCGAGCATTGAGCACTACCAGTCTGAAGGTACAGGCATTCCGGGATGGGACCGGGTGCTGTTCGTCACGACGCTGAAGCGGGGCTCGCTTTACGTGTTGCCGCTCACGCCGGACGGCAAGACGGCAGCCGGCTATTTCTCGCGATACTTCCAATCGGAGAATCGTTTCCGCGATACGGCGGTGAGCCCGGACCGGCGAACGATCTATATCGCCACGGATCCTGGTGGACTGGCCGAGGCAGTTGGCGGGGGCACGGTGCAACGGATGCAGGATCGGGGAGCGATTCTCGCGTTTACCTACATCGGCGAGGGCACCGGCACGGTGACCCAGGAACCCGTTCGCGTGAGCGAAACGAAGCCGGCGGAAGTTCCAGCACAGATGGCGACCGGGGCTATGCCGGCGTTTACGGCGGCGCAGGCCGCGGCGGGCAAGACGGCTTACAACGCCAACTGCGCGGTGTGCCACGGCAGCACGATGACCAACGGGACGTTCGGTACGCCGCTGGCGGGTGAGTACTTCAAGAAGACCTGGACCGGCAAGACGATGCGAGCGTTCCATGACCGGGCGCAGAAGACGATGCCGCCCGCCGCGCCCGCGTCGTTGCCAGCCGAGACCTATCGCAATGTAATCGCCTTTATTCTGGAGACGAACGGCTACAAGGCTGGCGAAGCACCGCTGCCGGCTACCGCGGAAGAGCTCGAGAAAATGGCGATTCAGTAAGCGCTCGGTGAGCAGGCTGCTGGAAACATGCCTGATCCGGTCACGCGCGAAGTCAAAGTCCAGACCGGCCCGGAAGCCCGTCCTACGGGAATGGTGAAGCCGCGAGCGTCTAGATGCCGGCGGCTTTGAGCGCGGCCAGGACGCGCTGATCCCGGAAGGGCACCCGCCGGAGGCGGACGCCGGTGGCGTCGAAGATCGCGTTCGCCACCGCGGCCAGCAGCGGTTTGCAGGCGGTTTCGCCGGCTCCGTAGTGCGGCAGATCGGGCCGGTTTGGATTCGGATCGCCGTTGACCAGGACGATGTCGATTTGGGCGGGCGTATCGGCGTGGGTGAGGCTGGGATGCGTGACCCAGTCGACGCTGGTGACTTTTTCGGTATCGAAGGTGACTTCCTCATGCAGCGCACGGCTGAGCGAGTGGAGCATGGCTCCTTCGAGCGTGCGGCGGGTCCCTTCCGGGTTGATAACCAGGCCGCAATCGTGCGCGCAGACCAGGCGCTTCACCCAGACGTGGCCGGTCTTGCCGTTGACCTCGACTTCGGCGATTTCGGCGGCGACGGTCTGACTGCGGAACGAGTAAGCGACGCCGCGACCGGTAAGGATGTCGCCCTTCGATACGCGTTTGGGCGAAGGTCGCGGATCCCAGCCATAGGCCTGGGCTGCGGCTTTGATGCAGGCGATGGAGCGCGCCCGTTTGAAGCCGCTATCGTCGCCGGTGCCAGCGTTGAGCAGGGCAAGCCGAAAGGCGACGGGGTCGGCTTTGGCGGCGGCGGCCAGCTCATCGATGAAAGACTCTGAGGCGAAAGTGACCTGGGGACCGTTGGGGTCGCGCAGGTTACCGGTGCGGAGCGGCGTTTCCCAGATGAGCGGAAGGCTCACGACCTCGCTGGCCATGCGCCGGTGCGGGATGGAATACATCTCGTCGGGTTCATCGCCGCCGCCGCGGGCGGGCGTCCGGCGTATGCCCATGAGTTGGGCGATCAGGACGGAGTCGGCTTCGTTATAGCCGACGTGATTGTAGTCGGCGGCCTGGGCCAGGTAGTCGAAGGCGACGAGGTTGCCCTGGGCATCGAGACCGCCGCGCAGCTTGAAGGTGAAGGCGGGACCCTTGGTGTCCCAGGCGGTCTCTTCGTCGCGCATCCACTGGACACGGACGGGCCGGTTGAGTTCCTTGGCCAGGAAGGCGGCTTCAAAGCCCGCGTCATCGGCGGCGGTGCGGCCGAAGCCTTGCGGCCCCTCCATCCAGACGACGCGCACCTGATCGCGAGGAATCTTCAGAAACGCCGCGACGCCGTTGCGCATGCCGTAAGACTTCATGTCGTTGGAGTAGATGGTGAGTTGGCCGTTGGATGGATCGGCCATGGCGTGGGCGGGACCGAAGGCGGTGTGCCCCTGGAAGGGAACATCGTATTCGGCTTCGATGACTTTGGCGGCGCCGGCCAGACTGGTAGTAACATCGCCGACGACGGTGGGTTGGGAGCGCGATGTCGGCTGGGCGGCACGCATGAAAGTGAAGAGATCCTCGGAGGCCGGGAAGGGGGCGGAGGCCGGCTTCTCCCAGTTCACTTTCAGCCGCCGGGCCGCATTGATGGCTTGCTCTTCGCGTTCGCAGACGACCGCGACATAGTTGCCCTTGCTGACGACTTTCACGAAACCGGGCAAGTTGCGCACGGAGCTTTCGTCGATGGAGACGAGTTTGGCCCCGGCTACGGGCGGCTTGATGTTGCGGGCATGGACCATGCCCGGCAGTTTGACGTCGACGGCCCACTTGAGCGAACCGTCCACTTTGGCGGGAATGTCGTAGCGCTGGGGTGACTGGCCGACGTACTTGAATTCCTGAACGGGTTTCAGTTTGGCGACGCCCGTGGTGGCGTTGACGTTGTTGCCGGCGAGCGTGACGTTGAAGCGCTTACCGCCGATGAGTTCGCCGTAGGTGAGGCGTTTGGACGGGTCAGTTGGGGCGGAGATGACGGCGTCGCGCACGGTGAGTTGATCCGGGGGGAGGCTCCAGCGTTGGGACGCCAGTTGCAGCAGTACGCGGCGGGCTTCGGCGGCTACGCGGCGCATGGGCCAGCCATCGGCTTGGATGGCATCGGAGCCGCCGGATCCGCCCTGATCGACGGTGGTGTCGGTGCTGCCCATAATGATGCTGGTTTTGTCGAAGGCGATGTCGAGTTCGTCGGCCATCATCTGGCGGAAGGCGGTGCCGGTGCCTTGGCCGCAGTCGGTTTTGCCGACGTAGAAGGTGGCGGTGTTGTTCTGGTGAATGACGATCCAGGAGTCGAGTTGGCGGAAGTTGGGATCGGGGTAGGGTCCGGCTTGTGCGGCTGCCGGGCTGAGGGTGACCACGAGGAGGCCGGCACCCTTCAGGAAGGACCGGCGGGAGGCGAGCGCGGCTTCCAC
This sequence comes from Bryobacter sp., assembly GCA_022843605.1. Classification (GTDB taxonomy): domain Bacteria; phylum Acidobacteriota; class Terriglobia; order Bryobacterales; family Bryobacteraceae; genus JALHNI01. Next base: position 10,824 of record JALHNI010000178.1, read on the forward strand.
CTCAGGGGGAATGGCGGTGAAGTCGATCATGCGGCCCCCTTGGCGACGCGCTTGATGGCGGCCTGAATGCGGTAGTAAGTCATGCAGCGGCACAAAGTGCTGGCCATGCCGGTGCGGATCTGCGCATCGGTGGGATGCGGATTCTTGTCGAGTAGGACCTTTGCGGTGAGGATCTGGCCGTTCTGGCAGAAGCCGCAGGCGGGAACCTGCTCGTCGATCCAGGCCTGCTGAAGGGGGTGAAGCTTGCCGTTCTGGGCGAGGCCTTCGAGAGTCGTAACTTCGCCTTTGGCGGCGGACGCAGGAAGGACGCAGGAGCGCACGGCATTGCCGTTGATGATGACGGTGCAGGCGCCACACTGGCCGAGACCGCAGCCGAAGCGGGGACCTTGTAAGCCGAGGTCGTTGCGGAGGATGTACAGCAGTGGCGTGGAGGGTTCAATATCCACGGTGTGCGACTGGCCATTGACTTTCAGGGTGACTTTGCTCATGCGGCCTCCATTTCGTTACTGCTGACGCCGGACGGGGGGCGGCGGCGCGACGTAGCTGATCAACTCGTCGACCGGCTTTTGCGCGGCCCAGGCGATGCCCCGGAGTAAGGTGCGTTGAATCTGGTAGTTCGCAAAGTTGGCGTAAGTGTGGCCCTGCATCCAGACGAAGGCCCGCGCGGGCTGTCCGCCGGGGAGCTTGTGCTCGTAAGTCCAGATTTGGGGTACCACTTCGCCCTTGTGCTCGCCGGCGGCGCGGGTGGGCGGCATGGCGGAAGTGGCGAGAACGTGAATGCCGGGATCCTTGGCCCAGGTAAGTCCGTAGAAGGCTTCGTCGAAGATGGTGAGGTCGGTGAGATCTTCGACGATGGGGTTGGACTTGTCGACGACGTTGTAGCGGATTGGGGCATCGAGGGTGTAATTTACTTCGCCGTGTTTCTTGGCGCCGCCGACGAGCGAGGCGAAGTAAGTTGGATCGGGACCGCAGAGAGAATCATGCAGGCTGACGAGACCGCCACCGCGTTTGACATAGGCGTCCATGGCGGACTTGTCGAAGCCGCTCATGTAGGCGGCGTCGCCTTTGTACATGACGATGACGTCGGTTTGGTCGAGGTCGGCGGGGCTGGGGGGATGCAAGCCGCCGTTGACGACGGCGCCGCGTTCGGTGAGGAGTTTACTCCAGTCGGCAAGAAACTGAGGGTAGTCGTGCTGGCCGGCGGAGTGGGACTTCAGGCCGGCCCAGATATAGATGCGCATGCCGTTG
>JALHNI010000179.1 GCA_022843605.1 Bryobacter sp.
CACCTCTGGCGCGACGTTAGTGCGCGCGACGGGATTCTGGCCGTCGACGAGTAAGCCCCATTCCACCAGCGTCTTTACGTAGCCGGCGTTGAACTGATTGAAGCCCGTGAAGGTGAAGGGCTTGGGTGAGCGCAACGCCATCCCGCAGAGGGCGTGAATGGGTCGCTTTGCGGCGAGCACCTCCGCGCGGGCTCGCGCCAAGCCCGCGCTAAGCGGGAGCGGGCGGGCAAAGCGGGCGTACACGATCTCGAAGCCCGGGTCCGCAACGACGCCGGCCGAATAGGGCGCGATGCCTTTCCAGAAGTGGTAATTGCCAAGGTCATTTTTGAGCAGCATAAGAATTCTCCACTAGTGTCTCTAACTTGCGGCGGCGTTTCGGCCACTCCTCAGCGAGCATTCGGAACCAGGCGGTATCGCGCCGGCGATTCTTGATGATCATGTGCGCGTCCTGCACGCCTTCAAAGGCGAAGCCCATGCGGAGGGCGACGCGGCGGGAGCGTTCGTTGAGCGCGTTGCACTTCCACTCCAGCCGCAGGTAGCCGAGATCGAAGGCATGCCGCAGCATCAGGTAAGTGGCTTCGGCCAGGGCTCCGGTGCCTTGGGCGGCAGGCGTGTACCAGATATGGCCGAGTTCGATTTTCAGGTCGCCGGGAGAGTTGCTCATGAAGGTCTGCATGCCGATCAGTTCGCCGGTGCGCTGGAGGCGAACGCAGAGGGGCAGCAGGTTCGGGGTGGCGTTGAGGGAGGAAAGGAAGGTGCGCATCTCGTCCACATCGGCGAAGGGACCCGTGCCCATGTAGCGCCAAAGGACCGGCTCCGGATCGTAGGGGGGCGCGCCAAGTTGCGGGCTGCCATTCGAAATTTCGAACAGACGCCGGCTGTCCGCATCGAGGTCGAGCGGCCGTAACTCGACGATTCGCCCGGAAAGCGTAACGGGGGCGGGCTTGAGCGGCAGGGTGGTGCGGAGCAGAAGTTGATCGTCGTTCAGCGGCGGCGGCAGTTCTTGAAAGGTCATACGGCGATAATAGGAACTATGTTGCCACCGTTTCGGAACGAACCCTACGCCGACTTCCTCCTGCCGGCCAATCGCCAGGCCATGGAGCAGGCGCTGGCCAAGGTACGCGGCGAGTTCGGACGGGAGTACGCGATCGTCGTGAACGGCGCGGCGATTCACACACCGGACAAGCATGACAGCGTGAATCCGTCGCGTCCGGTGGAACTGGTAGGCCGGCACCAGAAGGCGACGGCCGAGATCGCCGTTCGGGCGATCGAGACGGCGCACGCCGCGTTTCCGGGCTGGGCCGCGACGCCGGTGGCCGAGCGGGTGGCGATGGTTGTCGCTTGCGCGAGCATTCTGCGTGAGCGCAAGAGCGAGTTCAACGCCTGGCTGGTTCTGGAGGCGGGCAAGAACTGGAACGAGGCGGAGGCCGACACGGCCGAAGCCATTGACTTTTGCGAGTACTATGCGCGCCAAATGGAGCGGATGGCGTCTCCGGCGCCCCTGGTGCAGATGCCTGGCGAGCGCGGCGAACTGCGATATTTGGGGCTCGGAGTCGGCATCATCATTCCGCCGTGGAATTTTCCGCTGGCGATTCTGGTGGGGATGACCGTGGCGGCGCTGGTGGCCGGCAACACCGTCGTGATCAAGCCTTCGAGTGAGACGCCGACGATTGGCGCGAAGTTTGTGGAAGTGCTGGCCGCGGCGGGCTTTCCCCCGGCGACTTACGCCTTTGTTCCGGGTAGCGGCGCAATCATCGGCGACCTGTTGGTGGAACACCCGCTGACGCGCTTCGTCTCCTTTACTGGCTCGCGCGAAGTGGGTCTGCGGATCAACGCGCTGGCCGCGCAGACGCAGCCCGGCCAGAAGTGGATCAAGCGGGTGGTGGCGGAAATGGGTGGCAAGGACGCCATCATCGTCGATGCCGACGCAGACCTGGAGGCCGCGGCGCAGGGCGTGGTGGCGGCGGCGTTTGGCTATCAGGGGCAGAAATGCTCAGCTTGTTCACGGGTCATTGTCGATGCGTCGATCCACGACCGCTTCGTTGAGATGATCAAGACGAAGACCGAAGCGCTGACCATAGGTCCGGCAGATGATCCGGAATTCTTTATGGGTCCGGTGATTAGCGCGGGTGCGCGAAAGGCGATCCGGAGTTACATCGAGATCGGCCGGACGGAAGGCCAACTAGTCACCGGCGGGGACGAAGCCCCGGGCGAGGGCTACTACTTACAACCCACCATCGTTCAGGGTATCGAGGGCCATCACCGCCTGTTTCAAGAGGAGATCTTTGGCCCGGTGCTGGCGGTAGCCAAGTCGCGGGACTTTGAGCATGCGCTGGCGCTCGCAAATGACTCGGACTATGGACTGACCGGGGCCATTTACAGCAACACGCCGGCGCACCTGGAGCGCGCGCGTAACGAATTCTTCGTCGGCAATTTGTACTTGAATCGTAAGTGCACCGGCGCCATGGTGGGAGCGCATCCGTTCGGGGGCTTCAATATGTCTGGAACGGACTCGAAAGCCGGCGGCCCCGATTACTTACTCCAGTTTCTGCAGGCAAAAACGATCGCGGAGAAGTTGAGCTGACTTTCGATATTGTCATTGTCGGGGCGGGTCCGTCGGGTTTGGCGGCAGCGGTGTCGGCGAGCGAATCCGGAGCCCGGGTGGCGCTGCTGGACGACAATCCCGGCCCGGGCGGTCAGATTTGGCGTTTGCATTCCAATCAGTGGACGACGCGCATGCGCGCCTCCGGTTGTGAGTTCCTGCCGCAAGCCACCGTCTTTGAGGTGCGCGGAAGCCATCGCCTGGGCGTTTGGATGGAGGGGGAGGCGCACGACCTGACTTACCAGAAGCTGATTCTGGCCACGGGCGCGCGGGAACTTTTTCTGCCCTTCCCCGGATGGACTTTGCCCCATGTGATGGGTGCCGGTGGGTTGCAAGCTCTGGCCAAGGGCGGTTTGCCCATCAGGGGGAAGCGAATCGTGGTGGCGGGTTCCGGGCCGTTGTTGTTCGCCGTCGCCGCCTACCTGAAATCGCAAGGTGCAATCGTTCCGCTGATCGCCGAGCAGACTACGCTCCTGGACCTGGCGCTTTTTGCCGCCGGCCTGGAAGCCAATAAGTTTCACGAGGCCGGCCGGTTGCTTTGGGACTTACGCGCCATCCGCTATCGGCCGAGCACGTGGGTCACCTCGACTACGGCTGGATTGGTGCGCCTGAACCGCGGCAAGCCGGTGCCCTGCGACTATCTGGCGTGCGCCTACGGCCTGATTCCGAATCTCGAACTAGCGCGAGTGCTCGGCTGTGCGATCCGCAAGGGCACAACGATCGTGGATGAGACCTGCCAGACGTCTGTGGCCGATGTGCATGCGGTAGGCGAGATCAATGGCATTGCCGGAGAGGAACTGGCTCTCATTGAGGGCCGCATTGCCGGCTATGCGGCCACCGGGCAGACGATCAAGGTAACCCGGCATCTGCCTCGCCGGGCGCGCCTGCTCGAGTTCCGGCGCCTGCTGAGCCGTACATTTGCCCTGCGCCATGAATTGCGCAAATTGGCCGCGGCGGATACGATCGTCTGCCGCTGCGAAGATGTGCGCTTCTCGCAAGTGCAAGCGGCCGCCGATGAACGCGATGCCAAATTGCAGACCCGATGCGGCATGGGCCCCTGCCAAGGGCGAGTGTGCGGACCGGCTTGCGAGTTTCTGTTCAACTGGCCGGCCGGAACGCTTCGGCCGCCGCTAGCGCCAGTACCGGTTTCGGCTTACCTAAACCGTCAGCCTTAGTGCCCGAGACGCGATTCGAGGGCGGCGCGGGCCTCTGCGATTGCGGCCAGTTTCATGATCTTCACTGGAATCTCAAGCGCGGTGGCGAAGGAGGCCAGCACATCACGGCAAGACTCATCCCGCACATGGTAGGCAACGGGGCGGAAGGGTGATTTCTCCAGAGCCTGAAGGGCACAGCGCAACAGAATATCTTCCGCCCTGTCGTCCAATCCCCCGAAGACCGGCGAAAAGAGGAAGCCACTGGAGGAATCGCAAGCGAGCGCCGCCCAGGGAAAGAACGGCCGGCCCTCACTAGCGATGGGAGAGAGCAGCGGGAAGACATCGACTTCAATCGGATGGCCCAACTCGCGCTTCGTGACGGAGGCCAAAAGCGGATTGAAGCGGGCCTCATCCAGTTTCGGCAGCGAGGGAGGAGGAGCGGGCGGATGCGCCGGATGAGGGATCGGCGCCACGGTTACCGGCTCCACGGTGACGGGCGCCGGGGTGACGGGCGCCGGGGTGACGGGCGCCGGGGTGGCCGGGTCCGACTGCGCGTCCGGGAGCCAACCCTTCACCAGCGGCAGTTCGTCAGCTTTCGACCAGGGGTCGGCCTGGGGATGCTTGGCCAGCCATTCAAAGAAGAGCAGCGAAGCCATCAGTCCGTCGTTGATCTCAGTGACGTCGGCGGCGTTGGGATACCAGCGCAGCATCATTGGGCGTGAAACGGTGACTTGCGGCACCAGCGTCCCGGCGGGAATGGGGTCGGGCAGAAGGGCGAGTATGGCCTTGTCCAGCGGGGTCAATTCGGCGCGCCGCACGAACTCAACGGTGAACAAATCCTGGCGAGCGACGAAGGCCGCAGGATCCGAGACGCGATCGCCTTGAACGTCATCAAAGAGGGCGAAGCCGGCATCGCCACGATAAGCCTGCAGGCCGAACACCTGCCCCAATGCCCCCATCACGACGACATACCAGCGTTGACCGGATTCGCTATCGAAGGCAAAAACCTGCCGATCCTCCAAAGAGTCCCACGGCGCCAGGCGACTGATCGCAACACAGGCCCGCAGCATCAGCGTGAGTTGACGCTCGTCCGGCGCGGGTTCGCCCGGCAGCTCTTTCCGGTACAAGGCGGACAGCGAAGCGGCGGCCTTCGTTACAGGCGTTCTCGTCTTCACGGGTTTCTTAGAAGTCGCCATTGTTTAGTCTCCCTGATGTTGTTGCCGCTGCCATTCCGGGCGGGTGATGAAACTGGTGCGGTCGATGGCGCGATCGATCGCCAAAATGCCGTCCAGATGGTCCATTTCGTGCTGCAGCAACTCGCTGAACGATCCAGAGGCCTCAAGCGTTTGCCATTCGCCGTGCCGATCCTGAAAACGCAAGCGGCAACGGTCACTTCGTTTGAGGCGGACGAGTAGCTCCGGGAAGGAGAAGCAGTCGTCCCAAAGCTCGAACTGGGCGGCGGAAAGGTCGAGAAACTCGGGATTGATCAATTCGTAGGAGCAGCCGTCGATCTCGATGTAGATAAGACGCTCCGGCCGGCCGATTTGCACGGCGCTGATGCCGCGGCCGAAGCCATGGTCTTTCTGAAACTGGTGCAGCGTGTCACGCAGATCTTCAAAATCGGCTTGAGCGGGATGAACCGGCGCCGACGTGAGGCGCAGCAACGGATCACCCAATTGCCGGATCCGCCGCACCGCCATGGAAGCTTACTTCTTCACCATCGCGTCGCGGATCTTGATGGCGAGGAAGTTCTCGACTTTGGTCTCGTTGCGCGCGACGTCATAATAGGCGGCCTTATACAGCTGATCTTTACGCGAGATCAAAGTCTCGCGAATGTCCTGTTGCACGCGGGGATCGTTGAGGTCGCGCTGGCCGGAAGGCTCCTTGGAGATCACCTTGAAGATCCGATAGCCTCCGTTGGTACGCACGATCGGCGAATGCTGGCCGGCCGCGAGCGAGAGCACCATCTTGCGCAGTTCCGGACTGGCCTGCTCCAGGGAGGACTCGCCCACGAAGCCGAGGTCGCCGCCATTGGCGATGGTGTTGGCATCTTCGGAATAGTTCTGAGCCAACATCGAGAAGTCTTCGCCTTGACGCAGACGGGCTTCGATCATCTGGATCTTTTTCATGGCCTGCGCGTCGGTCTGCGCTTTGTCGTTTTTGAGGTTGCGAATGTTGGGGTCCGGCGCGGGCGAGACGGCGATCTGCGCGAGGTGAATCTGGGGTTCCGGCAGATTGAAGCGGGATTTGTTGGCCTGATAGAAGGTGGTGACGTCGCCATCCGTGATGTGGATGTTGGCGCTGATCTCTTTGTTCAGCAGCTTCTGAATGCTCAGGTCCCGCCGCAACTGCGCCTTTAGATCGTCGAGCGTCATCTTGCGATTGGCGAGTTGTTTGTTGAACTCTTCGGCTGTGTAGGCGGCGCGCATCTCAGTGAGCTTCGCTTCGATGTCGGCGTCACCGGCCATCAAACCCAGCTTTTCGGCGCGCTGGAACATGATTTCGGCGTCGATCATCTGGCGCAACATGTCGAGCTTGTTGATCTGCGTCTGATCGTCAGTGGGCGGATTGGCGAGGTTTGCCGCCTGGATCTGGTACTGCTTTTCGAGCTCGGCGTAGGTGATCGGCCGGCCGTTGACGTAGCTGGCTACTTCAGGCGGCGCGGTCTTCGTGCAGCTCGAGAGCGCAACCACCAGGAGCGCCAGGGTCCAACGGAAACGAAAAATCATGTGTCCTTCATTCTAATCCCCTCAGCGGCGCCTTAGGGTACAGGTACACCGATAGGTGCGCCACAATAGGAATAAATGCTTAGAATCGCAGCCTTGATCGGCGTCTTTGTGGGGTTATCCTCCCTGGCCCAGGAAAATCTGTTTTGGAAACAGTGGGGCGACGGACAGGCGGAAGTAGCGGCCTACGATCTGGTGGTGCCTCGGGACAACGAGTTGCGGCGCGGTGTTGCGGTTAGTATTTTCGTCCCGGAAAACTTCTCGAACGCGCTCCGGGTGAAGGCGTTGCCCGGAAAACATCCGTCGACCGACATCATTCCGGTGATGAAGCTGAACCTGCTGAAGGACTTTCAAACCGGGGTCTCCGGCTATCGCGACATGCTCTCGGCCTTTGCCACACTGGCTCCGGCCAATGGACTGCCGGCCGGGGTGCTGACCAAGGGAGTCTATAGCCGGCAGGAGTGGCAGGGCGCGACGTTCAGCCAGGCGCTGATCGACAAGAATCGGGTGAAGGTCACCAGCCACAGCTATCTGGATGGCGAAGCCGACCAGATGCGCGAACTCGCCATGCAGCCCAACGGGATGACGGAAGACGGACTCTGGTTCTGGGCTCGCGGCTGGACGCAGCCGGTACTGGCGCCCGGCGAGGTGAAGGCCGTGCCGATGCTGACTTCAGCGGAACCGGGCAAGGGCCTGTTGCAGTGGACCAACGTACAGCTGAAGCGGGCGCCCCTCACCAAGAAGATTTTGGTGGACGCTCAGCAGATCGATGCCGACCTGTTCACCGCCCAAGTGATGAACGGCATCCGGAAGGACTTTTATGTGGAGCGCGGCGGGCAACGCCGTATCCTGCGGTGGGATTTTTCGAACGGCGAGCGCGGCCAACTCATTAAGTCGGCGCGCATGAAGCCCTGGGAACTCACCGGCAAAGGCGGGGAAGCGGCGCTCAAGCAACTCGGCGTTCTGCCCCGCCCGGTGAGGACGCTGTAGATGAGCCGGCTGGCCCTGGTAACCGGCGGAACGCGCGGCATCGGCTTGGCGATCGCGCAGACCCTCCAACGGGACGGTGCGCGGGTGATCGTCTGCGGACGACAGGCCGTCAACCTGCCTGGCATCGAGAGCGTCATTACAGACGTCACCCGACCTGGGGAGTTGGCCGCGCTCGCCGTACAGGCCGGGCCGGTGGACGTCCTGATCAACAACGTGGGTGGATCTCTGGGTGGCGGAAAGTTCACGGCGTCGACGGTGGAACAGTGGAATGGCGCGTTCGCCCTAAACGTCATGCCAGCGGTCATCCTGTCGCAAGCTTTCCTGCCGGGGATGCGCGCGCGGGGATGGGGCCGCATCGTGAACATCGCGAGCATCTGGGGGCGTGAAGGTGGCGGCGGCGCGGCTTACAACGCAGTAAAGGCCGCCATGATCTCAATGTCGAAGTCGATGGCGACGGAGGTGGTTCGGGATGGCGTCCTGGTGAATTGCGTCGCGCCCGGCTCCGTCATCTTTCCGGGGGGCGGCTGGGAGAAGAAACAGCAAGCCGATCCTGCTGGCATCGCCAAGTTTGTCGAGGATCAATTACCGCGAGGCAGCTTTGGCCATCCTCAGGAAGTTGCCGAACTGGTCGCCTTTCTCGCCAGCGACCGTGCATCACTGATCGCTGGAGCCTGCATCACCGCCGATGGCGGCCAAAGCCACAGCAACATCTAAGCGGCTACATCGCGGGCGCTATAATTGCGGGGATGCCGGTTGACGACGATCAGCTGCAATCTACCAAGCTGGAAGCGCTCGGGCGGCTGGCAGGTGGAGTTGCGCACGACTTCAATAACCTCTTGACGGTGATTGAGGGTTACGCGCGTATGTTGCGCGACGAACCTGACTTATCGCAGGCCGAAGCGGTTGAGTATGTGGACGAGATCATCCGCGCCGCCAATCGTGCCAGCGACCTCACCCGGCAACTGCTCGCCTTCAGCCGCCGGCAATCCGCCCAGCCGCGCTCCCTGGACCTGAACGAGCTGGTCCGACACACCAGCGGCATGTTGCGCCGCGTGATCGGCGAAGACATTCAGTTGGAAACTGACTTATCGGCGGAGGCGAGCCAGATCTTCGCCGACCCCTCGCAGATCGATCAGGTGCTGATGAACCTCGTCGTCAATGCACGCGATGCAATGCCGAATGGCGGCCAGATCCGAATCACGACGGCTTTCCACGATCCGGTGGTGGAATTGCGGGTGAGCGACCGAGGGAGTGGTATTCCCCCCGAAGTAATGGCGCGTATGTTTGAGCCGTTCTTCACCACCAAGGAGAGCGGCCAAGGCACAGGCCTGGGCTTGTCTTTGGTGCATGCCATCGTGACGCAGGCGGGCGGAAAGGTGGAAGTCGAGACGGCGCTCGGACAAGGCACGACCTTCAAGATTCGTTTTCCCTTGCATTGGGGCGAAGCAGCGGACACGGACGCGGCGGCAACGGAACGGGACCTGCCGCGCGGGCGAGAGACGATCCTGGTGGTGGAAGACGAAGAGCCGTTGCGCTCGCTGATTCGCCGCTTGCTGGAACGCGGCGGTTATCGCGTGCTGGAAGCGGCCGACGGCGACGAAGCGATCGCCCTGGCGCGAGCCGGCAAGCAGTCGATTGATCTGCTGCTGACTGACGTCATGCTGCCGCACCGCAACGGTCGCGACGTCGCGCAAGCCGTCGCCGCCGCTTACCCCAACGTGCGGGTTCTGTTCATGTCGGGCTACGGCGAGAACACTCCGCCCGGCGCCGCACGCCTCGAAAAGCCCTTTGGACCACTGAAACTGGCCACCGCCGTACGCGAGTTACTCGATCAACGTTAGATCCATCCCTATGCACAGACGACACTTTCTCTCACTCTCCGCAGCAAGCCTGATGGCTGCCGATGCACCGCCGCCAAACATTGTGCTCATCTACTGCGATGACTTGGGCTATGGCGACCTGGGCTGCTACGGCTCCAGCATCAGCACACCGAACCTGGACCGCATGGCCGCGCAGGGCGTTCGATTCACGAATTTCTATTCCGCGAATCCGGTGTGCTCGCCTTCGCGTGCCGCACTGCTGACGGGGCGCTATCCGACGCGCGTCGGCGTGCCGAGAGTCTTCTTCCCGGTGGACAAGCTGGGCCTGGCGCAGGACGAGCAGACGATGGCGAACGTCCTGAAGGCGCGCGGCTATCAGACGATGTGCGTGGGCAAGTGGCATTTGGGCCATACGCCCAGTTATCTGCCGACCGCCCGCGGCTTCGACGAATACTTTGGCATCCCTTATTCGAACGACATGAATCCGCGGCTTATGCTGAAGAACGCCGAGACGCTGGAGCAAACGGCGGCGCTCGAAACCATCACGCCGCGCTACACCGAACAGGCCGTGGGCTTCATTGAGCGGAACAAAACGAAGCCGTTCTTCCTGTACATGCCGCACACGTATCCGCATATCCCGCTGGCGTCGTCGGACCGGTTTCGTGGCAAGTCCGAACAGGGCCTTTACGGAGACGTCGTGACGGAACTGGATTGGAGCGTCGGCGAGATCCTCGCCGCGCTGAAGAAAAATGGCCTGGAGAAGAACACGCTCGTTGTGTTCTCCTCGGACAACGGGCCCTGGTTTCAGGGCAGCCCGGGAAAACTGCGCGGACGCAAAGGGCAGACTTACGAAGGCGGCGTGCGGGTACCGTTTATCGCGCGGTGGCCGGGAAGGATCCCCGGTGGCCGGGTGCTGGACGCCATCGGCTCGACAATGGATCTGCTGCCCACGTTTGCCCGGCTCGCCGGGGCAACCCTCCCGGCCAAGCCGCTGGACGGCATCGACATCTGGCCGCTTTTGTCCGGCCAGAAGAAGGACCACACGCGGGAGGCGTTGCTCTACTTCGACAATTGGGATCTGCAATGCGTGCGGCTAGGAAACTGGAAACTGCACGTCGGCCGGTATAACAGCTTCATCTACGGCCCACCGCCGGCCGCGGGCCGCTTTAATCTCAGGCTGCGTCCGGCGGAACTCTACAATCTGGCGACTGACCCGGACGAGAGTTTTGACGTGGCCGCCAAACATCCGGAAGTGGTGCGCGATCTGGAAGCGCGGATCGCCCGCGCGTTGCCGACTTTTCCTGAGGAAGTCCAGAAAGCCTGGCGCGAGACCGAAGCACGGCAAACCGCACCCGGCGAACCGGGCCGGCTGCCGCGCCCGAAAGCCTAACGGCCGGCGCTGCTCGACGACGGCGCGGCGGCTGGCCGTTGCGTCGTCTTGGTGGGCTTGGGGAGCGGCTTCCGCGGCAACGGCTCGGCGCGGTTGGCCGCATGGTAGACGAAGGACGAGAGAACGGCGACCTGTTGCATGAGGTCCGCCCGCTGTACGCGGTCATAGTTGTCCATGTTCGAGTGGTGGGTGCGCGAAGAATAGTCCATCGGATCCTGGATGAACTGGAACGCGGGGATCCCGACGGCATCGAAGGGGACATGGTCGGTGCTGCCCGTATTGCGACCGGTGACGTGCATGGGGCCGCCCAGATCTTTGAACGGCGACAACCACTGCTCGAAGATCGGCTTCACCATTTCGTTGCCCTGGGTGTAGATGCCGCGAATCTTGCCGACGCCGTTGTCGATGTTGAAGTAAGCGGCAATCCGGCCATGCTCCTTGGTGAGTTGCATGGTTTCGCGATCGGCCAAATGCTCCTTCACCCAGGCGCGCGAACCCAGCAGGCCCTGCTCCTCGCCGCTCCACAGGCCGATTTTCACGGAACGATTGAGCGCCACGCCACTTTCCTTCAGAACGCGCATGGCTTCGATCATCACCGCGCAGGACGCGCCGTTGTCCGTGGCCCCGGTGCCGCCCTGCCAGCTATCCAGATGCGCACCGATCATGACGTACTCGTCTTTGTTCTTGCCGGTGCCGGCGATTTCGCCGATGACGTTGAAGGAGTCCTTGGTGTCTTCATGAAACTGGCTCTTGATGTTGAACTCGACCTTGACGGGAATCTTCTTCGAGATCAGGCGGTGGATGCGGTTGTAATGCTCGCCGGCGATGGCGGCCATCGGGGGCGGCGTGACCAGCTTTGCGTCGTGCGATCCGCCGGAAGTGCCGAAGACCGTACCACCTTCGCCCTTGGTGCCCGACGATAGGGCCAAAACGACGCCTTCATCCTTGAGGAATTGATTGCGTTGATCGCGGAACTTCTGCATCACGGCCCGGATGCCCTCGGGCGTGGTGGGACGTTCCTGGCCGGGCATCAGCGGCAAGGCCATCTGCGGGCCGCCGGCCTCGCCGGGTCCGCGCACGCCGCTCATCGCGGCGGCCATCTCCATCTCAGTCAACTCCTGTTCGGTGTACCGCTTGGCCAAAGGGGTGAGAGGCAGGGCCAGATCTCGCGGGCGCTCCAGCAGGATCACCTTGCCGCTGAGTTTACCCTTCAAGCGGCCGAAGTCGGCGGGCGAAGTGATCGGCGCGAAGACGACTTCGCCGGAGACCGGGCCGCTCGTTCCGGGAGTCCAGGCGAGCGGATAGCCGATGATCGTCG
>JALHNI010000180.1 GCA_022843605.1 Bryobacter sp.
GTCGATGCTCTGCTCGCCGCTACTGCCCTTCATCACGATTTGGCGGTAGTGACTCGAAACGTTTCGGACTTTGCCGCTGCTCGCGTTCCCGTCGTCAACCCTTGGCTTCCCGCCTGATTCACCCAACGAGGAACTGCGGCGGGGTCTGGTGTTGCCGGTTCCAGAGTCACCTTTACCCGAGTTAGACGGAGCTTCTCGGCGAGTTCCTGCAACTGGCGTTGCCCCAAGTCATCATCCGTTGAGGCATCTTCCGCAGCAGAAAGCGGCGGCTCGATGGGTCTTGGGACGGGTGTCGGTGTCGCGGTCGGCAACACGGCTTCCATCGGACGCCAACGATCCCATCCCAGGCGGACACTAACCGCAAGCAGCAGGCAACCGATCAAAGCCAAAACAACAGTCGCGAGCAGGGACCGCCTTGGAGCAGGGTTAGCTTCTTGCATAGAATCCTCGTGATTCTGATAGTGCCAGACACTCCGCGGGGGCGATGGGCCCGCGGATATTGTTTGCGGAGGCGAGGAGGCGAAGGCGGTTGGACTGGGCGGGGGCGAGGCTGGGGTGGAGCGCCGGGGGCCAGGAGGCCGAGTAAGTAGCGGCGATGCATGGCCGTTAGGATAGCTTGCTTTGCGGTGAAGGAACGCGTGATCGTTCGAGGTGTACGATGCGACTGGAACAGGCGGGACTCGTCTACTCACTGCCGACATATCCAGCGCTTCTCACAATGTTGTTCGACGGCTGGAAAACTACAGGGATAGCGACGCTTACAGACGACGGTTCCCACGATCCACAGCAACTTGCAAATCGCGAACACTGAGGCAAATCTCGCCAACAAGTCCCTCATTGCGTCACTGCCAAACATTCGCAGATATAGCCGGATCGCAAGTAACTGTGAATGGGTACCCAGCAGTGCGTTGACAACTTGCGATACAGTATCGCCAGGAGGAGTCAATGAAACTAACAATTCCCCCGGACTCGTGGCCTTCAATCGCACCTGACCGGATCAAACCTCACCATAAAGATTGGAAAGACATTCAGGCTTATAACCTCCAGTTGCTTTGCCGCGCCCTAGCGTCGCAAACGACGATCGTCTTCACCGGAGCTGGTGTATCGCTCGACCACAAGCTTCCGTTGTGGGGTGAGTTGTATCAACGGCTGTTTGATTCGCTTAAGAATGAAACAGCGCCACAACTGGGTAACCTCGCCATACCGCTGGGACGCCTCGCGGACCAACATTCCGACGATGAACAGCGCAGGTCCCGGTCAGAGGGGTTCCAATCGACGCTTGCCAATGATCTGCCGTCCGCGTTCCAGCTCCTGCAGGAAGCTATACCTTGTCCTCCCGAAGCGCCGGCTAGGGAACGTCGAAGAAGATTCACCAATGCACTGGAGATGGCTATTGGCGATCCTCAACCACCCGCCGACGAACAGGACCCTTACCGAGCGCTACTGCAGTTACCCGTTCGGCGATTCGTGACCACCAACTACGATAACATTTTGGAGAAGACCATCAAGGATGTCCTGGCTGTTCCACTCCGTAGAATGGACCCGGATTCAAGAAGCTTCACGCAACGCAACAAGGCGCAAATGCCCCGTTTTTCGATTGCATTGGCTCCAGACAATCACTACATGGTGTTCCATTGTCATGGCTCTCTGGACTCGCTCAGGACGCAAGACGCATCAAGCAAGGTGGAACCGCCCGACGACATCATCATTACAGAATCAGACTACAAGTATTGGTATTTGGCGGAGAGTCCACACGCATCTGGGTTTCGCCTGCTACTAGATGTCATTCTCTTGTCGAGCCCTATCCTCTTCATTGGCTACAGCCTAGGCGATGATGACCTCCTGCGGGCGTTGAGACTCTTGTCGTTGAACCGGGAGTCTTCAAGTACAAACTCGAAGGTATTCGCGTTGATGAGAGGAGGGCGCGATGCTAACACCGAGCTACAGTTTCGTGCACTCCAGAATCGCTACGGTATCAATGTGATTGGCATTGACGTCAAGAAAAATGGCGATCTATGCAATCGCCTAACCGACCTGAAGACTACGTATCATAGTGAGCGCAAGCTCTGGCGCCTTCAACCGATGGGCCGAAAACTGAAGCCAGACGCTGTCAGGTATCGCCTTCAGCCACAATCACCCACTGATCCACTCTTCCACGAAGCGACAGTCTCGGCGGATAGAGGCTTCACCAAAATGGTCGGATTCTTGAATAGTGACAAGTTCAGCGTCTTGGTAGTTCACGGAGAGGCGGGAGCCGGCAAGTACGAACGAGCAAGCCAACTTTTGCATGGCAATGAGCAAAAGTGGGCGCTTTTGGAAGGTACTTCATATGAGTACGTGTTTTTCAGTTCCCATGACACGGACGATTTGTACCTTCATCTGAAGAAGGTTGTCCTGGCCACTGAGCATTTAGCCTTCGGTAATAAGGGCAATCCGAACCGACCGAAAGATCTGGTGAAACGACTAGAAGTCGCATTGAGCACCGCCGACAAGCCGATCTGCGTCGTGCTTTCCGGGTTGGATCGCTTTCTTTACGCGCGTCGAGACAGTACGATGCCACGCAGGCCAAACAAGCTGACTCACGATCTACTCGAATTTCTATCGAGCGCTGCGCCGAAGACAGTAGGCAAGGGGAAATTGATTCTCACCTCGCGCTACAACCTTACCTCAGGTTCGGGCACCTCGTTGACCATGGAACCCGATCTGACCGAACTAACTGGCAGCTATGCAACCGCGCTGGCCAAGCAATTTGGGATCAGCCGGGACATATCTAGACTCTTGCGAATGGTCAATGGCCACTACTCGTCGTTCGTAATTGCTGTGGCATGGCTTGCCAGCCTGGAGAAGCACAAGGTGGAGCGCGAGCTAGATGAGATGGTAGATCGGCTGGTCGGTGCTGTCTCCGAACGGAGTTCGCGTCTCGTTCGCTATGTTCTCCGCCAGATTGCTCCCACGTTCCGGGACAGAGTGGACGGCGATATTGAGCTTCTCGATAGCGTCCTGACGCACCTATCATGCTTCACTCGCCCATTCAACGCTATTTCTATCGGTGAGTTGTGCCGGTTCTCAACCACTGGCCGTCAGCAAGGAATAGATCCTTCCAAGGTGATCTCCGAACTGCTTCGATTTCGTCTCATCGAGATCGTGAATCCGCCGGAGACACTCTACGTTGTGTCACCGATTGTCAGACAGTACTGCCGGGCACGGGGCCTGGGTTGCACGATGGCAGAGGTCCGTGCCTTCGGATTGCACGGCTATACGTCCAGAGGGAACTTTGTGGATGCTGGGTCGTCGAGCATTCCAGAGGAGTTTTTCAAGGCGTTAAGCGCTAGGGCACGGGAAGTGGTGAAGGCCATCAGCGCGAGCGAAAGTCAGCTCAATGAAAAGGATCTCGAAAATCGCGCCCACGAGGCACGCACACTGGTGCGCGCTTCGTATGACGTTTTGCGTACCAACTATGCTTGCAATAGCGTCCCGCGATGGGGAACGTTTGGTCAATATGTTCGAATGTGCGCAGAGTGTTTCGATCTCGTAAAGAACTATTGCATCGCTGTGGGGGAGAAATGGCAACCGGACCTGGGCAATGCTAATTGTGTTGGAGATAAGGGCCCGCTCACACCTGAGGAGATCGTGTGGTTACTTAACGAAATGGGCCTGGCCTATTACGGTGAGGGATCGGTACAAGAAGCGATTGGAGTCTGGGGCCTGGCCTTCGAGTGGCAGAAGAGTCTTCGCAGAGATGATCCGGAACAGTCAGATATGTATATGGCTTCGCTGCTGTGTCACCTGGGCGCGGCCAATCTCCAGATTGGTCGTCTCGCCATGGCGGGCGAGAATTTTGAACGAGCGCTTAAGCACGCCCGGGATTCGTCGAATCTAGATCTGGGGACTAGAATTAAAGGTTTTCTGGCTCGATTGGAGCACTTTCGCGGCAGTGTTCGAAGCGCCGAGACCGGGTACGAGAAAGTTCTGAGTTCGCTCGAGAAGACCGGCAATAAGCGGGCGCAAAGTTACTTTATGCGCCACCGGGCGGCGCTGCATGTCAGGCAGGGCAATTTCACGCTTGCAGAGAGGCTGATTTCAGACAGCATGGTTCTTGCCGCTGCTGAGAACTACCCTGATTTCGTGGCCTACTCGCGGGAGCTTCTAGCCAGGCTCATGGTTCGAAATGGCCGTCTGGAAGATGCGGCCCGAGAATATAGTGAGGCACTTCGGGAGGCGAAACGAATGGGAATGTATCGCCTCGAAGCCGATGTGCTGCTTGGTTTGGCGAGAGTCCAACTTCAGCTGGGAGACGCCACGGTGGCCCGTCGACAAGCGCTAGAGTCACTGCGGATCGCCAATCAGTACGTACTGGCGCTGCGCCAGGACCGGGCCCTGGTGGTGTTGGGCAAGGCCAACGTGAAACTGGGCGAACGCGAGTCCGGTCGAGAGTTCCTTAAACTTGCTCGGGATCTTGCTGGAAGTCACGAGTTCCGGCTGATTCAGCGGGAGGCAGAGGAAGAACTGTCGCGGCTCGATGCTGAGGGAGGGATGTCCACCTGACGGTTACAAGTTGTTTGATCCCTCGCGTCCGCGGCACGGCTCAACTCTCTCCACCCGCGGTTGCCTAGTCCCTCCTATGCCTGGCTCGTGAGTTGGTACACTTGCCGCAAGTAGCGGCTCGTCGGAGAACCCCTTTTGCGTACGCTCTCTGAAGAGGAACTTCATGCGGCGCTGGGCCCAATGCGCAGGAACCTGCCCAACCCACGGAAGCCCTGAATCTTTGTACTCCGGATAAGACTTTAAGTCGGCGATCATGCCTCACCTCCGTCACCCATTTGGCGCTCGAACGACTGGCGGACGAGGCCCATGATGTAGGGCAGATCGTCTAGGGACTTGAGGTCAACCTCGACGTCACCATTCCCCCAACGGCCCCGGCCGGTGATGTCGCGGCAGCGGCCTTTGGGGTCGCTGATGGCGGGAAAGGCCATATTGAGGACAAGCCGCAGGTGTTGGGATCTCGGCACAATGTCCACGAAGTTGGTTTCGGCTTTGTAGGCGACGTAGAGCTTCATGAACGACTCCGTGACGCAGGGATCAAGAGAGAGGACCGCTTGGCGGAAGGCAGTGAAAACGTCGCGAAGAGCGGGAGAGAGTAAGGGAGGATGGTCCTCAATGGCGAAGCCCCCGGTGACACGGACTCTCTCAGGCCGGTATTGGGCCACTATTACCGGATCGAGCTTGGGCTTGATCCACACCTCAAGGGCCTCCTCGGCCAGACGCCAGGAGCGCGCGATGATGGCTGATTCGTTCCAGACTTCCAACTGACCGAGGCCGGCATTGACTTTAAGGGGGCTTTGCCGGAAGCCGCCGAACATATCGCGCTTTTCGGGAAAGGGCCGGTCGCTGTACTCAGCGTTGTAACCGGTGAGCGTCAGGTTACCGAGGGTATGGAGCCACTTCTGTTGGATGGCCTGCCATTCCGGCCCGAGGGCCTGCTGCCAGGCGGAGGAGAGTTTCTCGTTCTGCGGGAGGATGTGCTCAATGGTGTACTCGCCCACCGGGACACGTTCCTTGCGACCATGGTTCTCGAGGCGACGCAGCCAGTAGATGCGACTGCGGAGATTGTAGAGGTCGCGCGTTTGGAAGGCGGCACTGAATTCGTCATCACTCGGGAAGTGGCGGTAAGATGGCAAGGCGAGGAAGTTCGCCTGGATACTTTCGAAGTAACGGTCCTTCCGAATCGCCTTACTCAAGGCGGGAAACGTCTTATTCATCGAATTGGTGGGGATGCCGCAGATGGCGCGGCGGAAAACGTAGGACTCCACAAGGCGAGCGGCGGCGACGAAATCGGAGTGCGAGAGTAAGCCGTTCGCGTAGTCGTGATAGAGCTCCAGCAGGAACGGGTAGGCGACATCGACTTTTAGCTCGCGCAGATCGTGAAAGGCTTGGCTAAGAGATTCGTCTTTCTCCGCACCGAGGGCCATGGCGCAGAAGTAGCGGGCAAAGACGCGGATATCGCGTACGAGAGCTTCGATACCGGCTTCCAGCACGTCTTTAGTGCGGGAATGCTCCTTAAAGGCCTCGTAGACGTCACGCTCGCGCGGGATCTCGCCGGTGCGGACGGTGAGGTAGTGGCGCATGAAGCTGTCGAACTCGCTGCCATAGGCCTCCTGGCCGAAGTCGAGTTCCATGGGCCGCCAGTAGTCCTCGTAGAGGCGCGTTTGAAGGGTGGGCTCCAGGCCCATGAGGATGTAGTTGCGGATGAGGTCGGCTTGGCTGAGCTCCTTGCCGGTGGAGTTCATGCTCTCGAAGATGAGCTGAGGATTGTCCTGATCGCGGGTGAGGGCGACGTCGACGACCATGAGTTTGGCGAGTCCGCGGCAGACGGGCGCGAGGTCTGCGGAGTGGGCTTTGAGGAGTTCGGCGAAGAGTCGGAAGTTCTGGGTGATACGGAGGGAGGGGTCCTTCGGCTGGTCACTGTTTCGGATGATAGCTTTCAGCGAGGCGTTGTCGGTCTGGGAAAGGAGGAGTTTGAAGTAGCGGTCGTCTTTGCCGTGGCGGTTGCAGAGGTAGGATTCGCGAACTTCCTGGGCGGAGAAGCCGTCGAGCGGCTCCTGATCGCCGAGGGCACGGGCGAGGGCTTCGAGGAGGAGAACGACGGTGGTGAGGCGCTGTTGGCCATCGATGACGAGGAGGGGAGCCTGCAGAGAGATCTGGGACTGGCTTTGCTCGACGTAGACGATGGAGCCGATGAAGTGAACGGTGATGGAGTCAGTAGAGCCGGCGCGGAGGATATCGTCCCAGAGTTGGCGGCATTGTTTGTCGGTCCAGGAGTAAGTGCGCTGGTAGATGGGGATGATGAACTGCGGCGACTTTTGCAGCAGGCTGAGGAGCTTGGCTTCGACGGCTTTCATGCATTGCCTACTTTCAGCAAACCATCCAAGAGGCCTTCGGCCTCTTTCTCGATGGCGAGGATATCGGCGCTGATCTCCTCAAGGGTGCGCAACGGCTGCGGTTTATAGAAATGGCGGGTGAAGCTGATCTCATAGCCGACTTTGGCGGAATCGGGTTTGATCCAGGCGTCGGCGGTATAGGGGAGCACTTCGCGGCGGATGAAGGCTTCGATACCGCCGTCTTCGAGTAGAGGAATTTGTTCGGTATCGCGGAGGTCGGGGTCGGGCTCGTACTCGACGAGGGCGGGCTTACCGTCGAGCGTGACGCCGTAGAGACCGTGGAGGGGATCGGCGGCGAGCTTTCCGGGTTTGTGGACTTTGGCGATGACAGGCGGCGCTTGCTCGACGCGCCAACTAACGGCCTTGAGGATCTGTTTGAGGTCGGGGGCGGCGAGCTTGAGGCCGGATGATTTGAGGGCGGCGTCAACGCGATGGCGAAAGAGGTTGTGGTCTTCGTAGAGTTGGTCGCCGAGGGCTTGGCGGAGCTGGTTGGCGGCTTCAACGAGGCGGCCATCGCGCTCCCAGGTTTTGGGGTCGAGCAGCTTCTTCTTTTTCTTTTCGGACAGGCCTTTCCTGGCGCTGCCTTCTTCGTCGTCCGCCTCTTCTTCGTCGGCGCCCCACTCGGCGAGGCGGGTTTCGAGGGCGGGCAGGAGTTCGGCGAATGCGGTGAAGAGGCGATCGCCGAACTCGTCGTAGAGGGGGGCGCGGAGGTCTTCGTCGCCGGAGGCAAAGCGAAGGGACTCGATGGCTTTGAGGGTGAGTTGGCTGTGGAGGCGGAGCGGACGCTCGACGGTGACTTTCCAGTAGCCGAAGGCGGCATTGGGGAAGATTTTGGATTCCGGCGTTTCGGCGAAATCGAGGAAGGCGCGGCTGATGCGGTGGATGTCTTCGGGCGAGAGTTCGCAGTTCTTTTTGCCGAGGTTCTTGCGAAGGGGCTTGAACCATTGGCTGGCGTCGATCAACTGCACTTGGCCTTGGCGGTGGGCGGGTTTGCGGTTGGAGAGGACCCAGATATAGGTGGCGATGCCGGTGTTGTAGAAGAGGTTGAGGGGGAGGGCGACGATGGCTTCGAGCCAGTCGTTTTCGATGAGCCAGCGGCGGATGTTGCTTTCGCCCTGGCCGGCATCGCCGGTGAATAGTGAGCTGCCGTTGTGGACTTCGGCGATGTGGCTGCCGAGAGCGGACTTGCTGTGCATCTTGGAGGCCATGTTGGCGAGGAACAGCATTTGGCCGTCGCTGGAGCGGGTGACGAGGGAGAGTTCTTCGCCGTGGTGCATGACCTTGAAGCGCGGGTCGACCATGCCGTCTTTGCCGCCCATCGCTTCGAGGTCCTTCTTCCAGCTCTTGCCGTAGGGCGGATTGGAGAGCATGAAGTCGAATTCCTGGGCGGGGAAGGCGTCGTGCGCGAGGGTGGACCACTCGGCGCCGCCGACGATGTGGTCAGCACTTTCGCCTTCGCCTTTGAGGAGCATGTCGGCTTTGCAGACGGCGTAGGTTTCGGGGTTGATCTCCTGACCGTAGAGGAGGCAGTCGACGGTTTGGCCGCGTTGAGTGCCGATGCGCTTGAGGGTCTCTTCGGCGACGGTGAGCATGCCGCCGGTGCCGCAGGCGCAGTCGTAAATGAGGTAAGTGCCGGATTTGATCTGGTCTTCGATGGGGAGGAAGACGAGGTTGGCCATCAGGCGGACGGCGTCGCGGGGCGTCCAGTGCTCTCCGGCCTCTTCATTGTTCTCTTCGTTGAACTTGCGAACGAGCTCCTCGAAGACGGTGCCCATCGAGTGGTTGTCGATACCGGCGGGGGAGAGGTCGATGTCGGGGTCAAGGAATTTGTTGATGAGGGTGCCGATGGCGTCGGCTTTGGAGAGGGTAGTGAGCTGGTTCCGGAACTTGAAGTTTTCGAGGATGTCCTGGACGTTGGGCGAGAAGCCGTTGAGGTAGTCTTCGAAGTCGGCGAGGAGTTGCTGTTGGCTGCCGCGCGACTTGAGGTCGCGGAGGGTGAAGCGGGAGGTATTGTAGAAGGCTTGCCCGGCGGCGTCGCAGAGGGCGGCGCGCTGTTCGGCAATGCCGGCGTCGTCGAGCATCTGTTTGGTTTCGAGCACCTGCTTCTTAGTGCGTTCGAGGACGGCATCCATGCGGCGGATGACGCACATGGGGAGGATGACGTCGGGGTACTTACCGCGTCTGAAGAGGTCGCGGAGGACGTCGTCGGCGATGCCCCAGATGAAAGAGACGATTTTGTTATGGGTTGCTTGATCCACTAGCGGGTTAGTTCCTTCGCGCTCGTCAGGGAGACGGTTGCGCAATTATCGTAGGGGTATTCTGAGGACATTGCCGGAAATTGGCGACAGATAGGCAGGGGGATGACTAAGCGTAATAGTACGGGCATTCAGAACTTACAGTCTATGCGGGAAGATTGAGTAAAATCAATAATTATGATGGGGTTAGGGCGATTTGGTTGGGGGCGGCGCAAATGGGGGGATTGCTGGATTAGATGGGGGGCAAGTGTCCGGAGGGCGGACTAAGATCTCCGGCGTATTATGTGATTTAGGTCTGATTGCGGAGGTTTCTCTGTGGGGAGCGGGTTTGTGGTGAAAACCGAAGTGCGGTGATATTGCCGGGGTGCGGCTCAGGCTTTAGGGCTCGGATGGAGGGCAAAGCAGCTCACGGGGCGGGGCGCTTGATGAACTTTCCGGATTCGTGTGGGGCTCCACGCGGGTGAGCGGGTCGAACGTGGTTTGGGGTTCGAATCCGGTGAGCGGCTTCAACGCGACGGCGGCGCTGGGCCTTGTGGCGCATGAGAAGCAAGATACCTCCTCGCCGACCTCGGCGAATTGCGCTTCCGCGGGAAAGAGGGTCCGATATAGTACAAGCATGCCGCGCAAAATGACGATGTGCCTGACGCCGGGTTCGATTGGGGTGCAGGCGAACCAGTTGCAGACGATCGAATACGCTCATCACTTCGGCTTTGAAGCGGTTCAGCCATTCGGAGACGAGTTAGCCGCGATGGGCCCGGGCCCGATGGGGGCGTTGAACGAGAAGCGGAAGGGCTACCGATTGGCATGGGGCCAGTCCGGATTGACCGTCGATTTTCGTAAGGACGAAGCGTTGTTCCGGAAAGACCTGGCAGCGTTGCCGGCCGTTGCCGCGGCACTCCAGAAGGTGGGAGCGTCAAGGGTGGGAACGTGGATTCTGCCGAATCACGACAGCTTGCCCTATCTGGCTAACTTCAAACAGCATGCGACGCGGTTGCGTGAAGTCGCCAAAATTCTGGGAGATTACGGACAGCGGCTGGGATTGGAATATGTCGGGCCAAAGACACTTTGGACGGCGAAGCGATATCCGTTCGTGCATTCGATGGCGGAGATGCGGGAGTTGCTGGGTGAGGTGGACCAGGCAAATGTGGGTTTCGTGTTGGACAGCTGGCACTGGTACACGGCCGGCGAGACAATTGCGGATCTAAGCACGTTGAAGAACAGCGAGGTGGTTTGCATCGATCTGAACGACGCGCCCGCGGGAGTGCCGGTGGATCAGCAGATCGACAGTAAACGAGAGATTCCGCTGGCGACAGGAGTGATCGATGCGGCGGGATTCCTGAATGCGCTGCAGGCAATCGGCTGCGATGCTCCGGTTCGGTGCGAACCGTTTAATGCGGCATTGCGGGCCAAACCGGTCGAGGAGATCCTCGCTACAGTGGCCGATTCCATGCGCCGGGCGTTTGCGTTGATTCGAGGCTAGTTGACGCGGCCCGAACCTGAAAGGAAGGGCTCAGTCCCCGACAGGCTGGAAGGTGGGAAGGGGAAGGCGAGAGCGTAGGGGGCGATCGGGACGAGGGGCGATCGCATCACGCGGAAACACACCCGCGCCAAAGCCCCATTCACGCACAATTGATCCCAATGTAACTCATTCAAATCAAGCTACTTAATCCCCCACCCTCCACCCCGGCCCCCACCCTCTCCATGCTACCCTCTCCACCGGAGACCCTCATGCACAACGACACCGACATCGACTACAGCTGCGTCCGGCCCGTCGGCCTCGACCCTAGGGCTTGGTGGCCTCGCGAACGTGCTGCGTTTCGCGCCAGAGGGCGAGGGGGAGCAGGGTCTAGCGCGCGAATCGCCCTTCTCAGGGTCCCAACAAAATTTTTTCCGAAAACGAACCTGGCGATCTCGTTGAAAAAAAGGCATTAATCCTTCTTGGGTTTCCCCTGAAAACCCAAGCCGAACCCACCATCAGGCGCTCTGGCCGGCTCGATCCGTCGGTTAGTTGGGTGCCGATGATGGCATCTGATAGGGAGTTCGCCTTCCGCACGGCCCTCGTCGACCGCGTTGGAGGCTGTAGCCCGTCGAGAGCGACTTCCCCTCAGGGTAGTTCGGGGCTTACGAAGATGGGCTTGGCGGGCGAGGGCGGCTTCAGGCTGGATCCACTTGAGATGGACTTCCCCTCACTAACGTTCAGGGTGCTGTTGGCGGCTGGAAGGGGACGGATGGAACTATCCGGAATTTCCGGATAGTTGGGCTGGTGGTGATTGGCGTGGGCCGCAATCGAACTGTTGCAGAGTTTGCAACAGTTCAGGCGGGACCCACGGAGCGGACCCGAAGTTCGGGCGGGCTGTCTAGTTCGGACCTCTCCGGTGCGAGGTTGGCGCGGGCGTTCGGGGACGACATCACGCGGAAACACACCCGCGCCAAAGCCCCATTCACGCACAATTGATCCCTCACAACCAACTAAAAACAAGCTACTTAGATCCACAACCCCCCCCCTGCCCCCACCCCCTCCATGCTACCCTCTCCACCGGAGACCCTCATGCACAACGACACCGACATCGACTACGGCTGCGTCCGGCCCGTCGGCCTCGCCCCTAAGGCTTGGTGGCTTCGCGGACGCGCTGCGTTTCGCGCCAGACGACCAGGGGGAACAGGGTCCAGCGCGCGAATCGCCCTTCTCAGGGTCCCAA
>JALHNI010000181.1 GCA_022843605.1 Bryobacter sp.
ACTCGATGATTTCCAGCCGGGTGATGGCCTTACAGGCCAGTAAAATGGGACTTTCGCTCTCCGACAAGGATCTGGCCGAAACCATTCGGTCCCGCGTTCCCCAGCTCTTCCCGAACGGGCAGTTTATGGGGAAGGAAGCCTACGAGGCGTTTCTGGCGCAGAACGGCATGAACGTCGCCGAGTTCGAGGCCAACGTGCGCCGCAGTATTGCCATTGAACGGATGGGCAAAATGATCGAGGATAGCGTCGTCGTTACGGACAAGGAACTGATGGACGACTACCGGGCTTCCAACGAGAAGGTCAAAATCGAGTATCTGTCGCTGTCGGAAGATGCGTATCGAAATGCCATTCAACTGAGCGATGCTGACTTGAAGGCCGCTTATGATCGTGAGCCCGGGGCCTACAACCATTCCGTTCGCTACAGCTATAGCTTGCTCGTTTTCGATGAAGCCCGAACGGCCATGTCCTTTCCGGTGAACGATAACGATCTACGCAAACTTTATCAATCGAGTCAGGACCGTTTCCGGCAGCCTGAGCGGTTGAAGGTCCGACACATTCTGGTGAAAACGACCGAGAAATCGCCGGCCGATGTGGCTAAGGCTCAAACCCTTGCCGCAGACATTCTGAAGCAAGTGAAGTCAGGCGGCAATTTCGCCGAACTGGCAAAGAAGTATTCGGATGACCCTGGAAGCAAGGCCAATGGCGGAGACCTGGGATACATCGTACGCGGTCAAACCGTGAAAGACTTTGAAGCCGCCGCGTTCTCCCTCAAGCCGAATGAGATCAGCAATGTCGTGAAGACCGAGTTCGGCTTCCACATTCTGCAACTCCTCGAGAAGCAGGAGCCTCGCCTACAGCCGTTCGAGGAAGTGCGCGATCAGTTGAAGGCAGAGTTGAACAAGGATGCCGCTGCATCGCGGATGGCCGCCAACGCCGATGCGGCACGTCTTGAACTGATCAAGTCGCCCAGCCAGTTGGATGCGATTTCCGCCAAGTACGCCGGAGTGGTGCTGAAGGGCGATAAGGCCGATCAGCGTACCGGATTTGGCGATTTGGGACCCGTGCCCGAGATTCAATCTGCGTTGCTGTCCATGAAGAAGGGCGAAGTTGGAAGCACGATCACCGTTCCCAATGGCCGGATGGTGATCCCGATCCTGCGCGAAACGCACCCGGTTGAACGAATGACGTTCGAGGAAGCTCGTGACCTGATTCGCCAGACCGAAACGGCGAAACGAACGATTCAAATGTTCAACGAGAAGTTTGCCGCCTTCACCTCGGCAGCTAAGGCTTCCGGAGCGGATTTCGCGTCATTGGCCAAGGTTTACAGCGCCGAAAACAAAACTCCCGATTCCTTTGGTCGGTCTGGATTCGTTGAAGGGGTGGGCGCGGCTAGCGCCTTTTCCGAAGCCTTCACCGCGCCACTGAATACCGTCTTGGGTCCCGTGTCCGTTGATCGCAAGCACATTTTCTTCCGGGTCAAGGAACGGATCGAACCGGACTTGAGCAAGTTTGCTTCCGAGCGCAGCGCGATTGTCGATCGTCTGCGGCAGAAGAAGGCCCGTGAGCGGATGGACTTGTTCGAAGCCGGCCTTCTGGAAGAACTGGTCCGCGCCGGAACCGTCAAGATCTACGAGGACGCGCGACAAAAGGTTGTGGCTGCCTTCTAGCGGCAGCCAACCTTCCTCCGAATGGATACCATCATTGACCTCTTCCGGACGCTGTTCAACGCCGAACGGCTCCAGGACCTCCTCACCAATACGCTGACCGGTTGGGCCAGCTACGCAGTGCTTTGGGTCATTATCTTCGCGGAGACTGGTTTGCTGGTCGGGTTCCTCTTGCCGGGCGATAGCTTGTTGTTTATCGTCGGGATGGTGGCCGGTCTCGGAAAACTCAATATCGTTCTCATCAACATTCTGCTGATCTCCGCTGCCGTCATCGGCGATGCGGTGGGTTATCAATTGGGCAAACGGGCAGGGCCGCCGATCTTCAATCGCCCGGATTCGCGCTGGTTTAAGCAGGAGCATCTTCGTAAGACGCAGGCTTACTACGAGAAGCACGGTGGCAAGACGATCATCTATGCTCGTTTCGTCCCCATTATCCGGACTTTTGCGCCCTTCGTGGCCGGTGTCGCGCAAATGAGCTACTCGCGTTTTCTCAGTTTCAACATCTTCGGCGGAATCGGCTGGGTGATGAGCCTCACGCTGCTCGGCTACTTCATTGGCGACCAGGAGATTGTGCGGAAGAATCTGGAAAAGGTGATTCTGGCGATCATTCTAATCTCGGTGGCCCCGGTGCTGATCGAGGCTTGGCGCAGCCGTCAGCGCGCCTAACCGGCCGACTGTCGCAGGCGAGGCCGACGTGGGCTACACTGAAGGCGAAATGATCGCCACGGCCTCCATTACTGAAGAGATTCTCGACCTCAAGCGCCAACGCGGCGCCTGCATCCTGGCGCATCACTACCAGGACGCCGAGATCCAGGAACTTGCCGATTCGATCGGCGATTCTCTCGAGCTGGCTCGCAAGGCCAAAGACTTCGAGGGCGACGTGATCGCCTTCTGTGGCGTTTGGTTCATGGCGGAAACCGCCAAGGTCCTGAACCCGCACAAGACGGTAATCGTGCCGGATCATGAAGCGGGGTGCAGTCTGGTAGACTCCTGCCCCACCGAACAAGTGCGCGCGTTTCGCCGCCGGCATCCCGATCACGTCATTGTCAGCTACATCAATACTTCGGTGGGCGTGAAGACCGAGAGCGATATCATTTGCACATCACGCAATGCCGTGAAAGTGGTGCAGTCCATCCCGGCCGATCAGCCGATTCTATTTCTTCCCGACGTCAATCTCGGCAATTACGTCAAGAAGGAAACTGGCCGTCAGAACATGAAGATCTGGCAGGGCGCTTGCATGGTTCATGCTACGTTTCCGTCGAGGCGTCTGCTGAAGATGAAGTCCGAGCATCCTGACGCGATGATCGTGGCTCATCCCGAATGCCCCGCCGACGTGCTGGCGCACGCCGACTATATCGGCAGTACCTCGGCCCTGATTGATTGGACCATTGCACATCCGCACAACGAGTTCATTGTGATGACCGAAAGCGGTGTACGCTTTTCGCTGGAGAAACGCGCGCCGCACAAGAAGTTCTGGTTTGTGAACAACGAGAACTGCAACTGCAGCGAATGCCCCTATATGAAGCGCAACACCCTCGAAAAGCTTCGCGATTGCCTGCGTGATCTCAGTCCAAAAGTGGAACTTTCCGCCGATACCATTGCCCGCGCCCGGTTACCGATTGAACGCATGCTCGCTCTGTAAATTGAGCTATCGGCGGCTCGCCGCTGCGGCGGCAATTTCGGCTTCGATGGTGCTGCGCGCATTGGCGGGGAGCAACTGCCAGTTGCCGTCCGCCTTTTCGGGCAATTGCTTCTTCGCGGTGTAGTAGTCGATCAGCAACTCGCGGATCTCCTTGCCTGAGCGATAGACGATTTTGGCGTCCCGAAACATGGTGTAGCCGGCGCTGCCGCCGGAGCGATAGTTGTTGATGGCAATCCGGAGTGGCTGGTCATCCTTGAGCGCTTTTCCCCGGTAAGTAAGGTTGCCGATCCGTTGCCCGACGGGCTTGGTGAGGTCGATGGTGTAGCTGACGCCTTGGGCGATGTCGAAGTTGAAGCCCGGGACGTTGGGGTTGGTGAGCGGCCCAGCGCAGGCGACGTCGCGGCAACTCTGGTAGTACCGCGCAGCGTTCTCGAGTGCTTCACGCACCATGCGGCCATTGCCCTCCACGGCAAAAAGTTCATTGTCGTAGATGTAGAGCGCGGCCATTTCACGCACTGTGACCGGGCCTTTCTTGATGCGGACGCCGGGGTTGAAGACCGCCGTGAACGAGACGTCTGCCTGGGAGAAGTGCATTTGGGCTTCGTGCACGGCATCAATGAGCGGGGTGTCTTCGATGCGCGCGCGGCTTCCTGTCATGCTGACGGCTGAATGGGCGACGGGCGTGTTCAGATAGCGCTCGGCCGCTTCGTGATAGGGCTGCGCAATCCGGAGGATCTCAGGGTCATCGATTGTGGAATCGGTAACCGGAATCAGCTTGCTCTTCCTGTCGATGAGCCTCCAGCCGGTAGCGGTCTTCTCAAAGTCCAGGTCGACCTGCGCTAAGCTCTGGCCCCAGTTGCGTGCCTGGACAATCAAAGCATTCCCGAGTTTCGTTCCCTCGTTGGTGGAATGGGAATGGCCGTACAGAATTACGTCAACCTCAGGCAGGCCCGTGGCGAGCTGATGGACCAGATTGTCGTTGGGCATTTCGCCGGGGCGGACGTTGCCGGTTTTCAGATCGCGGTCCAGACCGCCATGGACGGCGAGAACAATCGCGTCCACTCCCGTGGCGCGCACTTCAGACACACGTTCCCGCGCGGCTTCCACTTGATCGATCCAATGGTAGCCGGTGTAGTTTTCGGGCTTCTCCCATGCGGGAATGCCTCCCGTGGTGAGGCCAATAATCGCGATGCGTACTCCCTTAACGTTCTTGATGACGTAGGGCACAAAGGCGGGCGAACCCGGCGCCGCAATGGTGTTGGCGGACAGCCAGGGAAACTTGGCGTGAGCCCGGGCGGCGAAGAGATTCTTTAGGCCGAAGTTAAACTCGTGGTTCCCCATCGCCATGGCGTCATAACCGAGCGCGTTCATGGCCAACATCATGGGGTCGAGCGCCTTAGTGGCGCCGGCGCGCACGGCCAGCTGGTGGACGGCTTCGAGGGGAGAGCCCTGAATGGTATCGCCGCAATCGATCAGCAGGCTGGCAGGCTGCTCGGCGCGAGCTTGGCGGACGAGGGTGGCGATCTTGGCCAAGCCGCGACCGGATTGCTTCGCGGCATAGTAATCGTAGCCAGTGATCCAGCCATGCAGGTCGGTGGTGGAAAGCAACCGGATTTGTTGTGTTTCCACGGCCCAAAGCGGAAGAGCCATCAAAATGCTGAGCAGCTTCATTGGCCCGATTATAAACTTGAAGTATGAATCGTTTGTTTCTTTCCTGTTTGCTCGCCGCCGGGATGCTTCTGGCGCAAACGCCAGCGGTACCCAAAGCGGCGACTCCCGCCAAGCCTGCTGCAAGCAAGCCGACGGTAGCCGCAAAGCCAGCGGCGGCAAAGCCCGTCGTTGCGGCGAAGCCCAGGCCGGTAGTGCCTGCCAAGCCGAAGCCGGTGGTTCCTCCCGAGCCTGACCGCGAGCCTGGCCTCTATGCTGACTTCGATATTGTGCAAGGGACGGAGAGTTTCGGACGAATCATCATCAAGTTCTATGAGTCAGAGATGCCGATTACCGTGCGCAATTTTGTCGACCTGGCGCGCGGTACCAAGCTATTCCCGGATCCGAAAACCGGACGGCGCGTCCGGCGCCCGCTTTACAACGGTCTCGTCTTCCATCGCGTGATTCCAGAGTTCATGATTCAGGGCGGCGATCCGCTGGGGACGGGATTTGGCGGCACGGATCCAATTCAGGATGAGTTTCATCCCAGCTTGGCATTCGACAAACCGTACCTCTTGGCGATGGCGAATGCGGGCCCGGGCACGGGCAGCAGCCAGTTCTTTATTACGACGAAGACGCAGCGCTTGCCTGAGTATTTGAACGGCAAGCACCCGATCTTCGGCATCGTGGTGGAAGGCCAGGAGGTCGCAGAGAGGGTGGTGAATGTGCCCACCGGTGAAGGGAACAAGCCGAACGTTCCCGTCGGGATGAAGACGGTGACGATCAAGCGGTTCCCGAAGGGGACTCCGATTTGGCCGGTGACTCCTGCCCCGAAGCCCGCTGTCAGGCCGGTAAAGCCGGCCCTTAAGACGGCGGTGCCTGCCGCCAAGCCGGTTACGAAGAAGTGACGAGCCGCGTCGTCTCTGTACAGGTCGGATTGCCTCGGACGATGGATCCGCATGGCCAGCCGTGGACCTCGGCTACCTTCAAGGATCCGGTGGCCGGTCGGGTGGCGCTTTCCACCGACGGACTGGCTGGCGATGGTCATGCGGACCTGGAGAACCACGGCGGGGCCGACAAGGCAGTTCTCGTTTACAGTGAAGAGCATTCTGAACGGTGGCGCCGCGAACTCTTTGCTAACGGCCTGCCGGCTGGCGCATTCGGCGAGAACCTTACGGTGCAGGGGCTCACCGAAGCAACCGTTTGCTTGGGCGACGTATATGACGTCGGTACGGCGCGGGTGCAGGTGAGCCAGCCAAGGCAGCCATGCTGGAAGCAGGCGCGGCGTTACGGTATCCCAGACCTGGTGGTGCGGATCGTACGCACGGGCCGCACCGGCTGGTACTTGCGCGTCCAGCGTGAAGGTATGGTTGAGGCGGGCGACGTGATGGTCTTGGCGGAGCGTCCGCACCCGGAATGGACGATCGAGCGGGCGAACCAAGTGATGCATGTAGCCAAGACGAATCGCGAATTGACGATGGAACTGGCGGCCTGTCCGGTCCTGGCTCAGGCCTGGGTACGGACTTTACGCAGACGTTTCCCCGAGTAAAGGCCCGAGTAAAGGAATAGAGATGCGACCGATTTCACTGCTGTTCATGATGGGCTCGATGCTGTCCGCCCAGACGTACGACACGGTCATCCTGAACGGTCGTGTCATGGATGGCACGGGTGGCGCGTGGTTCCTGGGCGACGTAGCGATCTCGGGAGACCGCATCGCAGCCATCAAACCGGCGGGGATGTTGCGTTCCGCGACGGCCAAGCGGCGGATCGATGCGACGGGCCACGTGATTGCGCCAGGCTTCATCGACATTCAGAGCCATGTGCGCTTCGACTTGCTGGGCCGTGGTGACGGACGGCTGGTGAGTAAGGTGACGCAGGGTATCACGACCGAAATCATGGGCGAGAATGACACGAATGCGCCCTTCTATGAGAAGGTGCGCGAGATGAGCGGGCCGGATACATTTCGCTATCCTCGCTTTAGCGCCTGGCTGCAGGCCATGGAACAACATCGCTCCGGTTCGAACTTTGGCTCGTTCATTGGCGCGGCGACTCTCCGGGCCTATGGCAAAGGGATGGCAATGGGGAAGGCAACGCCCGACGAACTCTCGCAGATGCGTCAGGCGGCGGAGCAGGCGATGCGTGACGGTGCTTATGGTATCGCCTCGGCCCTGATCTATCCACCGGGGTCTTACGCGGACACCAAGGAGCTGGTGGAATTGGTGAAGGCGATTTCGCCTTACGGCGGAGTCTACATTTCGCATATTCGCTCAGAGGGCGATCGCCTGTTGGAAGCGATCGACGAGGCCATTGAGATTGGGCAGCAGGCCAAGGTGCCGGTGGAGATCTACCACCTCAAGGCGGTGAGCGCGCAGAATTGGCCGAAGATGCCGCTGGCCATCAAAACGATCGATGAGGCACGGGCGCGCGGGATCGATGTGCAGGCCAATATGTATCCGTACACGGCGAGCGGCACGGGACTCACCGCCTGTCTGCCGGATTGGACCGCGGCGGACGGCAAATTGTTCGAGAACTTAGCGAATCCGGAGATTCGGCAAAAGCTACTCGCCGAGATGGTGAAGCCGGACGACACCTGGGAAAGCCGCTGTCTGCAGGCTTCTCCGGCAGGCGTGCTGTTGGTGGGTCTGCGCAAGCCGGAGCATCAACAGTATGTGGGTAAGCGCCTTTCGGAGGTCGCGGCGGCGATGGGCAAGCCATGGCCGGAGGTGGTGCTGAATTTGCTGGTTTCCGAGCGGCAGCGGATTGCCACCATCTATTTCATGTTGAGCGAAGAGAACCTGGCCTTGCAGTTGAAGCAGCCGTGGATCAAGATCGGCACCGACGCCGGCGGCGCGAACCCCGAGGTCAACAAGTCGCCCGTGCATCCTCGGACTTATGGTACGTTCCCGCGTGTCCTCGGAAAGTACACGCGGGAAGAGAGCGTGATGCCGATGGAAGAGGCCGTCCGGAAAATGACTTCGGCTGTCGCCAATCGGCTCTCGATTGCCGACCGGGGGCTGCTGCGCGAAGGGCTGAAGGCGGATGTGGTGGTGTTCAATCCGGCGACGGTGATCGATCGCGCAACCTTCGAGACTCCGCATCAGCTCTCGACCGGGATTGCCTACGTTTGGGTGAACGGCACGTTGGTCGTTGATGGCGGCCAGCACACGGGCGCCCTGCCTGGTCGCGCCCTCCGCGGTCCGGGCTATCGGCCTTCCAACTGACATCACAACGGGCTCTCCTCGACCCTGCGTGGCTGGTCGGCGTGCAATCTCCCCCAAGGCGTCCGAGGTTTTCAAACAACACTCAAGTTGGTGACGGAACTCAGATCGGAACGCCTGCCATCCGGGCAATAGCAAGCGCATTCGTTTCCGATGTCACACCTGGCTTGAGGCGGTAATCAAAGTCAAGCGGATTGCAGCCTGAACTGGCCATATGGACGTTCTTACCCTTATGGTCCGCTAGCGAGGTTAACGAGAGGTCATGGGTTGACACTGCACCGATCGCCCGGCGCTCGATCAGCGTACGAACCACGGCATTGGCGGCCAATTGTCGGTCGCGCGAATTTGTTCCGCTGAATATCTCGTCGATCAGGAACAGAACCGGCTGGCTGACTGAGGCGTCAAGCATATCCCGGAGACGTTCGACCTCGGCGAGGAATTTGGACTTTCCCTCGCCAAGCGAGTCGACAATCGAGATCGAGGCACACACCCGCATGGCGGCCAAGCTGAGTCTTGTCGCCCGGACCGGGGCGCCAGCCGAAGACAGAACCGAAGCGAGGCCGATCGAACGAAGAAGTGTACTCTTGCCGGACATGTTTGACCCACTGATCACGCACATACGGACGGGGGAGCCCAATTCGATGTCGTTGCGGACGCAGCCGGGCCGTGCCAGGAGTGGGTGACCTAACTCAGTCGCCTCGAAAAACGCCGAGCCGCCTTTAATCTCAGGCCAACAGTCTTCGGGATTTTCGAAGGCATAGCCGGCGATGGCACTCAACGCCTCGAATTCGGCCCACGCATCGAGCCAGTCCAACAACGCTTTCCTGTAACGGTTCTTCCACGCATCGATTGCGAGGGCACTCTGGGTGCCGAGCGCCAGCCATAGCGTTAACTGATACCACCAGTCTTTGCTCCGTTGATTAAGAACGAAGAACCACGGGTCCAGTTGGCCAATCGCCCGTTCTGCGCCGATGGCTCGAGATGTCAAGTTCGCGAGCTTCGGGCTGGAGAACGACTGAGCGCCAAGCAATGCCAAGCCCTCACGGATCATCCGCATTTCGCCAGTAACCGGGTTTGTCGCCGCGAGTACGCCTCGCGTCCATGTCAGAAGCGCCGCCCCCACGATTCCGTGTGCCGCGGTTACCGCAAGAATTGCCGGCCAAAGAGTCGGCCATTGAGAAGGAGCCACCAGGACAATCAGCAATAAGGCGAGTTGGCAGGAACTGCTGGTCAACACGCCGGGCTTCAACGAAGAGGCCCGGTTGATTGGAGGCGTGTCCAGCCAAGCAGCAAACGTCCGCCACTTTGACTGCTCAAAATCGTTCTGACCGAGCAACGCGATCCGCTCACGCAGATCCGTGCGGGCGGCGAGTTCACGAACCGAGGCTTGGCGGCTGCGGGCCTCCTCCAGCGTCACGGGTTCCTTGATGTAGTGGGCGAGCCTCTCCCTGCCCAAGTGAGTCCGGGCTGTACACAAGCGCTCGAATAGCGAGCCCTCGCCGAACAGGTTCAGGTCCTTGGAGTAGTGGTGGCCAGCCACTTCGAACTCCGCACCCTGATGCCCTTGGCCCATCCAGCGTCCATCCACCCGTGACTCGCCTCGCGCGTAGTGCTCTCGAAGACGCTTCAATCGCTGGACCTCCAATCGCCTTCGCCCGTAGTTGCGAATGGAAACCAGTACCGGGGGCAGCGCCAACGGTGGATACCAGACCGGCATGGTTTGGCGCGAATAGGCTAGGATGCCGGCTGCTATGGCGAAGGCGATCGCAAAGGCGACAATCGCGATGGCGACACCCTGCTTCGTTTGAATCGATCCCATCGCCGACTGCAATTCACCCAAGCGTTGGTGATACTGAGCAAGAACGTCAGCGGTTGTCATGCTCTCATGTTACACAGCTTGGCCGACGAAACCAGAAGCCCTATGAAGTCGCGCGGCGTTCCGCAGCTCGATCGGTTCTGTCAGGAGATGACGTTAGTGCGGGACAGTTCGGACGCGTCTCAGATCCGATGAGGCGGTGGCCATCGAACTGTTGCGCGAATGCAAGGGCATGTTCGCGGAGAACATGCCTGACTTCCGGTTTATGCGGTTTGACGGGGTGACGGAACGAGTCTGATCGCTCTAACGTAGGCCGTGGCGGCGGAGGACTGAGTCTTCGGCGCGGTGCCAGTCGGCGACGGGGTCGCCGGGGCGGTAGCCGCGCTGGATGAAGTAATTGTAGGCTTCCGAGCGAATCTCGTCCTGCAGTGTCTCTACGGAGATCACGCCCGGCGCAGCGGCGGCAGCTACTTTCTTTTTCGGGGCTGTCGGCTTGGAGGCGGCCGGCTTTGGGGCAGCCGCTACCGGGGCGACTTTCTTGGGAACGGAAGCTTTCTTCGGAGCGGCGGCTTTCGCCGGTGCCGCGGCTGCAGCGGATGTGGTGGTCGTTACTTTTCTGGTGGCCATGAATACCTCGGGTGAAATCGTTGAGCCACATCAGGCGGGGTGGCAAGGGTGTTCGATCACGGTTGCGCCACGTGCACAGGACAACATGGGCGACTGAGCAAACAAGGCAAAATAAATTGCTACGTTTTTCAGTTTACCTTACCGGGCGGATTAGGTCCAGCGCCCGGTTCACGAGAGGATCACGCGCCAGTTCGATCTCGTCGCCGCGCTCGACGCTCACACCTTGGTTCAAGATCTCCTGGCGCAGACGGCTACGGATCCAGGCGGTGTCCGTCACCCATTCGGTGACGCCGGGCTGAATCCGGCGCTCGCCGATCCAACTTCGAAAAACATCGAGTAACTGGTTTGACACTTCGAACTCGGGAGTTACTTTCTCACGGCGGGTGTATTCGGTGGCGAACGTGGTGAATGAGCCCGAAGCGTCGAGGGCTATGCGCAGTCTGGTTTGCGCTTCAGGATTGACGAGATATTCGGGGCGAAGGCCACCGGCGCTGGTGGCCAATGTGGCATCGATTTGGCTGTCGCGCAGCGGCCTTTGCAGGCTGCGGCCCTGAGGAGTGTAATAGTACGCCACAGTGAGAGCCAAGGCCGACTTGTTACTCAGCGGAAAGACACTCTGCACCAAGCCTTTACCGTAGGTCGGCTGCCCGATGACGAAGCCACGGCGATGCTCCTGCATGGCGGCGGCAATGATCTCGGAGGCGCTCGCGCTCTTGTCATTCACCAGGACCGCAAGTGGAAATGAGTAACCCGTGGCGCTGGACGCGACATCGACATTCTCCGCCTCCTTACTGCGGCCGCGAACCGAGAAGATCCGCTGACCCGGTTTCAGGAAGAGGGAAGCTGTCTCAATGGCGGCACCCACGACGCCGCCGGGATTGTTGCGCAGATCGAGCACGAGCCCCTTTAGCTGCGCGCCCCCCAACTTCTCGATGGCGGCGCGAATCTCCTTACCGGTCTTTACCTCGAAGCCGCCGACCCGAAGATATCCGATACCCGGCGAGAGAATAAAGGCACGTTCGACGGTTGGTTGGTCAATCGCCGCCGGAGAGAGGAAAAACTCGAGCAGCCGCGGCGAGTTCTGGCGATAGACGTCGAGTTTCACTTTCATGGAACGCGCCTGGCCCAGCAGGCCCACAAGTTGGTCAGTATCGAGTTGGGCGAGGGCGTAGCCGTTGATGGCGACGATGGCGTCGCCGGCCTGGAGTCCGGCGCGCGCGGAGGGGCTGCCGGGTTGGGTCTGAAGGACGATCACGC